>NZ_CP009503.1:318256-636513 GCF_000969965.1 Methanosarcina sp. WWM596
TTAACGAGATGAATGAAAGTGGGTACGAGGTCTCCGGAATTCCGGATAACAGCAGTGAACTCCTGGAAATGATGCAGGCACAGGGTATCAATGCCGGCTCCTGGGCTCCGGGTGTTATGAATGAAATGGTAGAAAACAGGACTGAATGGGGACTGCACCTGATACCCATGGAGACCTACAAAGAATGGTTTGAGTCTGAAATTCCTGAAGAACTGAGGTCTCAGGTAATAAAGGAATGGGGAGAACCCTGGGTTGAAGATCTTCCTCAGAATAAGAGCCTCATGATCTATGAGAACGAGACTGGGAAGTACATTGTAATCCCTTCTGTACGTTTCGGAGATGTCTGGCTCATGCCACAGCCTGCCAGAGGTTTCCTGCAAAATGATGACACCCTTTACCACAGCAGCCTTGTGCCTCCCCCACACCAGTACATAGCTTTCTACCTCTGGCTTAATCATGAATGGCAGCCTGATGCAGTTATTCACATGGGGACCCACGGTACGCATGAGTGGCTTCCGGGTTCTACTTATGGTATGAACCGGACTTCCGATTGGGCACCTTTACTGCTGCAGGGTCTGCCAAACATTTATCCTTACATAGTTGCAAACGTGGGAGAAGGGCTGACTGCCGAGTACAGAGGCAATGCCCTGATTATCGACCACCTGCCTCCGACCCTTGAACGCAGTGGGCTTTATGGAGAATTACTCAACCTTTCAATCAGTGTGCAGCAGTATTATGATCCCGGGCTTTCTACACAGACAAAGGCAGGGTACCAGACAGCCATAATCGAACAGATTATAGAACTTAACCTGGACGTTGACCTTGGAATCGAGAATGTGACTGCGCTTCGAGCTTACAATGAAGAAGAGTTTGGGGACTTTGTAAAATATGTCCTTCATGAATATCTCGAAGATGTGGAAGGAGAAAACATTCCTTACGGGATGCATGTCCTTGGTCGGGTACCCTCTACAAACCTGACAGATCCTGAAAAAGATGAACTTTCCGGAATGGTAAGGGCCATGCTTGGAGGAGACTTCAAGGATAATATCACTGCTGCCTTCTATCCTGAATCCGTTTACCCCCTCGGGATTCCGTCAAATGATACTAAAGTGAACAGGCTTGTCTGGGAAGTCGTGACCAATAACACGGAGGTTTCCACGGCTCAGCTTGATGTTTATGGGGCAACTGATAGTTCAGTTACCCTTGATCTTGAACAGGGGCTGGAGTATAGAGAGCGGCTTCTTGACAGTGATGTGGAGATTGACAGAATCCTCTCAGCCCTGAACGGAGGCTTTATCCCACCCGGACCGGGCACGGACCCTGTTATGAACCCGGACGCAGTACCAACGGGGCGCAACTTCTACGGCATCAACTCAAAACTCTATCCTTCAAAGGCAACCTGGGAGCTTGGCAAATCCCTTGCAATCCAGCTGCTTGAGGATTATTACGATAAGTACGGAGAGTATCCGGAAAAGGTTTCATTCTCAAGGTTCGGGGTAGAGTTTATCCGCGACCACGGGACTCTGGAAGCCGAAGTGCTCTACATGCTCGGAGTGCAGCCGGTCTGGGATGAGTATGGGTATGTAACCGGGGTTGAGGCTATCCCTGAAGAGGAGCTGCTGCCGAACTATGATACAGAAAAACCGGGGAGACCGCGTATTGACATTGTCTATACAACCGCCGGTATGAGGGACGCTTTTCCGGATAAGATCAAAATGGTAGATCGCGCCGTGAAACTTGCAAGTTCACTTCCTGCCGGAAACTATCCCAACTACGTAAATGACAGCGCCCTTGCAATATATAATTCCCTGCTTGCGGCGGGCTATGACAATGAAACCGCAACCAAGCTCTCCACAATGCGTTGTTTTGCAGTAATGGATGGGACTTATGAAATAGGGGTCTCAAATGCTATCGGTGCAAGCGGGAGCTGGGACGACGAAGAGGCGATTGCAAATGTATACCTGGACAAGATGGGGTATGCTTATGGGGAAGATTTCTGGGGCATAAAATCCAGGGAACTTCTTGAGGGCAACCTGAAAAACGTTGAAGCTTCCGTACATTCGGATTCGTCAAACCTTTACGACACCCTTGACAACGACGACTTCTTCCAGTACTTCGGTGGTCTGAACCTGGCAACAAGGCATGTCAGGGGAGACGGAAGGACCCCCGAGATGTATGTTTCGGATACCAGAGATCCTGAAAGGGCTCAGATGACAGGAATGGGAGAGTATCTGAGCAAGAACCTGAGGTCCAGGTATTTCAATGAGAAATGGATTGAAGGGATGCAGGGCGCAGGGTATTCGGGCGGCAGGATGATGTCCGAGTTCGTGAACAACCTTTTCGGCTGGGAGGTCAGTGACCCTGATCTTGTGGATGACAGTGTCTGGGAGCAGACCTATGAGACCTATGTTAATAATCCTTCCATGAAAGAATGGTTCAAGCAGAACAATCCAGATGCTTACCAGTCGCTAACAGCCAGAATGCTCGAAGCTGTCAGGCATGAATACTGGAAACCTTCGGACGAGGTTATCGAAAACCTCGCAAAAGAATATGAAGAATCGGTAGCTGAAAATGGAGCTTCCTGCTGTCACCATACCTGTGGAAATCCGCTACTTCACGAGTTTGTAAGCGGGATGGTATCTGTCCCTGGCTATGCTGAACAAATGGAAGCAGCAACCAGGGACAAAACTCAGGAAACGGAAGAAGTTAAGAGCAGCAGCCATAAAAGCAAAGGGCATCAGACAAGTGTTGCCGATAAACTCAACCAGACAACCAGAGCAAATCCCGAATCAGCGGAAAGCAATCAGACTGTTCAAGACTCAGATGCAGGGTATGGTTTGGATTCCCCAGATCCTGCTCCTGAAGTTCAAAAGGCATCTGACTCCGATTATGTGGAAGGGTATGAGATGCAGAAAGATCCGGTCGATGAAGCTGAAAACAGCGGCATGTCCTTCTCGGGATCTGATGTTATCGGGATTCTCTTCGTGATGGTAGCAGTGGGTGGAATCTATCTCGGATTCCGTAAAAAGAAGATGTGAACCTGTCTGGAAGGAGAGCACTTTTCATTCTGTGCTCTTTTCCTTTTCTCTTTTTTAAGAACATTAACCTGATTGTAGATTTTTGTAAATCTTCAGGTAAGGAATAAAATGAAGTTGTCAGAATTTATATGAAGAAGCGTAAAACCCCTGAGTCTTTAGCTCAGGGGATATAAGCGTCAACTTCAACCCTGATTCCGTATGTAATATTCTGCCGCCTCTTTACTCACATTTCCGATAGTAAACGCAAAATAACCATCACTCCATAACGTATTCTCACCCCAATAATACTTTTTCAGATATTCTTTTTGAGTTTTCCATAACCTGTTAGTATATTCTTGTTTCAATTTTCTGACAATTGACAAAACGCTAACTTTCGGCTCACTCTTGATCAAGAAATGAATATGGTCTTTGTCAGTTTCCATTTCAAGGATTTCAAAGTTAGACTCTTTTGAAATGTCAATCCTAATCTGTTTGAGTTCTTCGCTAATTGGTTCAAGTATGACTTTTCGGTATTTGCAAACAAAAATAACATGATACATTAACAAAAATTTGCTATAATTCCGTGTTTCATACTTCGTATTTACCAAAAAGTATGTATGTTGTTAAAGCACATAATGCCTTTGTATGATGTAAGCGTTCAAATTTAGACTCTATCCTACAACTACACAAGCTATTCAATTGAATCAGCATATAGGTAGCTGTAGATTTGTCTATAATTGGGCACTTGACCAGAAAATTAAAACTTATGAGCAGACAGGGGAATCAATTTCCAGATTTGACTTAAACAAATTAATTCCTACTCTAAAGGCTTCTAATGAGTGGTTAGGAGAAGTTAACTCTCAATCATTACAGGGGATGACTAAGCAGGTTGAATCCGCTTTCACTAGATTCTTTAGAGAGAAAACAGGGTTTCCAAAGTTCAAATCAAAAAAGAATCCGATACAGTCTTTCCCTGTACCTCAACACTACACTGTAAACTTTGAAAATAATACTATCAAGCTTCCAAAAATAGAACCAATTAAAGCAGTTCTTCACAGGAAGTTTGAAGGAGAGCCTAAAACGGCTACGGTATCAAGGACATGTAAAGGACATTACTACATCAGTATCCTTGTTGAAGATGGAAAAGAACTTCCAGTAAAGGAAGCTTTCACAGAATCAACAACAGTAGGAATTGATGTAGGTATCAAAGACTTTGCTGTCCTTTCAACAGGAGAAAAGGTTGAGAATCCAAAGTACTTGAAAAACTCTCTTAAAAGGCTCAAAGTATTACAGAAAAGAGTCTCAAGGAAACAGAAAGGCTCTAAGAACAGGGCAAAAGCTAAACGAAGACTTGCTGTACTCCATGACAAAATAACAAATCAGAGAAATGACTTCCAGAACAAACTCTCTTTTAGACTTGTTAGCGAAAACCAAGCTGTAGCTCTGGAAACTCTAAATGTTAAAGGCATGGTTAAGAATCATCACTTAGCACAGGCTATAAGTGATTCTGCGTGGAGTAGTTTTGTAATAAAGTTGGAATATAAGGCTCAATGGTTTGGAAAAACCGTCCTGAGAATAGGACAATTTGAACCCTCTTCTAAGCTATGTAGTGTGTGTGGATACCACAATAAAGAGCTTCAGCTAAAAGACAGAGAATGGATTTGTCCAGACTGTAAAACCAAACATGATAGAGACATTAATGCCGCTATCAATATCAAAAAATTCGCTCTCATAGATCAGAATCTAATTGGATTATGACACCATAGGGACTACGGGGATGAGCTTGGGGACTTGCCCTCAATAGAGGGAGGAATGAACCAAGAAACCACTCAGTCTTTAGCTGAGTGGTAGTTCACTCAAGACCTAAGTAGCTCTGTAGAAATCCTCGATATTTGAGTGAGTAGCCCAGTTTATAATATTTACAAATGTTTTTCAAATCTTGATGTTAATTGCTTTTTTAACCCACTTATCTCGATTTTGATTGTTTATCAGAGCCGCAATTAACATTACTAACGTGTTATTCAGTTTACTAATCCGATCTTGGTTTGAATGTGTAACATATTATAAACCTTCAGCAGGAAATCCGTTAAATCTTCAGATTTAGCGGGTAGTTGACTCCGTTCTTTGTACTATTTTTTTTCCTTTTTTGTTATCTTTATGGCTAATATCTATTACCCAAAATCGCAGTTTTTTATGTAAGTAAAGTAAAATTGCGTTCAAATTCTTTTATATATTTGTGTTTTGAGGTGAACAGTTAATAATTCTTTGAGGCGATGGCTATCTAAAACATATTTCAATGACTTCATTTGAATGGCATTATTCTCTAAATTAATTAGTAAAGTTTACTTTAGTTGTTGATTTGTGGTGTACTTTTATTTCTCTTTAGATCTGATCCGCCTGGTCTGCTGGTGGAGATCTAAAGCTGAAATTAAAGAGTTTACTGTAAGCAGCATACAGAATCAAGATTATAATATATTTTTTGCACAGTGATCCAATTAATCATTCTGGAGTAGGAATTATGAACGAACACTTGAATAAAAAAAGAAACCCTCTAAATAAAATATTTAAAGCCTATGGATTGATTATTTTAATCCTTTTAATGCTGTTTTCTACTTCTCCGGTGGCAGGAAGTGAATCCATCCAGTATGAACTTGTTGCCAGCACTACAAGTGATGCTGAAGGCAACTATCTGCTTTCCGGAATTCCCGATGGGAACTATACGCTTGTTGCTCTTTACAATGAGGACAAATGGCGTCGGGCTGACGAACAAATCCAGGTCCAGGGAATGGACCTTTTGGTGAACCTTGACACCTCAAGCAGGGGTATTGATGCAAACGAATCCCAGGCTCTTCTTGACCTGACTGGCAGTGGGATTGACCTGACAGGAAGTGCTACAATCAGCGGGCTCACCCGCCAGAAACAGATGGGTGGTGACCCTACATCTCTGGGGTTCACAAACGTTCTTTTGTTGAGGGAAACGGTAACAGAAACTCCGGTAACCCCCGACACCGGTCAGCAGCAGGAAACTACTTCTCCGGTGGCAGGAAATGAATCCATCCAGAATGATTCTCCAGTGGCAGGAAATGAATCCATCCAGTATGAACTTGTTGCCAACACTACAAGTGATGCTGAAGGCAACTATCTGCTTTCCGGGATTCCCGATGGGAACTATACGCTTGTTGCTCTTTACAACGAGGACAAATGGCGCCGGGCCGACGAACAAATCCAGGTCCAGGGAATGGACCTTTCGGTGAACCTTGACACCTCAAGCAGGGATATTGATGCAAACGAATCCCAGGCTCTTCTTGACCTGACTGGCAGTGGGATTGACCTGACAGGAAGTGCTACAATCAGCGGGCTCACCCGCCAGAAACAGATGGGTGGTGACCCTACATCTCTGGGGTTCACAAATGTTCTTTTATTGAGGAAAACGGTGACAGAAACTCCGGTGACCCCCAGCACTGGCCAGCATCTGGATATTGCCATTGTGACCGGGTACCGGAGCCATGAACTTCCCCTCAAAAACCTGATGGAGGATATCAATAATAACAGCAGCTTGGACCTGACTCTTAGCTGTTTTATGGCTGACTACGTAATGGAAAATGACGTTGACCTGAGCGGGATGGATATTATCTACATCAACATGCTTAGCCCTTCAACCGCCCAGAAACTCACACCCACGGTGGATGAAGTGATTGCAAGTGGGGGTGTGGTTATTGACGATGACACCCTGCTGAATGAGAGCATCCCGCTTTCTGCAGACCAGGTAGAGGGCTACAGGGAAAAGCTGAACAATTACTGGCTTAACGGGGCTTATGATCAGAGCAACCTGAAAAATCTTATATTCTGTATCGCTAACGATTGCTGCGGCAGGTCTGACCTCCTGTACGAGGATCCGCACACTCTTCCAGAAAGGGCGATCTACCATGCGAACATGACCGGTTACTTTACCGATTCTCTGGATACCTACCTTGTCTGGTACTCTAACAGAAGCGATGGAGGGCATGTCTACGATCCGGCAAAGCCCACAGTTGCAATTACCATGTACCAGAGCTATTTCCCCTTCCAGATTGAGCCAATTGATGCTCTGATCTCAGAACTTGAAGCAAGGGACTACAATGTTATTGTCACTTACGGGTCGGATTCCTTTCCCTCCGGGGACTTTTTCAAGCAGGGGGATGAAGTCCTTGTGGATGCGATTATTTCTTTTACGTACTTTGGCAACAAGTTTGATGCTGAAGAGCTCGATGTGCCTGTAATCAACGGCATTGTTAACAATTACATGAACAGAACAGAGTATGAAGCCAGCAGCAGCCCTCTTCCTGCAGATAAGATGATGAAACTCGATATGCAGGAACTCTGGGGGGCGATTGACCCGGTAATAATGGCTTCAACAGAACTGGACTCCGATACCGAGACAGAGATGTCAGTTCCCATAGACTATCAGTTGGACTGGCTCGTTGACCGCGTCGAAAGCTGGGTAAACCTCGGGGAAATTCCGGAATCCGATAAAAAAGTTGCTATAATCTATTATAACCATGGAGGGGGAAAGGATAACATAGGAGCTTCCTATCTCGATGTTGTTCCCAGTTTGTCCAGTCTTCTTGACGCCATGGCTGCCGGAGGATATACCCTGAACGAAAGCCAGGTCCCTAACGAGACCGAACTCCTTGATCTGATGCTTACTCAGGGTCTCAACATAGGGACATGGGCTCCGGGAGAACTTCAGAAAATGGTTGATACAGGCAAAATCGTTCTCGTGCCGGAAAGCACCTATGAGGGATGGTTTTCGGAGCTTCCTGAAGAGAGGCAACAGGACGTCATTGGCCAGTGGGGCTCTGCACCCGGAGAGATCATGGTCTGGGAAAACGAAAGTGGAAAATACCTCGTAATTCCCAGAATAGAGGTTGGAGAGAATGTGCTTCTGGCTCCACAGCCTTCAAGAGGCTGGCTTAATGACAACGAAGCTCTCTATCATGACAAAGATCTACCTCCTCACCACCAGTACATTGCGTTCTACCTCTGGCTCCAGCATTCCTCTGAAGAAGGGGGATTTGGCAGTGATGCTCTGGTCCACTTCGGCAGGCATGGGACTCAGGAATGGCTACC
This sequence comes from Methanosarcina sp. WWM596, assembly GCF_000969965.1. GTDB lineage: Archaea > Halobacteriota > Methanosarcinia > Methanosarcinales > Methanosarcinaceae > Methanosarcina. The sequence goes on from NZ_CP009503.1 coordinate 326,383, forward strand.
TGGAAAAGAGTTCGGACTTTCGCGGTACGACTGGCCTTCCCTCATGATCGGAGATCTGCCCGTGATTTATCCTTACGTTATGGATGGGCTTGGAGAAGGTAATGAGGCAAAACGCAGAGGAGGAGCAGTCATCATTGACCACCTTGTCCCCCCGATTATTTCAGCAGGAAGTTATGGAGCTTACGCAAACCTGAGTGAGGCTATCTGGAACTATGATCAGGCAAGAGCAGACGATTCCCTTAAATCAGCCCACAGGTCTGAGGTTTTAAACCTGACCCTGTCTCTTTCCCTGGATGACAAATTCAACATGACAGAGGCGGAAAACAACGAGACTTACTTTAATACTACTTTCCTGGAAGGGCTCGAGGAACTGCTGGAGGATTATAAGAGCCAGTCAATGCCTTATGGGCTGCACATCCTGGGCACAAGCCCGAAAGGGGATCAACTTGTGGGTATGGTAAATTCCATGCTTGGTACTGATTTTGCTGACTCGGTAAATAAATTCAATGAAACCGAAGGTGCCCAGCTCTATCTGCTGGATCTTGTTCTGAATCAGGGGTTTAATTCCACGGATGCTCAGATGCAGGTACTCGGGACAGGCAATGAAACTGTCACTAACTTCCTTTCCAGTGCAGAAGAATATGCTGCAAATCTGGCTCTTGGGGAAGAGGAAATCCAGCAGGTCCTTAATGCTCTGGACGGCAGGTTCATCCCTGGGAATCTGGGAGGTGACCCCGTTAGAAACCCTGAAACTCTGCCTTCGGGAAGAAACTTCTATGCTTTTGACCAGAGGATAGTGCCAACAGAAGCTGCCTGGACGCTCGGGCAGGAGATGGCTGGCCAGATGCTTGAAGCCTATGTTGCCGAGCACGGGACATATCCGAAAAAGGTAGCTTACATTCTCTGGGCCGGGGAAACCACCAGGCACGAAGGGGTTATGGAAGCAGAGATCTTCTACCTGCTCGGGGTCAAACCTGTGTGGAACAACGGTAGGGTAGTTGATGTGGAAGCTATCCCCATGGAGACCCTGGGCAGGCCCAGAGTTGATGTGGTGATCCAAATATCGGGTCTCTACAGGGATATGTACCCTGGCAAGGTGGTCCTGCTGGACAAAGCCGTAAAATTGGCTTATGCTCAGGAAGACTCCCCCAACTATGTCCGGGAAAATGCTGAAGCTCTGAAAGCCTCTTTGATGAGTGAAGGTTCCATTAATGAAAGTCAGGCGCTGGATCTGGCTCTGCTAAGGATTTTTGGGTCTTCGGACGGCGCCTACGGCACAGGTCTTCCTAACGCGGTCTCTGCAAGTGATACCTGGGAGAGCAACGATGTGCTGGCAGACCTTTACATCAGCAAGATGTGCAATGCCTACGGAGAAAACGTCTGGGGTGAAAACCTGAGGGGTCTTTTCGAAAAGAACCTTGCAGATGTTGAAGCCACAGTGCACAGCCGGAGTACAAACCTCTATGGGACTCTTGATAATGATGATTTCTTCCAGTATCTGGGAGGGCTGAATCTCGCAGTCAGCTCCGTTTCGGGAGGAGAGTATCCGGATTCATTTATCACGAACATGCTGACCGGAGGAGATGAGAAGGTTGAAACTCTGGAAAAGTTCCTCATAAGGGAAACATACTCTCGCTATTTCAACCCCAAATGGATTGAAGGTATGCAGGAACATGATTATGCAGGAGCCCGGGAAATGGGAGACTTCATTGAGAACCTCTGGGGCTGGGAAGCCACAAACCCGGATTTGATCACCGATGATATGTGGAATCAGGTGTATCAGACTTACATGGCAGACCAGGAACTCAGTGACTGGATCAAACAGAATAATCCTCATGCATATCAGTCCATGACGGCAAGGATGCTGGAGACCGCTCGCAAAGGCAGCTGGGATGCCTCGGCTGAGGTCCTCGAAAGCCTGGCTGCGGAATACGCAGAGTCTGTGGTCGAAGATGGGGTAACCTGTTGCCACCATACCTGTGGGAACCCTCTTCTCAACAGCTACGTATCGGGCCTGGTCTCAGTTCCGGGTTTCACCGAAGCAATTGAAACGGCTACACAGAAATCCCTTGAGCAGGAAGAGCCTGAAAAACATCATAGTAGCAAAGGGCACCAGACAAGTGTTGCTGAAAAACTCAACCAGACTGCAAGCAATGGGGAATCAGCCAGCAACCAGTCTGTTCAGAATTCCGATTCAGGCTATGGGGTAGACTCCCCGGAACCCGCTCCAGAAGTCCAAAAAGTCGTGGACTCTGATTATGTTGAAGGCTACGAGATGCAGAAGGAACCGGCCGATGAAACTGAAAACAGTGGCATGTCCTTCTCGGGATCTGATATTGTCGGGATCCTCTTTGTGGTGGTAGCAGCCGGGGGAATTTACCTGGGGATGCGGAAGAAGAAGATGTAAATTCCGGCTCAGGTATGAGTTCGGTGAAAATCAGGAAAGTGGTGTTTTAACATGCCTTATTCACCACTTCCTGTTCTATTTTAGAAGTCAAATCTAAAAAAAGACTCTTAAAACTATATTGTTCCTAAGTTCCGCCTCTTTAGGTGCATATATGCTTTTCCGTAAATATGTAAGGTCAGAAGATTACGGTTTAGAGGTTCTACCTTGAATTTGATGTGCTTAAGTTATGCGCATGGGTCGGTATCAGGTGACATTTATGTGCTTAAAAATGCGGAACTAAGGATTGTTCTTTTTATGTTTTTTTCTTAAAAAATCCCAAATTTAGAAAATAATTGAAAATCAGTCCTTTCCTCCATTTCTACAATAAGCTGGGACTGTATACAAAAGGTGTTTCTATATGCTTGGATATGGGTGTATCTCTATTAATAAAAACTTTTGTATAAAATTTATAACTTCTGTATTGCTGTTAACGCTTCTAAGCTCGCTGACATCAACAGCCACAGCATCGGAAAATACATTCAGTTTTGTGCTGGGAGCGAAGAACAACACGGAGGCACTTGAAGCTGTGCTAGTGGAAGATAACCCGGGAGTAACTGTAAATCTCTATAATGCCACCGAGGCAAATTCCACGGACTTCAGTTCGGAAAAGGTACTCTTTTTGGCCTCCCTTGACGAGGGGGCCCTCGCAAAAATCAATAGTAAGCTGAACCAGAGTGCACACATCGTTTCTTATGACCTTCCCGAAGGGTTTGACCCTGGGAACTCAAACGACTCGAATATGACGGAGCTCTGGGAAACCGGAGGGTACCACAACATAAAAACGCTCATAAGATACATGAATGATACGTTTTATGGAGGAGGCGTTCAGGTTCCGGAAAAGCTTGAAGTTGCTTTTGTCTTTTCCAGGGAAAGTGCCGTACTGACGATGGATAAAGTGGCTCTTGACCCGGAGTTCCCAGGGGTCATTAATATCAGTACGTACTTCGGGCGTTCCAATGAGGACCTTAGCTTCGATCTCAGTGATAAGGACATTGTAATAATGAGAGACCTTGATGCTCAGGTAATAGAAGCTATTTCTCCGACTGTCAATCAGGCAAAAGCCAACGGGGCTTATGTTATCAGTGTGGGAAGCCTGATCCAGTCTTACAACCTGCACAATGTCAACCTCTCGGACCCGAATTATGCTGATATTACTGAATATTTCACATATGATTCGGAAGAAAACTTCAAGAGGCTTTCTACTTTTGTGGGAGTTAAGTTTGCAGGGAGTTATGAAGTGATCGAAGAGGCCGTTTCCCGTCCTTTATACGGGCTTTACCATCCGGATGCTCCGGAAATTTTTTCATCTCCTGCTGAGTACCTTGACTGGTATGGCACGGTGGGCTATGACCCTGTAAAGCCCACTGTAGGGATTGTATGTGATAGTTTCAAGTACATCGAAGACAGGGACGGGCCACTTGTGGAGGCTCTTGTTGATTCTTTCGAGTCAGCTGGTTGCAATGTGGTTGTTGTTACTTATTCCTACAAAGATTCGGGTTCCCGGGACTACTTAATGCTGAACGGAAGCTGTATCGCAGACAGTGTGGTCATAATTTCTCGAGGCTCTAGATTTAACTATTTCGACTCCTATCAGGGCATCGAAGATCTCAAGACCTGGAATGTGACTCCCCTGAATGGGATTCGCCTTTTCTATGATGTGAGTGCAGAGGAATGGGAAAACTCCTCTCACGGCGTCGGTCCCGAGCAAACTTATCAGCTTTCGGTTGCGGAGATGGATGGGATCATCGAGCCCATTGTGATCGGTTGTAAGGACCCTTCTATTGGAGATTCAGTTTATTATCCCATCGACTACCAGGTAGAATGGCTGGTAAACAGGACAATTTCCTGGACTGCACTCCACCACAAATCAAACTTCGAAAAGAAGATTGTAATCCCCTATTACGCTGCAGAAGCCGGAAAAGCTGAAATTGGAGCTGATATTGACTACTACCTGGACGCCCAGGCAAGCCTTGCAAACCTCCTTTTAGCAATGAAGGAAAGGGGATACAACCTAGGAAACGACAACCTTCCGGACAGGGATGAACTTGCCAAAATCATGCTGGAAAGAGGGCATAATGTGGGGGTATGGGCTCCCGGTGTTCTCGATTCCCTTGTTGAAAATGGGGATGTTATCCTCATCCCTGAAGCCAGGTATCTTGAATGGTTCGGAGCTCTTCCTGAAAAGAAACAGGCTGAGATGGAAGATATCTGGGGCCCTGCACCCGGGGAGATCATGGTCTGGGAAAACGGGACTGGAAAATATCTCGTAATTCCGAAAATCGAATATGGCAATGTACTGCTTGCTCCCGACCCGATGTGGGGCTGGGATCAGGACGAGTCCGTGACCTACTATGACGGTTCGATCTCTCCTACTCATCAGTGCCTGGCTTTTTACAAGTACATGGGGGAGGAGTATGGGGCAGATGCTCTTTTCACGATCTTTTCAAGTATTGAGATGATGCCCGGAAAGGAATCAGGGCTTTCCGCAAAGGACTGGGGTGCGATTCTACTGCAGGACATGCCTATAGTTCATGTACTTCCAATGGATGCTGAAGGGATTTTTGATAGGCGCAGGGCAAACATGCTGGTTGTGGACTTCCTAACCCCAACCATTGTGCCTTCCGGACTTTACGGGAACCTGACACTGCTCCAGCAGGACATAAGCCTGTTCGAACAGGCATCTGATCCGGCAGTCAAGGCCGAATACAGAGAACTCATCCTTAATGCTACCCGGGAACTTTGCCTGGATACAGACTTGGAGGTGGACTTTGAAAGCATTGCCGGAAACGAAACAAAAACTGATGCCTTTATAGAGGATCTGGACGCTTATCTTGGGGAACTGAAGACTGTCTACATGCCTTACGGTTCGCATACCCTCAGTGAACCCCCGGAGGGGGAAAGCCTGGTAGCAATGGTCGAGGCAATGCTTGGAGATGATTTCAAAGCCCACGTTGAGGAGCTAAATTCTACGGAAGGGCTGGCGACAGTACTTCTCAACGAGACTATACTTTCCGGAAAGACAGCTGAGGAAGCCCAGAATCTGGTGCTGGGTATGACTTCGGAGAATGTAACGTCCGACCTCGAACTTGCCCTTGAGTATACGGAGAGAATCAATGCTTGTGCTATTGAGATCCCGCGTATTCTCGATGCTCTGGAAGGTAAATACATCCCTCCGGGACCGGCTGGAGACCCTGTAAGGAACCCGGATGCTCTTCCGACCGGAAGAAACCTCTGTACCTTTGATGACCGTTTAATTCCTACTAAAGCTGCCTGGAATGTGGGAGCCAAACTAGGAGACGAACTCCTCAAAAAGCGCCTCGTTGAAAATGGTACCTATCCTGAAAAAGTCTCTTTCCTGCTCTGGTCTATCGAGACTTCAAGGAATCAGGGGACCATGGAGTCTGAGATCTTCTACCTTCTTGGCGTGAAACCGGTATGGGACAGCAAAGGGCGGGTACAGGACGTGGAACTGATCGATTCGGATGAACTCGGAAGGCCCAGAATAGATATTCTGGTCACTACTTCCGGGTCCTACCGCGATATGTATGCAAGCCGGCTTCAGTTAACCGATAGGGCGGTAAAACTTGCAGCAAATGCTCCGGATAATGAAACCTATCCTAACTACGTGAAACAGAACTCCAGGGAGACCAAGGAAGCTTTGCTGGCTGCCGGCTATAATCAGGAAACCGCTGAGAATCTTTCCACATCTCGTATTTTCTGCCCTCCACCCGGTTCATATACTCCGGGAATCGAAAATGCCATTTCTGGAGCGGACTGGGAAAACAGGGAAGAGATCGCAGACCTCTACATCAACCGGATGGGATACATCTACGGAGAAAACATCTGGGGAGAACAGTATACGGATATCTTCCGGGAAAACCTCGCTGATGTGGAAGTCGGGGTCTTTAGCCGGACTTCTAATGTTTACGGAGTTCTTGAGCACCCGATGGTAGCAGCCTATTTCGGAGGGCTTTCCATGGCAGTGGAAAGTGTGAGAGGCAGCAGTCCCGATCTGTACATCAATAACCTGCGCAACTCCGGGCAGGAAGGGATGGAAACCCTGCAGCACTTTCTGAGCCGGGATCTTCGTTCCCGCTATATGAATCCGACCTGGGTTGAAGGCATGATGCAGGATGGATACGACGGTACTCGCTATATGAATTCCTTTGTAGAAAATATGCGGGTCTGGGAAGTTGCTACTCCCGATCTTGTTACGGAGGATATGTGGAACGAGGTCTACAAAACATATCTACAGGACCAGTATGAAATGGGGGTTACCGAGCACCTGAAAAATACGAACCCTTATGCCTATCAGTCAATTACTCTGAACCTTCTAGAATCCGTAAGGAGGGAAGACTGGAATCCTCCTGATGAAGTCCTGAAAGAACTCGCCAGGGAGTATGCGGAATCCGTGGTTAAAGATGGGGTCACCTGCTGCCATCACACCTGTGGAAACCCTTTCCTTAACAGCTATGTATCGGGTCTGGTCTCTGTCCCCGGTTTCACTGAAGCAATTGAAGAGGCTACGCAGGCATCTCTTGAGCAGGATACACTTCAAAAGCACAGCAGTAAAGGGCACCAGACGAGTGTTGCCGAAAAACTCAACCAGGCAAATTCGACATCAAGATACGTGGACAGCAATCAGACTGTTCTGAATTCGGATGCTGGATACGGCGTTAATTCTCCGGAACCTGCCCCTGAGGTCCAAAAAGCTGCAGATTCCAATTACGTTGAAGGGTATGAGATGCAGAAAGAGGCTGTTGAAAATGAGGACTCGGGAGGGATGTCTTTCTCGGGTGCGGATATTTTAGGAACTCTTTTCGTACTGGTAGCAGCCGGAGGAATTTATCTGGGTATGCGGAAGAAAAAATTGTAAACAAAAATGATGTAAGGATTGTAAACAAAAATGATGTAAGGATTGTAAACAAAAATGATGTAAGGATTGTAAACAAAAATGATTCAAGTAAAATTTGAAAAAGGGTATTTTCCCCTTTGTTGCTGTGGTTTGCCAGGAACTTTCTCGTCGTGAGATCAAGGGATTTGAGGTAATCCCCGCAGTTTACGAACAATTATGTTAAAGACTCGACCTTGTAATCAAGGGGGATTTTGAAGCCCTGAGTTCGGGTCTGAATGGTGGCAGAAAGCACATTAAATGTCTGTTTAACCATAAGGTTGATTGGGAGTTTATGCACCCGGATCCTTTGAAGTATCTGGATGGTCTTGCTGTTTCTCTCAATATAAATGGTCCTAAATGGTCCGTCCCTATTTCGGACTTTTAACGACGGTGAATATGGACAACCTTTGTATCATGAAGGATGATTATCTGACAACCTTTGTCGCCGGGGGCGTTACGAATCCTTCCCCTTCCGCTACCTACAAGCCGGGAATGATCAATATCATCCTTGTAGTTGGCGGGATAATTTCAGAGAGTGCAATGAATGGCAGGTGCTATAATTACTGCCACGGAAGCTAAGGGGCTTGCTCTCTCTGAAATGGGGTACGGGTTTTTAGGGACCACAACCGATGCAGTTATTGTAGCATATCAGAATGGTTTGGGACCATATCTCGAATATTCAGGTTCTTATACGGACTTTGGCAGGAAGATCACAAGAACGGTTTTTGAATGTGTAAAAGAAGGGGTGACAAAAACTATGAAGGAACTTGAATCTGATGAAACTAAAATATAGGTGATGACCGAAAAAGATGCAAGTAAAGTAGAAAAGGGATTTTGTCCCTTTGTATTTGTTTTAACTTTTATTTTCAGTTCGTGCCTTCTTCTATTCTCTTAAAGTAAGGCTTTATATCCAGCACAGGCGTCCCGTCGATGGCATCAAGGCCTTTTACGTAAAGCACGTTGCCTTCTACTTTTAAAAGCTCTACAATGGTAAGCCCTATCCCATTAGGGCGGTATGGGCTTCTGCTTGCAAAAACTCCGGACATCTCTCCATCATAGCGGCGGCGGTGGATTAGTTTATACCCTTTCGATTTGCTGAAATAAAAGAGGATATACAGTTTTTCAAGCTCTTCTACCCTATAAAGCCCTTCTTCTAGGTTTTTTCTCAGAATGATTTTTGAAACCTTCTGGTAGATTTCTTCATTATATCCCGGTTCAAGGTAGTCATTCTCAACGTGTCCTATGGGGGTAAACTCGACCTTGTTGGGATTTTTCTCCGTATTTTCATTCATCTTTTGCCTCAAAACAGGAGATGCAAACTATTTCTCCATTTTTCACCCTTCCCAGGGGTTCCATAAAGCCTTCTCCGCACTTACTGCATATGACGGTAGGGTAGATTATGGCTTTTTCCGGAGGCTCGATTTCCACTTCACTGACACGGAAAATTTCTTCTTCTGGCATTTCCAGGATTCTCTGGCTTTTTGCATCATGTGAAGCCTGAAACTCTTTTGCTTCTTCGGGAGTTGCAGTGCCTGCTCTCAGTTTTGCGAAAAGTGTTGTGTGTTTATCGTCCTGGGGGAGGGCGTCGGGTTTCAGGGAAATTCTCAGGGCTTTTTTGTCTCCTCTCTTGAAAAATGTATATACATGCTTTCCGTGCTCTTTAAATATGAGATTTCCTTTCCCGCAGGTGCAGCCGTTGATCGCCTGAATCGCATCTACCGCACATGACCGGTTTTCCACAATTGCAACAAGTTCTTCATCTTTGCTCCTGTCCTCAAAACGTTCTGCAGCCAGCATAGCCACTCTGTACCCTATAGAAATACCGGGGCAAATATGTCCGTGGAACTTTACAGCGGTATCAAAATTAGCGTCATTGAAATCCAGTTTTTCAGCTCCTACTTCCATTATTTTTCTGATGCGTCAGATTAATTTAATTAACGAGTTTCATATTCTCTGACTACTATTTATAAATTTTGTATTTAATTATTATTACAAAAAAAGTCTGAAGTACTATCGGCAGGTCGATCACCTGTATTATTTTAAAAAGCTTTAAAATTGTAGTGTTACTCTACCTCTCTTTATTCTTTTACTTTCATATACCGCAGATATAAGGAACATCGGATCTTCAGCCTGTTCTTTTATATCTCTTTTAATATTTATCTTACCTACCTATCTGGATATCAGTTTGGCCTTCAAAGAAGTCAGGTCTTCAAAGTAAAAAAAGAGAAAAACCAGTGCATCGATTCCAAAATAAATGCTTTGTTTAGCAGGAAATTCGTTGATATATAGATTTATATGAAGAAGCGTAAAACCCCTGAGTCTTTAGCTCAGGGGATATAAGCGTCAACTTCAACCCTGATTCCGTATGTAATATTCTGCCGCCTCTTTACTCACATTTCCGATAGTAGACGCAAAATAACCATCACTCCATAACGTATTCTCACCCCAATAATACTTTTTCAGATATTCTTTTTGAGTTTTCCATAACCTGTTAGTATATTCTTGTTTCAATTTTCTGACAATTGACAAAACGCTAACTTTCGGCTCACTCTTGATCAAGAAATGAATATGGTCTTTGTCAGTTTCCATTTCAAGGATTTCAAAGTTAGACTCTTTTGAAATGTCAATCCTAATCTGTTTGAGTTCTTCGCTAATTGGTTCAAGTATGACTTTTCGGTATTTGCAAACAAAAATAACATGATACATTAACAAAAATTTGCTATGATTCCGTGTTTCATACTTCGTATTTACTAAAAAGTATATATGTTGTTAAAGCATATTATGCCTTTGTATGATGCAAGCGTTCAAATTTAGACTCTATCCTACAACTACACAAGCTATTCAATTGAATCAGCATATAGGTAGCTGTAGATTTGTCTATAATTGGGCACTTGACCAGAAAATTAAAACTTATGAGCAGACAGGGGAATCAATTTCCAGATTTGACTTAAACAAATTAATTCCTATTCTAAAGGCTTCTAATGAGTGGTTAGGAGAAGTTAACTCTCAATCATTACAGGGGATGACTAAGCAGGTTGAATCCGCTTTCACTAGATTCTTTAGAGAGAAAACAGGGTTTCCAAAGTTCAAATCAAAAAAGAATCCGATACAGTCTTTCCCTGTACCTCAACACTACACTGTAAACTTTGAAAATAATACTATCAAGCTTCCTAAAATAGAACCAATTAAAGCAGTTCTTCACAGGAAGTTTGAAGGAGAGCCTAAAACGGCTACGGTATCAAGGACATGTAAAGGACATTACTACATCAGTATCCTTGTTGAAGATGGAAAAGAACTTCCAGTAAAGGAAGCTTTCACAGAATCAACAACAGTAGGAATTGATGTAGGTATCAAAGACTTTGCTGTCCTTTCAACAGGAGAAAAGGTTGAGAATCCAAAGTACTTGAAAAACTCTCTTAAAAGGCTCAAAGTATTACAGAAAAGAGTCTCAAGGAAACAGAAAGGCTCTAAGAACAGGGCAAAAGCTAAACGAAGACTTGCTGTACTCCATGACAAAATAACAAATCAGAGAAATGACTTCCAGAACAAACTCTCTTTTAGACTTGTTAGCGAAAACCAAGCTGTAGCTCTGGAAACTCTAAATGTTAAAGGCATGGTTAAGAATCATCACTTAGCACAGGCTATAAGTGATTCTGCGTGGAGTAGTTTTGTAACAAAGTTGGAATATAAGGCTCAATGGTTTGGAAAAACCGTCCTGAGAATTGGACAATTTGAACCCTCTTCTAAGCTATGTAGTGTGTGTGGATACCACAATAAAGAGCTTCAGCTAAAAGACAGAGAATGGATTTGTCCAGACTGTAAAACCAAACACCATAGAGACATTAATGCCGCTATCAATATCAAAAAATTCGCTCTCATAGATCAGAATCTAATTGGATTATGACACCGTAGGGACTACGGGGATGAGCTTGGGGACTTGCCCTCAATAGAGGGAGGATGAACCAAGAAGCCACTCAGTCTTTAGCTGAGTGGTAGTTCACTCAAAATCTAAGGTTGTGAATATACTTTTGAATCATAGCAATTATATAGATATAAAAACCGGTAATTATATGGATCTCTGAACCAATTTACAAAGAGGACAAATATACGAAGAATCCTTTGAATTATTAGCTGGTTTTAGCTTTGGTAGGTAAAAATTTAATTTTTGATAATTCTTGTTGATGACGATTTTAAAATGATACCCCATAATTATATGCAGTTTTTAGGTTTACATATGACCAACTATTAATCTATTATACGTAACTTCTATGAAAAGACGATTCCGTGCTTTTATAGGTCGTGAGAGTTGGGTCATATGTTAACCAGCTTTAATCCTGGTAAATGGCTGTCTAATGTTTTATAACGATATCGAGAAAAATATTTTATTTTATACTGTCAACCTACCGAATGTAAGGTTGACTATCTACAACCAGGCAATTAAGAAGATTTTTTCATTTTGAAAAGAGAATTCAGGTTTAAGATAATTCAGGTTTAAGATAATTCAGGTTTAAGGTAATTCAGGTTTAAGATAATTCAGGTTTAAGATAATTCAGGCTTTATAATTTTTCTATAATAAGGATAATAGGGACCTTAATTTCCCATTCAGAGGTCCCTACCGATGATCCAACCCCGTTTGACTGAGAGATAACCCATTAACTCCCAATCTCTATTACTTTTTATGGTTTCTAATTATATAACATAAACTATATGAAATATTGTTTACTATTCAAATTATGCATACCCTTATTTTTTTAGCTGCCTTTAAAATATTTACTTCTGTCTCTTTTTTTGTTATCATTAAAAATTTCAAAATAGTTAAAACAATCCTTTTTTTTGTTTTCTTTTCTTCTTCAAAATTTATCTCAGGATTTAAGTATTTACAATTGAAATTCTTTTTAATCTAAATATTTCAAATCTAAGGTTTCAGCTTATAATTTCTATACTAAGAACCTTTCCTATCAATAAGTTCACCAATCTGGGCACAACCGACTAAATTTATCCAAACTGGGCTATGTATTTTTTAAAAGTCGGGTGTCAGGATAACTCCGAATCCATAGTTTTTTATGGATTATTATTCTTCAAAAATATTGGTGTTAAAATTGGGAGCCGCTTGCCACCTCTGATTTGGCTCCCAATTGTGTGATTCAACCCCTACGATTAAGAGAAAAACCCCTTAACTCTTAATCGTTAACTTCCTCTTTATGTTATAGGGGTATATAACCTATACGACCTTAAAATTTGCTTCTCATTAAATTATTTAGCTGCTTCAAAATCACGTTCTTTTGGCTTGAAAAATTATATTTTACATCCTCAATTATAATCTTTTTTTACTATGTAATATTTATTTGGATTTATACGTTTTTGTCCACGCAGTAGACTATATTTTTTTCTACAGACACGCGATCATCTCCAGCCAATTGCTAATATTTTTTGGGGAAAATATTTCTTTGGAAAAAAATTGCTGGGAGACACGACAGATATTTATTAAGTGTTTCCATATATATCAAAAACATGAACAGCTCACTTCTCGAATTAATCTTCCTCTCTGAAAAAAGGAAAGATCTTCTTTTATTTTTGAAGGAGGGGCCAAAAACGATCGAGGAAATAAAAAACTATCTGGATGCCGGTTCTGTAGCTGTCCTTCCTCAGCTCAAAAAACTAAGGGAAGCTTCTCTGGTATTCAAGACAGAAGACGTTTACATCCTGTCTCCTCTTGGCATAGCGGTAGCCGGGAAAATGCAGGTAATGGTGAGTTTGTTAAACGTTTTTGGTAACTGCTACGAGTACTGGGCAAACCATGCAATTGAGTGCATACCTACCCCTTTAAGGAACAAGATTGGAGATCTGGAAAACTGTACATTCTCCGAACCTCCTGACAGGACACGTCTTTTTGATCCTCACAGGGAATTTGTGGAAAACCTTGCAACATCAAAACGAATAAAAGGCATTGCCTCCATTTTCCACCCTCTTTACCCGTCTCTTTTTCTCACTTTCGCAAAAAAAGGAGTGGACATATCCATTATTGTAACCCGGCCGGTTTACGAGAGAATAAAAGAGGAATATCGAACTGAATTTCGAGAATTTATACATTTCCGGAATGCATGTTTCTATGTTTGTGACGAAAAAATAGAATTATCTCATGCTGTCACTGACAGGTTCCTCTCTCTAAGTCTTCCTTTTTCAGACGGCACTTTTGACCATAAACAGGATGTAATGTGTTTCTACCCCATTGCCCTTCAATGGGGAGAAGACCTTTTTGCTTACTACAGGGACAGATCAGAAAAAATAAATGAGATCTGAATCTAAGCCAACTACCCGCTAAATCTGAAGATTTAACGAATTTCCTGCTGAGGGTTTATGAATCCGGGGCTTTATCTTCTGAGATCGGGAATAATCGGAAGATAGCTATAAATTGGGTTCTTACTATCCTTTATATTATGGAAAAAGTTAAGGAAACCGCAGAAAAGATCCGGACAATGGAAATCCGGGGTGCAGGCAGGATTGCAAAAGCTGCGGCTGAAGCCATCAGAGATTATGCTGCAGGGCTCGAAGCTTCCTCAATGGAGGAGTTTAGTTCCAGTATCCAGGAAGTTTCAAATTTTCTTATAAATACCCGCCCTACAGCTGTTTCCCTTCCGAATGCCGTAAAACTTGCTTCGAGATATTCTTCAGGAAATGTAGAAGAAGCAAGACAGGAAATCATCAAAAATGCAAACCTTTTTATCGAAAGAGCAGACCGCGCGCTTGAAAAAATCGGGAAAATCGGGTCAAGAAGAATTCAGGATGGAGACATTATCATGACCCACTGCAATTCTCATGCTGCTCTTTCTATCATCACCACGGCTTTTGAAGACGGAAAGGATATTTCGGTAATAGCCACCGAAAGCCGCCCAAGGCGTCAGGGGTTATTGACAATCCGGCACCTTAACGGCTTTGGAATCCCAACAGCCCTGATCGTGGACTCTGCCGTACGTTACTACATGAAAGACGTGGATAAGGTCATCGTTGGGGCGGACGCAATTGCAGCCAACGGAGCTCTTGTAAACAAAATCGGAACTTCTCAGCTTGCTCTTGCTGCTCATGAAGCCAGAAAAAGTTTTATGGTAGCTGCCGAGACCTTCAAGTTCAGCCCGAGCACCATTGTAGGAAATCCCATCGAAATCGAAGAAAGGGCTACAGATGAAGTAGTTGATCCTGCAATTATTGCGGACCTCTCCCACGTGCAGGTAAAAAACCCGGCTTTTGACTTTACGCCTGCTGAATACATCGACATGATCGTAACTGATATTGGAATTATTCCCCCGGAGATGGCATATACTGTTATAAAAGAGCACCTGGGATGGGAAATCGGGGAGATTTGAGGGGCAAAGATAATTATTAAAGGTTTTTCACTGATTTATTTCTCTTTATTTCTCCTGTTTTCCTCTTTTCTGCTCTTCACTTCTTTTCTCTTCCATATTGCCTTTTAATTACCTTCAATTATCTTTGATCATTCCGTCCGTAATCCTCAGCACTCTTGAACACTCCTTTGCAACATCGGGGTCGTGGGTAACCACAAGAATTGTCTGCCCCTTCTGGCTCAATTCCTTAAAAACCCGCACAATGGAATCCCGGGTTTTACTGTCCACCTCTCCGGTTGGCTCGTCTGCAAGGATCAGGGCAGGCCTGTTCGCAAGTGCCCTGGCGATCGAGACTCGCTGCTGCTCTCCCCCGGACAGCTCAGTGGGTTTATGATTTAGTCGGTCTCCCAGACCCAGGTCTTCCAGCAGGGCTTTTGCTCTTTCTCTCCTATCTTTTTTTGGCACTCTGGAAAAGCGCATTGCAAGTTCCACGTTTTCAAGGGCTGAAAGTGTAGGGATCAGGTTGTAGTGCTGGAAAATAAAACCTATTTTTTCTCTTCTCACGCGGGGAAGCAGTTTTTCAGGTACCGAAGTCAGGTCTGTTCCGTCAAGGATAACCTTTCCGTCAGTGGCTTCTTCAAGCGTGCCGATCAGAGCAAGAAGGGTCGATTTCCCTGAACCAGAAGGTCCCATGATGGCAAGGAACTCTCCTTTACGTACGGTTATACAGGCACAGCGAAGGGCATGGACAGGGATCTTGCCCCGGATATAGGTTTTGGAGAGGTTTTCAACCTGCATGATTACTTTCTGTCCGTTGTTATGTCCATCAGTTCCGGATTTTTCTGCCGACATCAGGCCCTCCATTTTTTCTTCACGCATGCTTCAAAGCCTCCATTGGGCTCATCTTCGATGCCCTATAAGCTGGATAAAGCCCGGAAAGAGCGCCAATAAGCAGAGCAAAAACCATGGCAATTATAAGAAGCCTCGGAGTTATCAGGAAAAGGACGATCCTTGTCGTTTCAAGCCAGGCATTCATAATATAGACAGCCCCGACCCCAACTATAATTCCGAGAATTCCACCTAATAAACCCATGAATGAAGCCTCTCCGAGGGTCAGGAGCAGGATGTCCCGCGTTTCTGCGCCTATGGCTTTCAAAATCCCGAATTCCCGTGTCCTTTCTGCAACAGACATGAGCATCGTATTCATCACGCAGAGCCCGCCTATGATTGCTGCAAGGAGCCCTGAGCTGATCGTTATTACGCTGAAAATCATGAAGGACTGCTTTGCCTGAACCTCAAGTTCTCCCGGAGAAAGGGTGCTTGTGCCTTTTACACTTAACTCGATGCGTTTTGAGAGCATCTCGGCATCCACCCTCTCGTCAGGCACGGCAAAGATATAGGATACCGAATCCCCCACATTATAAAGGTCCTGGGCAGTCTCAAGGGGAATGATTACGGCATTATCAAAGATAGAGCCGGTATAATCAAGGATTCCGACAACGGTGAAATATTTGTCATGGATTTCAAATTTGCTGCCTATCTGAAGTCCGTATTCTCTTTTGATGTTGTTTCCGACGACCACACTGTAAGAATCTCCGGGATTGAGGAAGCGGCCTGCTTTCAGCTCTACAGGGTTAAGGGCAACGCTGGACTTTTCAGGGGGGACGCCGAGGATTTGCTTGCCGGTCATGCCCATCTTGTCTTCATCAAAGGTGGTCATCAAAAGCCCATAGGCATCTTTTACCCCGGCTACGCGAAGCACATCGCTTACCTTATCGTCCGTGAGCCCTCCCCCAAAGACCCCGCTTTCGGCAAAAACCCGGATCTTATCGCTGGTAACGCTCATGGAACGCTCAAAAGTCTGGTGGAAATTCTCAGACATGGCGCCCATAACTATAACTGCAAAAATCCCGAGGGCTATCCCGCAGATTGTCAGTGCGCTCCGGACTTTCCTGTTCGTTATGTTTCGGATGATCAGGTCAAACATAATAATCCCGCATAAGGATGCTTTCGAACTGCAGCTGGTTCTAAACGGCTTGAAGTTGTTGATTTTGAGGTTGTTGATTTTGAGGCGATTGGCTTAAGCTATTGTTTTGAACTTATTGAGATGCCTATCACCCTTCTTTTTTCCCTCTCATTTTTTTTCCCGAAAAAATCGCAAAGCACAGGAAAATACCAAGTGCTGCCTGAAAACCGAAGGCTGGAGACTCCTCCGAAGGGTTTATTTCGGCTACGGGCTCAAAAACTCTCAGGACTGTTTCATGGCTGTCCATGACTTCGCCTTCCAGGTTTGTCACATAAATCTTTACATTATAGTCCCCTCTGGGCACCCCCTGCCAGATAATTCCTACGGTATCTTCCTGTCCTGCGGTCAGGATATCTGCAGTTTCTTCAAAGACCTGCACATCTCCTTCTTCAGGAGTCAGCACGACCCTGATAATCCCATCAAAAGGCACCTGGGATTTTCCAATTATC
Source organism: Methanosarcina sp. WWM596 (assembly GCF_000969965.1). GTDB lineage: Archaea > Halobacteriota > Methanosarcinia > Methanosarcinales > Methanosarcinaceae > Methanosarcina. Next base: position 343,538 of record NZ_CP009503.1, read on the forward strand.
GTAACGCTTGCCCCATATTCGTCCACATCGATGTCCGTATCAAGGAGTTCTACTTTTTCTTCTGCCCTGAAGTCCGATGTATAAGCCGTAGTAATGTCAGGGGAATGGGAATGCACTTCCAGGAGAGCCGTGTAATCTCTGTTTTTTTCGAGAAGGAAGGGCCAGGTCATTGCTTTATAGTATGCATCTGTCACAGGGACATTTTCCAGGCTTTCAGAATAGATGATGTCTGTGTCGGAAAGGAGTTTCAGGTTCAGGTCCACCACGCTGGGCTCAGGCATCTGAACGAATCCGAGATTTGCGGAGCTCATGAGGGTTATCAGAACGGAAGCTTTTTCGGAGTCTGCAGAGAAATCCACAATTTTGAGGGTTGAAAGATACTGGTTTTTGTAAGTAAAAGAAAGCTTCCGGGACTCAAGAGTTTGGGTGCCGTCCTTTACAGAAAGTTGTGCTGTATAGGAGTCCCTATCCTTTCCAAAGTCCTCTTCAAGCCCCCAGAAAAGGACTTTTGTAATCTCCTGCCCCTTATCTACGGAGCCAAGCTGGAAAGTTTCCGATTTCAAAATTTCTTTTCCCGAGCTCAGGGTAAAAACAAGATAAACGTTTTCAAGAGGCTCTTCAAACCTGACTGTTGCATCGCTCAGGTCATGGTCTGAGAAAAAATCAACAATAAGGGGACTTTCTTCTCCGGCAATTGTCCCGTTCATTGCCCCTGAAACAGGACTTGCCTGAACGCAGAGGAAAGTCAGGAATACAATTAAAGATAATAAACGAAAAGTAAACTCTCTCAGTTTTAAACAGTTCTTTTTTTCCGGCAGACTCAAGCCCGGTCCCTCCTTCTTTCCAAAAGCTGCCTGGAACCAGATTCGGTAAACTATCTGGTTCTCTGCAATATGAATATATGCAGGAACCTCTATGTTTAAGTTTTGATGTATTTTTTGTGTTTTTGGTGAAGACTTTGTATTTTTTGATATACTGGAGAAGGGCTCAAAAGCCCAGAGGTCCAAACTTTCTAGGACTCAGGCTTTTTAGGGTCCAGGTTTTTTATTTTTTTACTGTAATCCAGGTCCCGCAGGATACCGGTGATTTCTTGGCTGCCTCTCCGCTCAGAATTTCTCCTAGCAGGGCAGGGTCCCGTGCATCCATTACAAGGGCGTCGAGCTTACAGCGTTCGATGATCTTTGCGGCTACAGGGTCTACCGGGGATTTGGAGCCTGCCTTCATCTCGATTGCCATGACTATGCTTATGAGCTTTTCAGGAGAGATTATGTCATATTTTTCTGCGCCCGAGTCACAGTTGGGGTCTGAGGAATAAACTCCGTCAATCGAGGTTGCAATTGTCAGCAGGTCTGCCCGCAGATATTCTGCAAGGATTGCAGCTACGGCGTCAGTGGTCTGGCCGGGTGTAACCCCTCCCATTACCACGACTTTTCCCGAGTTCATAGCTTTTGAAGCTTCAAGATAGTTTGAAGGAATCTCAGGGTATCCATCGGGTCCGAGAGCCGCAATAAGTAGTCTTGCGTTCAGACGCGTGATATCAATGCCTATGTAGTCGCAGGTTACTTCATCTGCCCCCATAGCCCGGGCAGCTCCGATGTAGTTTCGTGCCGCTTCTCCGCCGCCAGTTATTACAAGCAGCTTGTGCTTTTTTGAGATGTCGCGCAGGACCTTTGCGTATTTTAAAAAACGATCCGAATCAAGATTTTTTGCGAGAATTGAACCGCCTAATGAGAGTACTATGAGCATGATGATCTCTACACATTGACAATTTGGATTTTTAAATGTATCGCTGATATTTTTTGCTCACAGTTTTTTTACCTTTCTTTATTCTCCAGAGTGTGGCAGGGTTTCGGAGGGTTTTTTTTCATCTCATTTTTTCCAATGTTCATAATGAATATCGAGATCAATTTGACATGTTTTAGATCTCGCCTCATATATATTTGGATTTTTTTCTTTGTGATAACAGTGTTAATGCATAACTATTTACATAAAAACATTTGAACTATTGTGGGGTATTAATATATTTATATTTTAAAGAGGAGGCAATATATCTTGAATAAAGAAGTCTGTGCTGCAGTAATGGCCTCAGTTTCAGATCTCCAGAATCTTACAAACGATCGAATAGAAGCCCTTACCAAAGGACATGGAATGACAAATATAGGCGCTATGTGTGCCGCAAACGCTATTGCTACAGAGCTTTTCCGGGGTGCGAATATCAAGCTTACTGATGAAGACAGTGGCAGCCTGGAAATTGATCACGTACTCAAAAAAGGTATTGAAGCCGCAGAAGAAGCCGGAGCATGTCCCGCAAATGCGGCCCTTTTTGCAGCTACAATATGCTACTTTGCAGGTTCCAATGCCCAGGCTGGAGTACCTGCAGGGAACCGGAAGATAGGGGCACTTGCCCGTATGATTGCAGGAGCCGATAGGACAGGGGTTATAGCCATTCCCACTCCCAAGTCCAATAACAAAGTATCGGGTTTTGCGGCAGTTCAGGCGATTTATAGCGCCATGGCAGAGGGCAAACTGACCAGAATTGATGGGAGAAAAATTCCTCTCGGGGTTGCAGGGGGTCCTCTGTATGGGCATAACACCCTTGGAGAAGACATCGGCTTTCCAGAAGTGGCTATGAATGCTGCAAGGATAGGGACAGAAGCCATGATGCAGGCTTACTGGGGGGCAGGGGTTTCTGCAAGCCCGATTATCTGTGCAATTATAGGGTCTGCCGCAGCTCTGGAAATAGTCCACCCTGATGCTTTTGTTGGGGAGGAATATGGGGGCTTCTTTGATGTTAACAGCGCCTATCTTTCAGGAAAAGCTGCATGTGAAGTTGCCGGCATCCCGGAAAAACTCCACATACGCGGAACGGATGAGGAATACGACTCTGCCAGAATTGTGGGGGATCTGGGTGTCCTCTTAAAAGACATCGGAGCTCCCACAGTTGTTGGGATGATGTCTTTTGGGGAAATGCTCTGTGCCTTTAAGGAATCGGTTGAAATCGGAGCAGGTTTTTCGGGCGGGCCTATCATGCCCCCTCTAGGGCACATGACTGCAGACACTATCATTACCCTCAGGGCTCTGATCAAATACGGAGGCAATGTAGAACAGGCAGCCGATGTCATTGCAGAGGTGAAGAAGAACGAGTGGCTTGATCCTGAAATTGCTGCAGTTGCCCTTAACACCATCTCCAGGAAGACCGAGCAGGTCCGTAGAGGCTTGATTACTCGTGCTATGATCCTTGGAACTGAAGGGGTTCGCTCGGCTGCAATCTACCGCCGGGCACAGAAGGCTTATGAGGATATAAATGCCGGCAAGTCTGTAGAAGAGGTTGTCCGAGAACTCGACCTTGAAAGGAAGACCACTATTGAAACTCGGGCTGCGGCAATGCTAGGAGCCATGACCGGGCATGAGCTTAAGATCGAAATCACAAAACTGGTCGGTGGAGCCCGCAGGAACCATCCCTTCACGAACGCTTACTATGGTTTTGACACGGATGCAGACGTAAAATTGACCATTGACGGTAAGACCTTTGAACTCAAGGGGCTTGGGCAGAAAGTGATTCCTGATGCAATTTTCAACGACAAGAAGGACCTTCTTGAAATCATTCCTCTGGCGGCCATTCCTGTCTCTGAATTGCAGCTTTCCGGGCATTCAATTATCAACATCACCGTACCTGCAGCTGTTGCCGCTGCAATGAAGGCACTTGAGCCAAAAGAAGCTGCAAAACTGGCTGAAAAAGGCGGAAAGGGCGGTTCGGCTGCAATTCCCGGAGCCCGGGAAAAAGCTCTGGAAGTTGCAAAACTTGCAGTTCGGATAATGGATTCTACGAAATGCGTTTGAGTACCATCCTAAGCTGAAAACCGGCTTATCCACAAAATAATGCATTGAACGACTCTGGGCAGAGAAGAAATGATTTAAGTTACAGGCTTTTACTCCATTTCCACCTCTGCCTTTTTACGTTATGGAATTCAACGGGAGGTTTCCTTTTGTTGTTAATGACTAACATTGACAATATCACCTGCGATCAGGTCCCGTACCTGATCGAAGAATTGATGAAACTTGGAGCTAAAAACGTACATGTAATACCTGCCCTTACAAAGAAAGGTCGGAGTGAATATGTTTTCCTTATCGACAGTGAGGAGAGGAACTTTGAGAAACTTGCCGAGTTCATGGCCCTGGAAACCGGTACTCTAGGGGTCAGGCTTTTGAAGACCGAGCATTATCCCTTTGACTACGAGCTGAGGAAGCTTTGCCTTTCTTTCAGGGACGAAAATGGTCTGCTTCTCTGGGAAGGAGATATTGATATAAAAATAGTTATAGGAAAAGAGCAAAAGCCCCTTTCTGCCCGTGTGGAGTACGAAGAGTTGAAGGAACTGGCAAGCCGGGTAAGGGAAGCTGGCCTGAAGCTTTCCATGTACGAAATTAAGGAATTGATTGAAGAAAGGGCCCTGAAAGGCATAAAAGACTTTACTGTCAATTTCAATGATTGTGGTATGGAACTGGGCAGTGAGTCTCTGTTCCCTGTTTCGAAAAAACTATACTGTAAAGATAAGACGAAAACCTACTGAAGGAATTAAAGCCTGTTTTTTCCTTTTTTCGGAGTAAGGGCTCTTTTCCCAAAAGCCTTTCTTATTCTGGAAAATTTTTATCGTGAAAGATAGTATCATAAATTGTCCGTTTTCTTATAGTATAGTTGCCAAATATCTACTATTTGCCAAATATCTACTATAATACTTGGTTGGGCGTGTGAACTACCCCACCCTGCTTTCTGATGAAAGCGAGGACGGAACTTCCTTCGAGTAATTACGTCACCTGGATATTTGCATAATGCAAGTATCCATCTGTAATCCTGTTTGTCGAAGATTATCAGAAAATTTCTGATAGCCCATCCACAAAGCATTCTGTGATAAGAACCGTTTCATGATGTTGATAGCACTATTTCTATCTATATCAATAACGTTTCCGCAATCATATTTCATAATTCTTTCCCAAATAAGCATTTCCTGTCATTTTCCACAGATACAGCACTCCTTTGAGGTATAAGCTTCATCAATTCTTATTACTCTTTTACCTGTAAGCTCTGCTTTGTAGGTCAAGAATTCGATGAAACGAGAAAGGTATCCTTGATTTTGGGTTGTCAAGAATTCGATGAACCAAGAAAGATATCCTTGATTCTGAGTTGATCTATTCTGAGAACGTTTTCTTTTTCCATTTTCTTTTTCCATTTACTTTCTTTGATTGAGCCATATTTTTTACATTAAGATCACCAACAATTATTGTATTGGCTCTGGTGTTCACAATCATAGTTTTGGAAAGCTTATGTTGAAAATCTTTTATCTAATTAGACTTCTTTACTTCCATCTTTCTATATGTTTTGTGCAGTCGATTCCATCTATTGCTTCCCTTTTTACAATGATCTCTTCTGGATTTGATTGTATCTATTTTAGTATTCAACATCAAATGCTTCACTTATGTTATGGATTTTAGTTTTAAGAAAATCAACAACTAAAGGATTCGTTAGAGCTTTTCTTCTATATTTCATGCATTGAACGAAATAATAATGGGGTGAATGGGAAGAATGGCTTCTAAGATCCAGTTTATTCTGCATAGTTATTGCTATATTGATGCAATTATAAGTATGAATAATTATATTACTTTTGTTTTGTAGAAGTTGACGGCTTTCATCCTCCACCTGTCGCTTACGCTCCGAGGAAGGGGACTTCCCGCCTCAGAGGTAAAAATCGCCGCAATGTATTTATATGACGATGCAATTTCTCTACATAACTGACTAATCAGTCAATAATAGAGATTATTCATGAAAGAACTAATCAAAGACAAAAGAACAGCCATAATGGATGCTGCCCTGAAACTTTTTACTGAAAGAGGTTTCCACGGCACCTCCACTGCACAAATATCAAAAGATGCAGGTGTAGCCACAGGCACCCTTTTCAATTACTTCCCTACAAAGGAAGATCTTATAAACAGCCTGTATTTTGAAGTAAAAGGGCAATTAAGTCAAAGCATGGGGAAAGAAATTGAGGCACAGAATACATTTCAAGATAAATTAAGAACAATATGGTCAAATTTAGTCAAATGGGGGGTAAACAATCAGGAGGAATTCCTTTTTGTCGGTCAGTTCTGTTCATCCCCTTACATAACAAAATTTACGCGTGAAGAAGTAATGAAAGAGTATGTCTTTCTCCATAAGCTTGTGGATGAAGGAATAAAAACAGGAGCGATCAGAGACTTTTCCGCGGAGCTTACCATTGCAATGTTTTATCAGAGTAGCAGGGCGGTAGTGAACCTTATCCTTGATTCAGATCCCTTGCTGGATGAAAACAAGGTTTTAGAAGACGGATTCCAGATTATCTGGAGAGGTCTGGCTAAAAACTAATTTTTTTTCACTCATTCCATGAGTGATTGGTCAATCACATCTCGTTGATAACTACCGATCTCTCGCAAAAATAAGCTGTCGATAAAAGATCGGTCAGGGTCAAGTTAATCAATTCAACAATTCCATAATTCAATAATTCAACAATTCCACAATTCAACAATTCAACAATTCAACAATTCCACAATTCAACAATTCCGGAGAACTAAAAATGCTGTACAGAAAAATGCCTAAAAATGGAGACGAACTTTCAATACTTGGATTTGGATGCATGCGACTTCCCTTAATAGAAGATGGTAGTATAGATGAAGAAAGAGCCACTAAGCAGGTACGTTATGCAATCGACCAGGGAGTAAACTATGTTGATACGGCCTGGCCATATCACATGGGAGAGAGTGAGCCTTTCCTAGGTCGTGCCCTTGCAGACGGATACCGTGAAAAAGTGAATCTCGCAACAAAGCTTCCTTCCTGGCTTATAGAGAGCAGGGAGGATATGGATGAGTTCCTGAACGCTCAGCTGGAAAAACTCAAAACAGACCACGTCGATTATTATCTCATACACGCGCTTGTAGGATCCTTATGGGACAGGATCGAAAAGCTCGGAGTGGCCGATTTTCTTGATAAAGCAAAGGCTGACGGTCGGATCAACAATGCCGGCTTTTCCTTCCACGGTTCGGGAGAAGACTTCAGGAGGATAGTGGATGGGTACGACTGGGACTTCTGCCAGATTCAGTACAATTTCCTGGACGAAAAGAATCAGGCAGGCACAGAAGGGCTTGAGTATGCAGCTTCAAAAAGTCTTGGAGTCATCATTATGGAACCTCTGCGTGGAGGCAACCTTGCAAAGATGGTGCCTCCTGCTATAGAGGAAATATGGGGCGAAGCAAAGGAGAAACATACGCCTTCAGAGTGGGCTCTTCGCTGGGTATGGAACCACCCTGAAGTAACAGTTGTCCTCTCAGGGATGAATGAGGAGACTCACATTGAAGAGAACCTTGCGGTAGCAGATAAAGCATATCCAAATTCTCTAACTGAAACTGAATTGCAGCTGGTAAAGAAAGTGGAGCAAAAATACCGCGAAATCATGAAAGCAGGCTGTACAGGATGCCGCTATTGTATGCCCTGTCCGGAAGGAGTGGATATTCCAGCCTGTTTCGATGCATACAACAACCTTCATATGTTCGGCAATGCAGACGAGGCAAAGTTCATGTATGCAGTAGGGCTGAGTGGCACCTTATCCGGCGGAAAGCCCGGATTTGCTTCCCAGTGCGTGCAGTGCGGACAGTGCCTTGAAAAATGTCCCCAACACCTTGATATACCAACGATTCTTGAATCCGTTTCAGAAGAACTTGAAGGGCCTGATCTGGAGATGAGGGTTGCCATGGCAAAAGAGATGTTTAAGCGGACTTAAAAGTAAGACAAATTTGAAATGCTTAAAAGATAAAATGAAGATATTGTTTAAGTTGATTTTTATCGAATGATTAAACAATATCTCCATTTTCCGCTTCTGATCTTCAGGTTCGGTTAACCATACTCATCCAGCTTTAGAATTTTGAATTTTTACCTTAAATAGCAGAGTAATAACCCAAATAATTATAACTCAAGCCTATATGAGTATGGCACGAAACTCTAAAAAGCCTCCAAACTAATAATTATTGTCTAGTTACATGGTGTTTAAGCTTTTTATTGCTAAAACATTCAATTTTATTGCTAAAACATTCAATTCTTTTTGACCAAGGGTGGCGCATGGATCTTACTAATATATTAAAATCTGTCAAAGAAGGAAATATCGATATTGAATCTGCAGAACAGCAGGTCCGTAGTCTGGGTTTTGTTAGTTATTCGAACATTGCAAAACTTGATTCCCATCGGAAAAGCAGGACTGGAATAATCGAAGCTATTCTTGCCGATTGCAAGGAACCTGAAGATGTAGTAGAGATCGCCAGGGTTATGGTAAAACAAAGTAAAAGAGCTCTTATCACGCGTGTCTCCCCCCAACACCTTAATGCCTTGAGGGCAGTGTTTCCCGAGGACAGACTCGAATGGAACAGCCGGGCACGTACAGTGGTTATCCACGACGGCACACCTGCCCCAGGTACCGGAGGGGTCATTGGGGTCATATCCGCAGGCACTGCAGATATCCCTGCTGCAGAAGAAGCCAGGGTTATTGCTTCTGAAATGGGCTGTGAAACCGTTGCTGTTTATGATGTTGGGGTTGCTGGCATCCACAGGCTGATCCCTGCACTCCAGAAACTCAAACTCAGGAACCCCGGAGCAATCGTTGTTGCAGCCGGAAGGGAAGGAACACTTCCAACTATTGTTTCCGGGCTTGTTGATGTGCCGGTAATAGGGCTTCCCGTATCCACTGGTTACGGGGCAGGCGGCGGAGGAAAAGCAGCCCTATTGTCAATGCTTCAGTCCTGTTCTGTACTTGCAGTGGTAAACATTGATGCGGGATTTGTTGCAGGGGCTTATGCAGCCAGGATCGCCAATATGATTGCTGTAGCGGCCGGAAAAAGGGAATATACTGAAGACCCGGAACAGGATGAAGGCCCTGCAGAAAAACAAAAAGAAGGACAGGAAGAGTAACTGTAGATATTTTCAGAGCAGAATTCAGGGTGATACTTTATGAAAACACTGGTCTTTAATCCCTTTTCAGGGGCAGCCGGGGATATGATTCTGGCATGTACTCTCGACCTCGGAGCGGACAGGAAAACAGTAAAAGAATTGGTTGAAGCTTCAGCGCCCGTATCCATGGATATAAGGGAAGTGGTGAAAAAGGGAATAAAAGCCCTGGATGTCCACATAAACGTGCCCGAAAAAGAACATGTCCGGACATATCCTGAAATCGTGGACCTTTTAAAATCTGCAAAACTGCCTCAGAAGGTGGAGGCAAGCGCTCTTGACATCTTTTTGAAAATGGCTGAAGCCGAAGCCTCAGTCCATGGGCAACCTGATCTTGAAAAACTCCACTTTCATGAGGTGGGGCAGAGCGATGCCCTTGCTGATGTAATAGGCTCTTCTGTAGCTATCCATTCCCTTAACTGTTCCTCGGTTTACTGCACCCCTATCAATGTGGGCGGTGGAACAATAGAATGTGCCCATGGGACTCTTCCTGTGCCAGCTCCTGCAACCCTTGAGATTCTCAGAAAAGGGAAACTCTATTTCAGGGGAGGAAACGTGAATAAGGAACTGCTGACCCCTACAGGGGCTGCTATTCTCTCTCACTTTGCAAAACCCGTTGAGGCTTTTCCTCAGGGCAGGGCAATTGCTGTTGGATATGGGGCAGGAGATGCTGAGCTTCCGGGCCCCAATATGCTCCAGGGAGTGCTTCTTGAACCTGATGCTCACCTTATTCAGGATATTATTGAGGTTCTTGAGACCAATGCCGACGATGTAAGCGGGGAAGTCCTGGGCAACCTTTTTGAGGAACTGCTCACGATGGGAGCCAGGGATGTTGCGATTATTCCTGTAACCATGAAAAAAGGGAGGCCTGCCCATATTATCAAGGTCATTGCAAAGCCTGAAGACAGCGCAAAACTCGCACGGAAGATCATCATTGAAACAGGGTCTCTTGGAGTTAGGGTTATGCCTGTGCGGCACAGGCTCATGGCTGCCCGAAACCTCGAAAGGATAACAGTAGAGCTTGAAGGTCAGGAGTTTGAAACCGCGGTTAAGATTGCCAGGGATTCTGAAGGGGTCCTGCTCAATATCTCTGCGGAGTTTGAGGATTGCAAAAAGATTGCAAAAGTAAGTGGAGTGCCTGTTCGAGACGTCATGCGCAGGGCAGAAGAGATTGCAAGAAAACTCTTCTTTTCCTGAAAACTCTAAAAGGATATGATGTAAAGTAAAAACAGACAAATCGTGTTGCTGTGATTAATAAAATATCCAATCCCGTAAAACGAATTCCGTAAAAGTAAAGGAGAAAAGTAAATGTCTGAAGCTTTTAGATTTTTACTTTTCACTTCTATTTCTATCTTTATTTTCAGAGTTTTCCCATCGAGTGCAGGAGTTCTGCATTAAGGACACTTGCACCTGCAGCTCCGCGGATTGTATTGTGTCCCATCGCGATGTAGCGGATGCCTTCTCTGATTCTGCCCACAGAAACACTCATGCCTTTTCCCATATTGCGGTCAAGGCGCGGCTGAGGTCTGTCAATTTCGTCCCGAACTATCAGAGCGTTACGCGGTTCTGAGGGGAGTTCTCCAAGTTTCGGGTCGAATTTGAGGAAAGCTTCCCTTACCTCTTCAGGGGTGGGTTTATCCCTCATACCTGCCCAGATAGCTTCCGTGTGCCCATCGATTACAGGGACCCTGTGACAGGAAGCACTGACCTTCATATCCGCAGGCACGATTTCTGAGCCATTAAATTCCCCGAGGAGCTTTAAGGTTTCAGTTTCCATTTTCTTTTCTTCGCTTCCTATATAGGGGATTACATTGTCACAGATTGCCATGGCTGAAACTCCGGAAAAACCTGCCCCGGAAATCGCCTGCATTGTTGCCACCTGTACTGTTTCGAGTCCGAACTTCATCAGGGGCTTTAAGGTAACTGTCATGACAATTGTGGAGCAGTTTGGGTTTGTAATTATGTATCCGTCCCAGCCCCTTGCGTCCTGCTGGACCTCAATGAGTCCCAGGTGTTCGGGGTTTACTTCCGGAATTACAAGAGGGATATCTTTTTCCATCCTGTAGGATGATGCATTGCTTGCAACTGCAAACCCGACTTTTGCAAACTCGGGTTCCACTGTAAGGGCAAGGTCTGCAGGAAGAGCCGAAAAGACCACATCCGCATCAACGGCTTTTGGGTCTACAGGAACAACCTCTATGTTTTCGACACTTTCCGGCATGGCTGTATCCAGCCTCCACCCTGCCGCTTCTCGATACGTTTTGCCAGCGCTTCTTTCGGACGCTGCAAGGGCTGTAATCTCAAACCATGGATGGTTTGCTAGTGCTTCTACAAATCTTTGCCCTACAGCACCAGTGGCGCCTAAAATACCCGCTTTAACTGCTACCATTTAAAAAGCTACCTCCGTAGAGATAAAAAATAATCTGATAAAAAGGAAAAAGAAAAATGGAATAAAAAATTTATTCCATGCTGTCTGTTTTTACTCTTCTACTTTGATTGCCTGGTTCGGGCATGCTTCTTCACATGCACCGCACTCTACACATTCGTCCTGGTCGACTACTGCAATTCCCTTTTCTTCGTCGAGGGTAATTGCCTCAGAGGGGCATTCATCGACACAGGTTCCGCATCCAGAACATTCATCTGCATTAACTATTGCTGGCATATTTTTTCACACTCCTATTTATTTGCTCGATATGTACCTGGAAATTAGATCGGTACGTTTTTGAAACTTCCATAGAATATCGAAAAATTTGGTCATAACGCCATTACTCAGACAAACATAAAAACTTATCGCTTTTTAGCAAAAAGCAATTTTCTGGAATCGGAATGAGCTAAGGCTCAAGCTTCCTAATTTTATGTTCTTGAAAATGCATAAAAAGAATAAAGAAATAGAAGAAGGAATAATAGAAGAAGGAATATTAGAAAATAGGCTTTTTAACATACGGAATCGTGCATTGCAATTCCTGGATCCGTAAGGCGATACATTCCCTCTTCAAACTTGAGGAATCCTTCTTTGAGCAGGAAATCCATATGAAACTTAAAGAAGAAATCGTTTAATCCTGACTCTTCCTTTAGCTGTTTTTCATTTTTCCCAAAGATGCCAACTGTTCGGAGAAGTTTCCTTCTTGCAGGGTTTACGGAAACCTTTTCCATCATCATATGTTCCAGCTTGACAGCTTCTCCTTCGGTAGTTTCTCCCTTCGAGGCAAAATAAACATCAAGTTCGTCAATTTCATCATGCATATTGAAACTCCACTTTTTGTCCTTTAATCTCTTAGTTTTTCTAATATTTGATTTTTCTTTACTGATTGAAGCCGGACTTTTTAAAATATGAAAGTGTACCGATTTTTCTGTAATATCACAAATATCAATAAGTTATTGGATAGAAAATTCCATATCGGAAGAATTGATTTATACACAGTGCACAAAAACACGGCTTCGAATTTACAGCAAATTCGTGACACTGCCTAAAATTTCGATCTAATAATGAAATCGGTGTTTTTCTATTCGGTTTTTTACTTCTTTTTTATGAGCCCTTTTATTTCTGTAAGCGTGCCATGATGCTGTTTCTTTTTCTCAAAAGAGGCGTTTGATTCCTTCAGTTTCTCTTCAAGTGTGCTCTCTACTATTCCTGTGAGCCTGTCTTTCGGGACCTTTGTAATTGCGGAAAGCAGCCTGAGTTCGAGCTTTTCATTTTTACGAGAGGTAAATTCCACCTGTGGAGCTTCTTCTGAAGAAGTCACACTGCCCTTGATCATGAAGTCCGGGAGTTTCAGGGAAAGTTTAACATGTCCTACAAAATCAGGGTTAATTTCCTTTAATCTGTCCCTTATGGTTTGAAGGCTCTCTTCGATAAGTAGCCTGCTTTTTTCAGGGTTAAGATTACAGGATGTGAGGGTAAAAATAACCGAGTGAGCCGAGACTTCCGAATGTTCAATTGAATTTTTCTTTTCTTGAGGAGGCTTCCCAATCCCGGCGACTGCAAGATGGATGAGCAGATTTTCAAATTGTTCATCTTCTAATTTTGCCGAAAACTTCAGGATTTTTGCTCCAGGGTTCAGTTCGGTAAGCATCTGTTCTGTTGCCAGGATTATTTCTGCAGGTGCTATGTCTGTTTTGTTTATCCCGAGGATTTCAGCTTCCTTTACCTGTGTCTCGATAAATCTTGGAATTTCTTTTGTTTCTGTGCCAAAACGCCCGGGGTCTACTATGGTCACAATCGGAGCAAAAGACAGTTTGGAGAGCCCCATAAGTTCGATTTCTTCCCTTATCTGTCCTGGAAAAGCAATTCCTGTTGGTTCGATAATCACAACATCGGGCTTGAACTCTTCTTCAAGGGTCTGAAGAGTGTATTGCATACTGATTCTGAGTGTGCAGCAGATACAGCCGCTTGTTAATTCTTCAGTTATAATTCCCGGGCTTTTGAGGGTTTCTCCGTCAAGCCCTATTTCTCCAATTTCATTTACGATAATCGCAGTTCTTTTTCCGGCATCGATAAGCTGCCTGCTGATTTTCTGAATTGCGGTTGTTTTCCCGCTTCCGAGAAAACCTCCTATGATCATGACTTTCATGTTTTTCCGGTCCTTATTATTCTGAAAAAATATTATGTATCGGGCTGACAACTACCATATATTTTCTCCTATATATAAAATTGGCAAATCCTTTTATCCAGGAAATATGCCATTTTCCAATACCAAAAAGGAAGCCTCTTAACAGAGGCGTTTATTAAAACTGATGAAAATCAGTAAATAACCGGACATTACATTAACCAAACCTGACAGCAGGCTGAAAACTTTCATAGTTTGGGAAGTATTTTCAGCCCGAGTTCAGTCAGCCTGTAAACGCCCTTTTCATCTTGAAAGAGAAAATCAGCATTTATTAGAATTTCAGCGTGAAACCTTAAAGCAGCTTCATCAAGGCCAGTTTCTTTAAGAAGCTCTTCTTTACTTTTTCCGAGAAAACAAACCGTTCGCATCATATCCCTGCGAATCTGGTTGGATGCTGCATTGTAAGTCTTTTCACATTTTTCCTGCATCAGTTCTTTTTCGTTTTTTACCTGTGAATCCAGAAAAAGGTCAATCTCATCTATTTCTTCCATCGTTAATGCTCTCCTTTGCTGTAAAAACTACCTTTTAAAATTCAGGGGGGTAAATATATAATTATTTTGATTTTGTTTTCAGAACTCTCGGTTTAAGGGTACCTAATTTTTTAAAGATGACCTGTATAATCGGAAATCAATGCAATATCCTTGGTTTATTTTTTATTTCACTGTACTCAAGCAGGTCCAGGCGTCACGCAGGGCGGGGAAGAGATCATAAAAATAATGTTTGCCGTAATTTGGAAACAATAAGAGTAATTCTTGAGAGCACCCACAAACTACTCTCTGTTGTAAAAATTTTCTGAAAAATAGTATTGCGTTCCCATCCAAAAACCTGGAAGTTCCAAACGGCTTTAAGAGATGCTTTTATTTTTTTCTGGGAAGAGATACTGAGGTATTGGACTCATGGGTTGTGAGTTTTTAATTTAATTTTTCTTTATCCCTTTACTTGCGGAGTATCTTTTGTACTAATGTGGGGTATTGAAGGGATGAGAACGCAAATTGTACTATGTACTTCAGGTATATAATACTTTTGTAATTATATGTAACACATAATGTTATTTTATGCATAAATTATTATTGCATCATTTTAATTTTAACCCCCTGGTATAATATTATATAACCATTATAATCTCGTTAAAGCTCCTGATAACTCAGAATCATACACTTTCTTTTTATCATATTTTCATCTGATTTTATGCAATATTTTCATCTGATTTTAAGGATATTCTGGCATGAACACAGATTTTTCCATCCTGCAAAAAAAGCGTTGAAAAATTCATTATAATATTCGGTTTAAAATGCAGATAGCTAACAGGCAAGGATGTAAATTCTCTGTTTGTCGTAAAAAGTGGAAGATACATTAATATAGGACACCCGGGAACCGAGCGGGTATATAATAATTATAGGTACAGAATTTTCAAGAAAAAACTGAATTGCTGAAATAAAAATCGGAATTGCTGATATAAAAATCAGAATTGCTGAAATAAAAATCAGAATTGCTGAAATAAAAATCAGAATTGCTGAAATAAAAATCAGAATTGCTGAAATAAAAATCGGAATTGCTGGAAAATCCAGCAGAATTGACGGCCTCTTATCTTATTGCCCCGCGGAATATTCCATTACATTTCCTTCTTCATCAACGATTTTCATTTTGCCATCTTTCATACTCATCTCGGAAATTATTTCTCCTGAAGTGTCATAAGCAGTCCAGAAATAGGTTTCTCCATTTTCGGACCATAAATATTCAATTTTGGAGAAGTCTTCATCTTCAAGGTTTGTCTCATAAACGGCTTTGCACATCGGGACTCCATCAATGTTTTCGGTCCCTGTGATCTTCATTATTACTTCCTCGCCTGTCTGGGGGTTTGTTGACTTCCAGGAAGAACCTACAGAACACCAGTCGCTGGAGTCTCCGGTGGATACCATTTCTACTTTAACTTCTTCTTCTGCCTCCTCTGCAGAAGCCTCTTCTTCGGTTACTTCAACCGACTCTTCAGGAGCATTCGTGTCCTCTTCACTGTTTTCACTGCATCCTGAGGAAGCAGCAAAAATGGCACATATGAGTATTACAAGTACTGCAAACCATTTCTTCAACATAACTCTTAGTCCTCCTCGATTTATTTCAAGTTTTACATAGCATTTATTTTATTTATATATGTTTATTTTACTTTTCTTGGGAAGAAATGGCTTTTTTTCCATCCAGATAAAATCAATTAATGTCTAACGAAAAGAATCTTCCTTATTTCAAAGATGGCTTCAGACTGTTTTAATTATGTTTTCAGAAGAAGTTATATAGTATCTGATGATGATGAAAAACAGACCGGAACTACAGGAAAAAATAGTTCTTTTGAGGAATATCCAAATGCAAGGCACGCAAATTACGCCGGAATTAAAAGCTTTTCTTATCTCAATAGGTTCAGTTTCTGTGGACCCTTCGCTTATTCCAAGGGCGCGAGGTTCTACTGCAGGTCCAGGGGCAGGTACCAGCTCCGTCTTTTTCAGTTCAGGGAAAAAGCGAGTCCGACTCAGTGTAAATAAGAACTCTCCGCTTTCCATCGAAGCCGCAGGAGAAGACGGAACAGTTGCGCTTTTACATGAAGGAAAAGAACTTGCCAGGGGAAAACTTGAGCCTGCCCTTGCTCATTGTCCTGAGCAGGCTTTCATTACGCTCTGTGAGAGGTGCATCTTTGACTGCAAGTACTGCCCTGTGCCCAAACTTCAGGGGCATGTCAAGGGCGAAGAGGAAGTCCTGAACATAGTGGACGATGTGATGAAGGCAGGGACCCTTAAAGCCATCTCTCTTACTTCCGGAGTTGAAATATCGGTCGAAGGGGAAGTTGAGCGTGTGCTCAAGTTGCTTCCCGCTCTCAAAAAATACAATGTTCCTATAGGAGTTTCGGTGTATCCGACCGAGGGCTGTTCCCGCAAATTCTATGATGCCGGAGTTGCCGAAGTCAAATACAATGTTGAAACCATGGACAGAGATATTTTCCAGAAAGTCTGTGGGGACCTTTCCCTTGACTACATTCTGGACAGGCTTAAAGAAGCTGTAGAAATTTTTGGAAAAAACAGGGTCTTCAGCAATTTTATAATCGGGCTTGGGGAGAGTGACGCTTCTGTCCGGGAAGGAGTCGAGACCCTTGCAAAGATAGGAGTAATTCCCGTCCTTCGCCCGGTAAACCCTCATCCTCTCAGGTCCGGAGACTGTTTTACCGAACGCCCGTCTTCTGAGCGCCTTTTAAAGCTTGCGAAAATGGAGGCTGAAATCCTGGAGAAATACGGGCTTGACCCCAGGTTTGCAACGACGATGTGTCTTAAATGTACAGGCTGTGACCTTGTTCCATTTGTAGACTTCTGATTCATGTATAACTTCTGATCCAGGCATAATTTCATAGAATGCATTTTTGGTCTGGATCATTAATCTTTTCCGGGCCCCGTACTCGAGCTTTTTATTTTTGCTGTTTTGAGGTCTCTTTTCCCTTTTTATAGGTTCTCAAACCCTTTTTTAGAGTTTTTCAATTTCTTATTTTTCTTCAAACAGGGCCCCCATTGTTTCCACTGGAATTATTTGCAAATCAATTTTTTTACGACCTTTATTTTAATTCTTTTATGTGTCTTTTCTTCGTTTTCTATATACTTCTTCTCTCATTTTTGGGATTTCACTTATACAAAAGGAAATTTTTCTTTTACTTTTTTCGGATATGGTTTTATGCTAATAGGAGTCCTTCTGGGATACTGAACTTTCGAGAATATTCATATTTTGCACAGGTCTCTTTTATTTTATTTTTTCTTTAACTCTGTACTGATCTCTTATCTTAGATCAGTATCATTCCTTTTCCGGGTACATATCCCTTATTCAATCGTTTTCTCTTCGCCAGGTCTCCTCTATCCTGTTTGAATTCCACTGTCCCTCATACTCTTTTAATCCATCCGGATGTTATTTCCATTAACTCTCTCGAAATATCTCAATCTCATGTTTTTGTCTTTTCCTGCAGAAATATGAAACCCCATAATTTCCACTGGAAACTACAGGTAAACAAATATTCTTTTCCTGGCGTCTACAATAACAGAGCTCTGATCTGATTATCTTTTAGTGGGTAGGAAGTTCATTTTGACAACTAAAAGTTTCCCATTGTTAGGAGTCTCATATCTACCTTTTTTGATTGAGGTTTCTAACAGGGTCAATATTGTCCCGGATATATCTCCAATATGTTTCTGGACATATTTCTAATGTGGTTCCAGAGAGTCTCTGATATCTAGTGCATAGATTCTAATATATATCCATAAAATAATTATATTAATCATTCAATAAACTTCCTTATGCCTCGTATAAGCCGTCGTCCCAAATTATCATTCACTCAAAAAGATTTAGACTATCTTATCAAGCTCAGCCACTCTAGAAATCAAGCAGCAAGCACTGTCGAAAGATCTAAAATCATACTTTTAAGCTATCATGGAAAAAACGACACCGAAATATCCAGAGAGTTAAAAGTAGATTACAAAACTGTAAGAAAATGGATCAAAAGGGTTTTAGATTTAGGGGTTAAAGAAGGTTTAATAGATAAATCCAGAAGTGGAAGACCTCAAGACATTAGTGCCGAATCACGGGCTTTTGTAATTTCACTTGCACGTATGAAGCCAAAAAATCTTGGTTATCCTCATGAAATCTGGATGCAGAGACTTCTTGCCAAACATATCCGTAAGAATTGTATCAAAGAAGGACATTCTGATTTATCGAAGATAAATCAGGGGACAATTTCAAAAATTCTCAATGCAAGCAACATAAAACCACATAAGATCAACTCTTATATTGCTAAAGTTGATCCGGAGTTTGATCAAAAAGCAGTCAGGGTATTAGCTACATATAAAGAGGCTAATGAATTAAAAAGGCTAATGAATTAAATGATAATATATAAAAAAACAAACATGAAATTCTTCAGATTACAGGCACAAATAAATGAAAGTAATTTTCAAATCGCAGTACTTTCATACCAAAGAAGAAATTGAATCAGTGATTATTTCCTACGGTGAAAAAAAGATCAAAGTTTTGATGGATAATCACAAAATACATACATCAATAGAAACTCGAGAATACCTGAAAACCGTTCTTAATAAATTTGAATTTGTATTCACACCCAAACATGCTTCATGGCTAAATATAATTGAAAGTTTTTTCAGGAAAATGGCAAGAAGCGTATTGAGAGGAATAAGAGTTGACTCAATAAAGGAGTTAGGGGAAAGAATTGGTCAATATATAGATCAGGTTAACGAAAAGTCAGTCATTTTTACATGGAAATATAAAATGGAAAAAAATTGTGGTTTGTTGAAAGAAGGCACAAAAATATGTGCAGATAGTGGATATTGTAGTGGAGAAAACATACATTACTTGAATGATAAGGAATTGAACCCATACATCCCCGAAAAAAAGAGGCAACTAAGACGGCAACAGAAAATGTTGAAGATATATTTAGTATGTACTGCAGCTAATTTAAGGAAAATATGGATTTATTCAATTAAAAACGGGCTAATTGGATGTGGAAATAGAAATAAATGGAACTTTTTCTGTTGAAAAAAAATAATGAATTTAATGCAAATTTAATAAAATTAAAAAGTTCCAGTTTAACAATAGACAACTGTTATTTATTACTGATAGTAATTGTCGGACAGTCTTTTTAGGTTGGGGCGGCCGCCCGCAATTTGATTTTCTTACTTCCTTTAAACGTCTGGGTTTCAGGCCTTGCTGCCCATTTTTGTCACGTCTTCTGCAGTCATACCTTCGTGGACAACTTTTGCAATTCTCCGTACAAGACCTGTGGGATCTTCTGCCTGGAAGACGTTTCTTCCGATTGCAACGCCACGACCACCTGCTTCAAGGGAACCTTCGATCATTTCCAGCAGTTCCTTTTCTGACCCCATCTTGGGACCGCCTGCAATAATCACAGGTACGGGGCATCCTTCTACAACCTCTTTAAAAGTTTCAGGGCTTCCGGTGTAGTTTGTTTTGACAATGTCTGCCCCTAGCTCAGCTCCGATTCTGGCTGCATGTTTTACTACATCCACGTCGTATTCGGAACGGACCTTTTTCCCGCGCGGATACATCATCGCAAGGAGAGGGATTCCCCATTCATCACATTTTCCTGCAACATAGCCGAGCCCTTGCAGCATTTCATATTCGTCTTCAGCTCCTATGTTTATATGGACAGATACACAGTCAGCTCCGACTTTTATGGCTTCTTCCACCGTCGTTACAAGAACCTTATGGTTCGGGTCAAGAGCAAGGGAGGTTGAAGCAGAGAGGTGGATTATCAGGCCAACATCGTGCCCGTATCCTCTGTGCCCGTGTTTGGCAAGTCCCATGTGCCCGAGTACGGCATTAGCTCCACCTTCGGCAACCTTATTTACAGCGTCCTGAAGGTTTGTAAGCCCGTTAATGGGACCAGCACCAACTCCATGGTCCATGGGAATTATAATGGCGTTACCTGTGTTTCTGTTGAAAATACGTTCCATCCTTACGGATTTCCCTATTGTACTCATAGGTTGTGATATACCATCTAATAATATATACTTTGTCTATATATTTTCAAAACATGTCTTTTTCAGGCCTTCAAAGGGTTGTTGCTTTTCTCAGAAAGCTCATTTTGTATTTTCGTTTTGGTAGACTCCGGAATAACCTTCTTCTACTTCGCTGTTAAGGGTGTAGAAAAGGAGCTGCATGATCCTGGCGTTTTTCTTCAGCCTGAAGCCCGCTGAGTTGTAAACTACAAGCATAGATTCGCTGCGTCCCCTGTATCCCGCATCCCATACCGCGGTTTCAAGGGTTGCTCCGCAGCGAATAAGGCTTGATCTCGGTTTTGCAATTGCAGCCAGGTTCATGGGGATATTTACTATCTCGTTAAATAGTACTTTATATATCCCCTTCGGAAGGTGAATCCACCCCTCGCTCCCGAATTCCAGGGTTTTTGCTTCGGGAACTTCCCTTTCAGAGTTGTCAAAGTCAACAGCTCCTGCACCTTCGATTGTTTTTATCTCCTTCAGGGTGAGCTCAAGCCCGTTTGGCTGTATCTGGGTTTTGATATCAATTGCATTTTCAAGCAAAGGAGGGTTTGCCTGTATAAGTTTTTTCAGTTCATTGCTGGATAGAAGCGTCATTGGAAAATGTAATTGTAAAGATTCTTTATTACCGTTTCGGACTCTTTTTCTGCTCTCTCACTCAATTTTTATATAAATTATTATTATTATTTTTTTATTATTCTGGGCAGGTCTTTATGAAAAGGTTTATTGTTTTTGGGTTAATAAGTATGTAAAATAAATAATTTCTTTTATGGTCTTGATAATGTCTGAATAGTATTTTTTTATCGTGTTTGATAAAAGGGCTTAAAAGAGGCTACTAAAAATGAAAAAGAGACTACTCACATGTGGGATTATTTCTATTTTTTTCCTGGTTTTGATCACAGGCTTTGCTCTGGCTACAGCGAATGATCTATGGGCTATATCTGCAATTAATGATACGGAAGCCTATTCTCAGGAGATCGTAATTACTGAAAATTCCGGAACAAATCTAACAGGTTATCAGGTTCCTATCAACCTGGATTCTTCTAACTTTAATTTCTCACAGGCAAAAACGGATGGTTCTGACCTTCGCTTCTTTTCCGGAGGACGAACACTCAACTACTGGATTGAAACCTGGGACCCGGAAGCCGAAAAAGCTCTTCTCTGGGTCAGAATCCCCTTCCTTCCTGCAAACAGAAGTATCACGCTTCTTATAAAGTGTGGAAATCCGGCGGCTGAGGCAGTGAGTAACGGAGAAAATACCTTCGAATTTTTTGATGGCTTTGAGGGAGATAAACTCCAGAGGCTTGAATGGAACGCTGAAAGTGCAGGTGGGGGTCTGGTTGAAGTCAAAAATGGAATCTGTAATGTATCAGCTCCTAAGGTTCATGCTTATGACTCCTCCCTTATCTACAGCAAAGACAGTTTTGACATTAATTCCATGTTCGTGGTCAAAAGAATGAAGGTTACTACAGGAAAAGATGAGAGAGGTCCTCTGCTGAGACAGGGTTTCATAGATCAGATTAACAGCAGGAAAAACGAGATTAAGCACGAGACCGAATTTGCCAATGAGAGCCGTGTGCGTTGGGAGACGTCTTACAGGAAGGAAAGGTTTAACTCTTTTGATCTAACCAATGTCCGCATTCCTGAAGGGGAATGGTACACCTCGGGAATTGCCTGGTACGAAGAAAACGATACCCGCAATATCGCCTGGTTTAAGAACGGAGTTCGGGATCCAAAGATGGACTACGCTTCAAACGATTACGTTACGAACCTCCCTATGCATGTTTATCTTTATGCCGCTTCTTACTCTGATGCTTCGAAGAACACAGGCTATATGGCTGTAGACTATGCGTTTGTCCGCAAATTTGTAGAACCCGAGCCAACTGTCAGGTTCGCTTCGGACCAGGTTGAAGATGAAATCTCTTCAGAAAATATTCTTTCTGAATCTGATTCTATTTCCGAATCTATAACTTCCACTGAAACTGAGACTCCAGTTTCTGAGGTTTCAGCCCCCGAAGAAATCCCTGAAACACCGGTGCAGCTACAGGAGAACCAGGATGAAAATGAGACTAATGCTCCAGAAACTCTGTTTCCCAGGTACAGTGTCAATGTTTCCGGAATTAAGCTCTCTTCTCCATACAGGTTCGATTTTCCTGGACTTACAAAGGATTTCGATTCTTCAAAAATCGATACCATCTTCCTGAGCATGAATGGTGAAGATTTCTGGCAGTATGAGCGCTTTGTAAAAATGGCTCATGAGGAAGGAATAATCGTGCATGCAGTGCTTTTTGAGGAACTCAACTGCACGGAAGAAGGAGCTATGAACACCTCCCAGGTTTACCTGGATTCCATTCTTGACTATAACGAAAAGTCGCTTGCACCTTTTGATGGAATCAACATCTACATGAAAACTTCTCTAAATTCCGATTCTGAAGAGGGCTGTATGGATTATGTAACCCTTTTTGAGGCTGCCCGGAAGAAAGCCGGAGAAGATGTGTCCATTTCAGCAAGTCTTCCTCCTGGTTATGATGCATCAAACGTTGAAAAAATTGCTCATATGGTAGATTTCTTTGTTGTCAGGGCTTATGACCGTGATAAGAAAGACCTGATCTCCGAATCGGATATTGTGGATGCGGTTGCACTTGAGATGGGTGAAATAAGAGGTGTGAACTCAAAAGGAATTATTGAAATTTCTGTAGAAGAGGGTTTTGAGGATAAGTATTCAATACAGAACCTTTTTGCTACCCTGGCGGAATATTATGCCAACGATTCGGCTTTTATAGGAGTTTCAATTTCCAATTATGATACATACAAAGCCCTGCCTGTGAAGGCCGAACTTGAAGAAGAGAAGTCTGTACTGCCCGGATTTGAAATACTCTCTGTTTTACTTGCAGGGCTTGGAGCATTTGCTTTTCTGAAGGCGAAGAATAAGTGAAATAAAATCAGGAAAATAGAAGGTTAGTAAAGAAGACAGGGTAAAAACGAAGAACAAACGAAGAACAAACGAAGAACAAACGAAGAACAAACGAAGAACAAACGAAGAACAAACGAAGAACAAACGAAGAACAAACGAAGAACAAACGAAGAACAAACGAAGAACAAACGAAGGAAAAATAAATAAAAAATATTTTTTCCCTTTCTTTTTTCTTTATTTCTCCTGTTTCTTTTTTCTCATCGTCCCTCTTTATTTCATTCACTTTCGATTGATGGGGGTATACAGGCTAAGCATGTTATTATTATTAGTTTATTATTATTTTTCAATATACTGCTATTTATAATATCTAATAATATTATATTCTAACAACTCTTGCTCTATTACATTTCTGGGCAGGAAATATTTTCAAACCAGATATCTATGAGTTTTGTCGGGGGTAAATCCTTCCTGAGCAAAGGGGGACAAAAAACCTGTAAACAAAAACCCTTTCTGAAGAAGAACCTGCAGAGCATGCAGCTGGAG
Source organism: Methanosarcina sp. WWM596 (assembly GCF_000969965.1). Lineage (GTDB taxonomy): Archaea > Halobacteriota > Methanosarcinia > Methanosarcinales > Methanosarcinaceae > Methanosarcina. Next base: position 367,163 of record NZ_CP009503.1, read on the forward strand.
TCTGTATGAAGCAGTGGTCAAATCTGGATAGTGGTTTGAGTTTTACATTAACTAAAATGTAGTTGGGGGAAGTAGTTTGATTAAGTACCGAAAATTCGGCGTGCTTATTTTAAGCCTGATGATGTTGTCTGTGTTTGCAGTGTTAAATGTGCCTGCCTTATCCGAAGAAAATGATTCGATGATAGATGTGCCCACCCTGCCGCTCATTCTGCGTGGCGGGTTAAATGTAGATGGAGAACCTGTCTCTGAGGGCTCTGAGGTTATGGCATATTATGAAGGAGAACTAATTGCGAAAAGTACCATAGGAGAGGAAGGTAAATACAACCTGAACCTGAATCTCACTCCTGAAAACTATACTAATATCGGGAAGGTGGAACTCTATGTCTATGAAGACAATTCCAGTTTTGAGATCCCTGCCTCTGAAATTGAAGCTATAAACAAGACTCCGGGATCGATCTCTGTAATTGATCTCGAAGGTTCTGTTTCCTCTGCTGACATAAATAAGAGTTCAAATAGTAAGGATTCAAGTAGCAACGGTGATTCAGAAGGAGATGTCAAAATTGTGAAAAAAGATTCTGAACCATCTGAAGATTCCGCAGAAGAGAGTTCCATAGAAGAAGGAGATTCTCAAAAAGCCATCTCTGCAGAGGGAGTGAACGAAGGTTCTGTTGACATGCAGGAGCCTGTTTCTCAAGTAAGTGAAGAGGGAAGCAAAGGTGCTGAAAAATCAGGTTATTCAACATTCTTTACGGGGTTGCTTTTTATTACAGCGCTTCTTGGTGCGTTCTATGTAATTAAAAAGTAATCGGGATAACGGTCCAAACAAGCAGAATTCTCTTTTTCTCTTTTTTATTTTTTTTATTCCAGGGTTTCTATACAAACTCACGTATTTTTCCAACAAGAGAAACTTTTTTATTCTGATCCGTCGTTTATACCTTTGCTCAAAAATGTTTGATATCCTGTATTTTAAATTTTAATGGGGGTTCTAGAATTAAAGTTCTCGGATTGGTGGGCAGTCCTAAAGTTGATGGTAATACCTCAAGACTTGTGAATGCAATTCTCGAGGGAGCTGCGGAAAAAGGGGCAGAAACTGTGACCTATAACCTTGCTTCTCTTGACATCAAAGGCTGTGACGCCTGCGGCAAATGCCAGGAACACGGCTGCTGTGTTATAGACGATGATATGCAAGAAATTTATAGGGAAATTCAGACAGCAGATACTGTTGTACTTGGTTCTCCTGTGTATATGTGGCAGATGACAGCCCAGACAAAACTCCTTATTGATCGCATGACAGCTTTCTTAAAGCCGAATTTTTCGAGCAGGCTTGACAATAAAAAATTAATCCTTGTCTTTACTCAGGGAATTTCGGACAGAGATGCCTTTAAACCGTATTTTGAATACACGGCAGGCCTTCTTTACTATCTGGGCTTTGACGTCCTGGAGACAATCGTTGCAGCAGGCACGGATAAGCTTGAAGTTACCTTCAGGCCCCAGTTGTTGGAGAACTCAAAGGACATCGGAAAATTGGTCTCGGGTTCACAACTTCCGGGCCCGGAATATAGAAGAGCTGAATCAAGCTTGAGTCCGTCTCTCTGAATTTTTCCGTATCTCATATCTTTTTGTACTTTTTTTGCAGTAAAGGTGGCCGAAGGTAGGTTTTCAGAGGGAACTTTTATACCTTTGTCGGCTCATCTATTTTATCACTTTTTATTTTCTTTTTCGGAGGAATATTTTCAGATGAAAGTTTTAGGATTAATCGGAAGTCCCAGAGTGGATGGAAACACTACAAAACTTGTAAACGCAATTCTTGAAGGAGCTGCAGAAAACGGCGCTGAGACAAAAGTCTACAATCTTTCCGTACTGGATGTCAACCCCTGCAAAGGTTGTATGACCTGCAAAATCGAAGGCAAGTGCGTAATCGATGACGACATGCAGCAGCTTTATGACGAAATCCAGGCATCTGATGCTATCGTGCTTGGCTCTCCCATATATATGTGGCAGATGACAGCCCAGACCAAAATCTTTATAGATCGCCTTGTAGCCTTTATTAACCCTGACTTTTCGACCCGTCTCAACTTGCCAAAGAAGCTCTTCCTTGTCTACACCCAGGGAAACCCTGATCTGAATACCTTTAAACAGTACTTCGATTACATGGAAGGTCTGTTTTCCTTCATACACTTCGATGTCCAGGGTAGTATAGTCGCAGCCGGCACCTATAACCCTGAAGACATCCTTCAGCAGCCGGAGATTCTTGCAAAGGCAAAAGAAATCGGAAAGAACCTTTAAACCTCAAAGCAATAGAAAAAAAACAATTTTTTTAAGCCATGGGATTTTTCCAGCTTTCAACCTTTTTTTCTTGCTTTTTCACTTCTTTCCATTATTTTTTAGTTTCGCGGTTTCTGACAATTTCTCTGGCTACTTTTCCAAAGAAGAACACTTAATTAGCTTCCTGCTTATTTCTTCAGTAATAGATTTAATTTTCAGGACGAAATGTTATATTCCCAGGAAGGATAGTCACATGAATGTACTCGGATTGATAGGAAGCCCGCGTGAACACGGAAATACTGCCACCCTCGTGAATGCAATCCTTGACGGCGCTACCGAAAACGGGGCAGAGACAAAAGTTTACCACCTCTCTAAAATGGACATTAAGCCTTGCAAAGGCTGCATGTCCTGCAGATCTGAAGGAAAGTGCGTCATTGACGACGATATGCAGGAACTCTATAATGAACTTCTATCTGCCGATGCCCTCGTTATAGGCTCTCCTATCTACATGTGGGAAATCACAACACAGACAAAAGCATTTGTTGACCGCTTGATAGCTTTAACCTGCTGGCAGCCCTGTGCAAAGCCCGAATTCCCCTCACTCCTGAGAGGAACAACAGAACTCGTACTTGCTTATACCTACGGGAACTCTAATCCTAACAACTTTAACCAGTATTTCAAGTACATGGAAGGTCTTTTCAGCTACCTGGGTTTCGATGTACGGGGAAGCATCTGGGCTTCGGGAACCATAAATCCCGATGACATCTCCCATCAGTTCGAAGTGCTCGAAAACGCAAAAGAAATCGGGAAGAAACTCTAAACTTTTTTTTACATCTTGAACTCACACGTCATTGAACTCTTCAGGATACTCAATAATCCCGCCGGCACCTTCAAGAGCTCCTTTCTTTAACTCCAGCGCCATAAACACTTCAACCGGCGTACCAAAAGGATCTTTGGTCCCCGATTTGCTCGCTGGCTCAAACCCGAACTTTAGATAATACTCGGGGCCCGAAGAGTACTACAGAGTCATATACTAGCTCTCTGCAAACCTTGATCCTTTCATTTTCGTTTTATATTTTTTTTAAATGCTCTTTGGTTTTTTATTTTTCATATATCCTTTTTTGAGAACGGCTTACCTTTTCATGAATTAATTTTATGGTCTCTTCATACCTATAAGAAGAACTGTTTTTTGCGCCGTTGTTTGCATCTGATGGATGAGTAAGAGCAATTAAAAGAATCTTTCTTCCAGAATAGATGACATAGTTTTCTCCGTTTTTGGATATTGCATGTAGAAGTTTTTCACCTGTCACGTATTCAACAGCTTTTCCTCCCATACAAATTATAATTTCAGGTTCAAAAGCTTCGATTTCGCGTTTAAGATATTTGTTTGCGCATTCTTTTTTAGGTTGTTTGTGCTCTCCTTCTCTTTTTCCAGGGAAGCATTTTTGATAGTGAGTCCAGTAAAATATACTTAAGAAAGTTTCTCTAAAACTCTCAAAACATGTTCTGTTTTTTTTGCTTTCTCTGTTTTGTAATCTTCGAATAAGATTGGAAATACCTTATCCCTGAAAAATCGATTTTTGAAGCTGATCACGTTATCGAGTTTATTAGCTTGATTCGAAGGATCTCTGGTTATTAACTAAGTTTTCTGAGTATCTCTTACTTCAACGGTTTTTGGGATTGCAATTTCATCCCTTCCACATTCTAAACTCCCGTTTTTCCAGTTAGGGCACGAGTTTATCTCTTTACAAATTCTCGTTAGCAACTCTCTATTCATGCTATCTTCCTGGTTATTTTTTTTATGGAGGGCTACCAGTAAACTAACGGGATTCTAAATTACTTGTATTTTTCTAACTTATTTTTTATTTAAGTGTTTTAATATTTCTAATTCTTCTTTTCGGTCGCAAAATTGCTTCCCATATGAGTTTGCGTTAACATCGGTGGGCAAGATTCCAAAAAAAATTAATAGATTTTTTTATAAAGAGTTTCCAGTACAATTTATATATTTGATATATTCATTTAAATAAAGTTTAAGGATATCAGTTTGTCCTTCAATCTCAATTTTATCCTTTCTCCAAAAATATACAAAACGGAGCCCTTTTCATGATCCCTCTTTTCAATGCAGGAAAAATAGCGCTTGGAAGCATTACAAGTGCAAAGATGCGTTCAACCCTTACAGTACTTGGAATAGTTATCGGAGTAGCGGCTGTGATTGCAAACGTGTCCCTTGGGGCAAGCTTCAACCAGCACTTTACGAATGAAGTATCCAACATTGGTTCAAATTTCATTTATATTCAGGGGATGCAGCCCAAGCTCTTCTACGACAACCAGTTGAAGATAGTTGAAAATACGCCCGGGGTCTCCGGGGTTTCGCCTTTGAAGTACCAGACTGCTGAAGTCATGTACATGTCCGAGACCAAAAGTATCATGGTAAGCGGGGTAGGGGGAGATTATGATCAGGTTGCAAACACCCAGCTCCGGGAAGGCTCCTTTATTAATGACAATGATGGGAATGTTGCAATTATCGGGCATGATATTGCAGACGAGAAGTTCGGCAGGAAACTTTCGGTCCGAAACTCCATAGATATAACCTTCAGGGTCGGAGAAAACGAGAAAATAACAAAGACCTTCAAGGTTAAGGGAATAATCCAGAACCCAGAAAACACCATGGTTCAGGCTTATAACGATAACGAAGCTGTCCTGATCCCCATTGATGTCATGAATGAAATTCTTGGCGAAAAAGACTATGGAGGGGTTTTTGCAATGGCTGAAGACTCGGCAGCTATTCAAGAGACATCGGATGATGTGGACAGGCGGCTTGCCCGGAGCTTCGGGATTTCCGAAAGGGACCTTGAGGACAAAGATTCTCGGCCCTACATGCTAATTAACCAGGCTGAGATTTTAGAGCAGACTGACATGATGGCAGCAGCCCTCAGTTCTTTTCTTACCGTGGTCGCCCTTATTTCCCTTCTTGTAGGCTCCATAGGGATCATGAATATAATGCTCGTAAGCGTTACCGAAAGGACGAGGGAGATAGGGGTGCTCAAATCTCTTGGTTTCACAGGCTTTGACATCCTTTTTCTTTTTATGATCGAGTCAATCCTGCTTGGAGTCTTTGGGGGCGTTCTCGGAAGTGCTGTTGGAATTGCAGGCGCATACAGCGTGGAAAGCCTTCTTCACCTGCCTGTGGTCTTCCCTTTAAGCCTGATAGTTGCCGGGTTTCTCGTTGCGGTTGCTGTCGGTTTTGTCTCCGGCGTCTATCCTGCAAGAAAAGCCGCAAAAATGAAGCCGGTGGACTCGCTCAGATATGAATAAGATTCCCGGAACTTATTTCGAGTTCTTGGAAAAAGAGCTTGAAAGCTATTAGGATTAGAACAAAAAGCCCAATCCCTGCTTCTGCCGGAAATATAAGAGACCAGGTATAAGCCTGGCTTTCCCAGATTCCTATCCCGTACTGGTGAACTACTCCTGGCTAAAACATTGGAGCTCCCTGCTTCATACCTTGGAGCAACCTCCACAAGGCCACAGGCCTTACCCTCTGTCTCATAAGTGATAAATTATTTAATATGAAATAGGAAAATTCAGGACTTTTCCCCTGAACCGAAGGATAATAATGTTTCCGGTATAATTGAGTTATATGCATAAAGGGGGTTTGTAACTGGCACAAGATAAAATCGAGAAATCTGAAGAAGATTGGAAGAAGGTTCTCACTCCTGAGAAATATCATGTTTTGAGACAAAAAGGCACCGAGAGGCCATTTTCTGGCGAGCTGTATTATAACAAGGAAAAAGGCGTCTACACCTGTGCCGCCTGTGGGCAGGAACTCTTTTCTTCCGATACCAAGTTTGATTCCGGGACTGGCTGGCCCAGTTTCTGGGACGTTATTTCCAGTGATAAGGTCAGTCTCAAGGAGGATAACAGCCTTTTCATGAACAGGGTTGAAGTTGTCTGTGCTCGCTGTGGAGGGCACCTGGGTCATGTCTTTGATGACGGGCCAAAACCTACGGGAAAACGCTTCTGCATCAATGCCGTTTCCCTGGACTTCAAGAAGGAAGGAGAAGCAGGAAAGGAAGGAGAAGCAGGAAAGGAAGCGAAGCAATAGAAAAAGTAAGAGAAGAACCCTCTGAAATACCAGTACAGATACAGAAATTCAGAGTTTAGATCATTTTTAGGTCCTGTGAAAGGTAGGTGCCGGTAAGTTTGAACCTGACTAAAAAACAGATCGAAATTGGGGGATTTTTAGTTTTTCTAGTCCTCTACTTTGTTTTTTTTAATCTGATATACCACTTTGAAGGTCCAGGGTACCCTATTTACGCACCTGGGACTCTTATATTTGCCTTCTTGGGATACTGGCTGGGGGGATATCTTTACGATAAATATCTTAAATGATAGGCATTCTCCTGAGAGGGCTCTCGTGGAGAGCCGGGGGGGTGAAAGGTAGCATGATTCATCTTGCCTGACCCATTTGATTTTTTTCTATATAGAACTTTTATTTAGCAAGTACTTTCACAAGCTTTATCATAGATTACGGCGATTTTCAGGACAGATGTTCAAAGCAATTATTTTCGATGTGGACGGCGTTCTTGTGGATTCCATGCGTTTTCATGCCGACGCCTGGGCTGAAGCTTTTAGGGAAGCAGGGATCTCCATAAAAAGGGAGGATATATATGAAATCGAAGGTGGAAACAACCGGGGAATTGTCACAAAAATCTTTGAAAAGGCAGGAAAAACCCCCAAGGCTGAGGATTTCGAGTCTATTTCCCGAAAAAAGCGGGAAATTCTGGATCTTGGCATGTTAAAGCCTTTTGACGGCATGGTTGACTGCCTGAAAGAACTTAAAAAAAGTTTCCATCTCGCCCTGGTTTCGGGGTCAAGCCATCTGGTTGTGGGAACTGTAATTGAAAACTTCTTTTCCGGTATATTCGAAGTCGTTGTCACGGGTTCGGACGTCGAGAATGGTAAACCGTCTCCTGAGCCTTATTTGAAAGGAGTTGAAAAACTATCCCTGCCGGAAGATGAGTGCCTGGTTGTGGAAAATGCTCCGATGGGAATTGAAGCTGCAAAAGCCGCAGGTCTCTACTGTGTAGCGGTCGCAAGCACGCTCGGACCCGAAAGGCTGCAGCATGCAGACCTTGTATTTGAAAACCATGCTGCCCTTTTTGAGTACCTTAAAAGCCTCGTGCCGGATTGAGTTTTTTGGACTCTTGTTTATCTTTTACTCGTTTCTTTCAATTGTTTTTATTTTTTTCATGCTTATCTTTTAAGTCTTCTGGGCTTCAAAAGAGCAATATGGAGGGGTTTATTCAGGAGCTTATTCAAGGGGTTTTTGCTCCTACTTCCTTTTCAAGCATTTTTCTGATTGCTTTTGGCCCTTCCAGTTCTTTTGCAAGCCGGCAGAGTCGCTCAGTTTTGTTTCTGTACTCCTCATCTTCAAGGACTTCCCGGATGCATTCCAGAATGACCTCAGGGGGAGTGGAATAGCTGAGCCTTCTCCCGTATCCCTCCTCCTCGATCACAGCGGCGTTGCTTTCCTGTTCGTTGTGTCCCTCATCCGGAAAAGAGAGGATCGGGATTCCAAAACTTAAAGCTTCCATAATTGTGCTGTGCCCTCCGGGGGCGATTACGGCATCGGAACTCTTGAAGTAGGGGAATGGGTCTTTTATGTACTGAAGGATCTGCACGTTTTCCGGCAGGTCGGTGAATTTTGATGGGTCAAGGCTGGGGCCGGAAATGAGGGTGTAATGGATGCTGGAATCGAGCTTTGCGGTTTTTAGCACTTTCCTAAAAATTGGTTCCCTGTATCCGAAACCTCCAATAAGGGAGACGATATGGGGTTTTTTTAGGGGGATTTTTTCAACTTCATCGTACTTTTTCTGGACCAGTGGACCGCTGTAAAACAGTTTTTCCCGGAGTTTAGGAGTGAAATTCAGGTTTTCCCTGCAGACAGTGTAGGGGAGAGGATAGTCGGGGATGATAATCCTGTCTACCAGTTCAAAGACCTGGTTGTAGAGCTTTTTGGTAAGCTCCCCGAGAAGCCTTATTGGCACCCCCCTGCTCTTGAAAAAATCTTCCATGTTTGACTGGTTGAGGATGAGGTATACTGGAATTTTGAGGGCTTTTGCGGTAAGGATTCCCAGATAATAGCTGTCCGAAACCACCACATCAGGGGCAACATCTCTGGTTAGCTTCAGGATTTTTGGCCCTCCCAGGAGCTGGGTGCTTTTGAGAGTTGCCTCGATCGACCCTTTGAAGTCCAGGGTTCCTTCCTTTCCCACAAGCTTGATTTCCGAGGGGATTTCATGGGCATTGCAGCCTACCTTTTCGATCAGCTCTTTAGAGTATCCATAAGCTCCAAAGTGAACCTCATGCCCTGTACTCATCATTTCTTTCCCCAGGGCAAGGCAACGGCTTGTGTGGCCAAGCCCTTCCCCGCATATAAAAATCATGATTTTCATTCTTTATCCCTTATTTTTAAAATGTGTTTATTCCTATCCTTTTTTCCGATTCTCTCCTCCAGAAGTTTTCGGACAGCTGCCGGACCGTCCAGGGCTTCGGCAAGTTCTCTTAACCTCCGGGTTTTTTTACCGTACTCTTCGTCTTCCAGGCCTTCCCGGATGCAGGCAAGGAGAGCTTCGGGGCGCGTCAGGTAGCTCATCCGCTTTCCGTACCCTCCCTCTTCAAGCACGGTGGCATTGTTTTCCTGCTCACTGTGCTTCTCGTCCGGAAAAGAAAGCACCGGAAGCCCAAAAGCCAGGCTCTCAAGGATTGTCCCATGCCCGCCGGCGGTGATTACGAGGTCCGAGCCTTTGAAGTAAGGAAAGGGATTTTCCGTAAAACCTGTAAATTCTACGTTATCCGGGATTTCAGGGAACTGTTTTGGGTCGACCCCTGGCCCCGAGATAAAAGTATAGTGGATTCCCGGGTCCAGTTTTGCAGCTTCAAGCACGCTCCGGAATATTGCAGCTCTGTACCCGAAGGCACCGATAGTTGAGAGGACATTAGGGTGTGGAAGTTTTTTTGCTTTGACTTCCCGGTACCTCCATCGGATAAGGGGGCCGCTGAAAAATATGGTATCGTTGATTTCCCTTGTAAGCGTAAAGTTCCTCCGGTTGACCGAATAAGGAAGTGGGTAGTCCGGGACGATAATTCCGTCCACACTGCTGAAGATATAATAATAAAACCTTTTGATGAGTTTGCCTGCAGCTCCTACAAAAGGCCCTCTGTTCTGGAAAAATTCCACCATATTGAACTGGTGCCCGATAAAGTAGACAGAAATTTTCCTGGATTTTGCGGCAAGGATGCCCAGGTAGTACCCGTCTGAAAGCACCACATCCGGCTCAAGTTCATCTATAAGTTTTAGAAGCTTTCTATATCCGGAAAGGGGAGTGTTCTTGAGGGTGGCTTTGATGGATTTTCCTATATTAAGCGCACCGGCAGTTCCGACAAGGGTTATCTCCGGAGGAATTTCATGTGCCCCGTACCCTGTTTTTTCAACCAGCTCTTTTGAGTATCCGTAAGCTCCAAAATGTGTCTCATGCCCCGCAGCCAGGAACTCTTTCCCAAGGGCAAGGCAGCGGCTCGTGTGTCCCAGCCCTTCTCCACACATGAAAATAATTATCTTCATAAAACCTCAGCAGGAAACCTCTGAGTCTTTAGCTCAGGGGCAGTTTACATTCCGATCGCTCTTCCCGAATGTAATCCGTAACAATAACTATCTTTCTTAAGTTAAACCCTTGCTGCAGAATTATAACGGTTTCAAAAAAGATCTACATGACTAAAAATTAAAAAGAAGAGATTTGAGGTAAAATCCATCTAAAAGGGTGTAACATGGGAGGGAGATTTTTATTAACTCCTTAGTTACGGATGCTTTTTGGTCTGTTCGTCTGCTTTTTATATGAAGAAGCGTAAAACCCCTGAGTCTTTAGCTCAGGGGATATAAGCGTCAACTTCAACCCTGATTCCGTATGTAATATTCTGCCGCCTCTTTACTCACATTTCCGATAGTAGACGCAAAATAACCATCACTCCATAACGTATTCTCACCCCAATAATACTTTTTCAGATATTCTTTTTGAGTTTTCCATAACCTGTTAGTATATTCTTGTTTCAATTTTCTGACAATTGACAAAACGCTAACTTTCGGCTCACTCTTGATCAAGAAATGAATATGGTCTTTGTCAGTTTCCATTTCAAGGATTTCAAAGTTAGACTCTTTTGAACTGTCACTCATAATCTGTTTGAGTTCTTCGCTAATTGGTTCAAGTATGACTTTTCGGTATTTGCAAACAAAAATAACATGATACATTAACAAAAATTTGCTATGATTCCGTGTTTCATACTTCATATTTACCAAAAAGTACATGTGTTGTTAAAGCATATAATACCTTTGTATGATGCAAGCGTTCAAATTTAGACTCTATCCTACAACTACACAAGCTATTCAATTGAATCAGCATATAGGTAGCTGTAGATTTGTCTATAATTGGGCACTTGACCAGAAAATTAAAACTTATGAGCAGACAGGGGAATCAATTTCCAGATTTGACTTAAACAAATTAATTCCTACTCTAAAGGCTTCTAATGAGTGGTTAGGAGAAGTTAACTCTCAATCATTACAGGGGATGACTAAGCAGGCTGAATCCGCTTTCACTAGATTCTTTAGAGAGAAAACAGGGTTTCCAAAGTTCAAATCGAAAAAGAATCCGATACAGTCTTTCCCTGTACCTCAACACTACACTGTAAACTTTGAAAATAATACTATCAAGCTTCCTAAAATAGAACCAATTAAAGCAGTTCTTCACAGGAAGTTTGAAGGAGAGCCTAAAACGGCTACGGTATCAAGGACATGTAAAGGACATTACTACATCAGTATCCTTGTTGAAGATGGAAAATAACTTCCAGTAAAGGAAGCTTTCACAGAATCAACAACAGTAGGAATTGATGTAGGTATCAAAGACTTTTCTGTCCTTTCAACAGGAGAAAAGGTTGAGAATCCAAAGTACTTGAAAAACTCTCTTAAAAGGCTCAATGTATTACAGAAAAGAGTCTCAAGGAAACAGAAAGGCTCTAAGAACAGGGCAAAAGCTAAACGAAGACTTGCTGTACTCCATGACAAAATAACAAATCAGAGAAATGACTTCCAGAACAAACTCTCTTTTAGACTTGTTAGCGAAAACCAAGCTGTAGCTCTGGAAACTCTAAATGTTAAAGGCATGGTTAAGAATCATCACTTAGCACAGGCTATAAGTGATTCTGCGTGGAGTAGTTTTGTAACAAAGTTGGAATATAAGGCTCAATGGTTTGGAAAAACCGTCCTGAGAATAGGACAATTTGAACCCTCTTCTAAGCTATGTAGTGTGTGTGGATACCACAATAAAGAGCTTCAGCTAAAAGACAGAGAATGGATTTGTCCAGACTGTAAAACCAAACACCATAGAGACATTAATGCCGCTATCAATATCAAAAAATTCGCTCTCATAGATCAGAATCTAATTGGATTATGACACCGTAGGGACTACGGGGATGAGCTTGGGGACTTGCCCTCAATAGAGGGAGGAATGAACCAAGAAGCCACTCAGTCTTTAGCTGAGTGGTAGTTCACCTGTTCTACCTATTACCTTTCCGGATATCTTATATCATGTTTTTTCTTCCTTTAAATTGGTTTTTTACAAAAAGAAGGTCTTATATCCTTTATATTTCTTCTAAAATTTTTATTTGTTATACTCATGAAAAACCAACCGATATTGCTTCAGGATCTATCCGTCTTCTGAGCTTGCAGAAACTCTGCTTCAGGAGGGATGGAAAAAGTAGTCATATGTCTTCGGTTAAGAAAGGAACCATAATAAATTGCACCTATTTCTACAACAGTTATCTAAAATTTTAATATAATATAGGCTGGAGCAAAGTATCGATTTTAGGTAAAGAGGGCAAAGTTTGAGATCGATTTATGGTACAAAATCGATAGCTTTCGGGCAAGAAAACTCCTTAACCGATGACCAATGAAAAAGTAGTTAATCTGAAGGTCTGAATAAAATGAGGATAAAAGTTCAGTACGCAAAGTTAAAGAATGAAGTTAATGAAAAAAAGAAAAAGAGAACGGAGATTTCGGCTTAGAAGCCGTAGTTCTCCGGAAGGAAGACGTTAACTTCACTCTTGTACTTTGTGAGGCAGTCGTCCATGAATTTGTCCATGTCGTCCGTAAGGGAGTCCAGGGATGCCTTTGCGTCTGCGAGGGCTTTAGTTTCGAACCTGGAGAGATCGAGCTTGCCTGCAGCACCTTCGCTGACGATGTCACAGCATGCGATTGCAGCGTTCTTTGCTCTGAGGTAGATGTTGTCGCCGTCCTTAACAATTGCCTGGCCGATCTTGTATGCGTTGTCGTATGCAAGCACGTAGGACTGGGGGTCTCTGTACCTGTCGGAGAGCATGAAAAGGTCCCTGAGAACTTTTTCGTTCTTGGTTTCAAGAGCGGTGTTCATGAGGGCGCAGTCGTATGCAAGGGACTCGGACCAGCACTGAACTGTGGTACCACCGAATTCACCGTGGTATTCGACAGACTCGTTTGACCAGCAGTCACAGCACTGCATAATGAGGTTACCCACTAAGTCAGAGTGAGCGCAGGTGGAGGTCTTACCTTCCTGGGTCATTGGCATACCGGTGATTGCTTTGATGGTGACGTTTTCGTATCCACAGTCCTTTCCTGGACCAACGGCACCGCATTCGTATGCTACGAGGGACCTTGGGGCGGAAATTGCTCTTGCAAGGATTGCGAGAGTGTGGGCGAGGTTCTTGTCAAGCAGACCGCCGCCGATGAACATTGCGGTGTTTGCCTGTGCGCAATCGGTGTCACCAGCTGCAACAGTGCCGGTCTTCTTTGCAATTGCGGCAATGTCGGTCCAGATCATTTCCATGTCAATGGAGCCGAGACAGCCGATGCCGTAAAGCATACCAGCAATGTCGTTCCTGAGAACGGAATAGTCGAATACTTCCTTACCACCCATGCTCTCTACGGAAAGCAGGTCTGCACCTGACTTGGCGCATTCTTCGAAGGCTTCGAGAAATACAGAGTACTTGTCGCCTCTTAGCTGGAGGAAGTCCCTGTTTTCACGGATGTCACCGATTGTGTGGCGAAGTGCACACTTTATGCCGTATTCATCGTGGTATTCTTCCATGATGGTTTTCTGGGCGTGTGCAACTTCTGCTCCCCAGGAGGGGTTGTTGGACATCTGCTGAACGTGTTCTGTTTCAAGGATAATTGCTGGGAAACCGACCTGGACCATTCTTGACATAACGTCGGTTGTGATCCTCTCGTATTCCTTAATGAGTTTTTCCTTGGATGCGCCTGCTTCAGGTCTAGGAGCGTAGTTAATTTCAGGAATTGTGTAACCAGCACCGATCTCAAGGTCAAGGCCTGCTTTTACGGGGTGCTTGGATACGCCGAAGCTCATTTCGTCTGCGCTTGCATATGCCATTGAAGTGTATCTTTTTGCTGCCATCTCATTCACCTCAGTGCTTGTGGAATTTGTCTCTTAATGCTGCAATATCGTTTGTACCTGCAATGATTGCGTCAGCAATCTTGGGAGCGTCAGCTGCTTCTTCACCGTACACACCGAGTGCATACTGGGATACGAAGTCCTGGTTGACTGCGCCGCCACCGCATGCGAATGGGATCTTAATTCCCTTCTCAAGGAGCTTGTCGTTAACTTCCTTGAATGCATACATGGTGGTGGTCATGAGTGCAGTGCCTGTGACCATGAGGGGTTTGTTTGCAATAACCGATGCAATAACCTCGTCAACAGGGACGTCCCTTCCAAGGTCAACTACATTGTATCCATTTGCCCTGAGGAGAGCGGCAACGATATTCTTACCGATGTCGTGAACGTCACCTTCTGCGACGTGGCAGACAACAGTTCCCTTTGTTACAGGGGCAGTTTCAGAGTTTTCCTTACAGAAATCGATACCATTGAGCATGGCGTCAGCAGACATCATGACATTGGGGAGGAAAATTACTCCTTCATCGTAGAGTTTGGTGACAACGCCCATACCGATCATGAGAGCATCGTCGATGAGTGCGATTGGGTCCTTGCCTGCGTCCATTGCGGCTTGGAGACCCTCAACTACGTCATCTTCTTCTCCTTCGAAGATGGCTTTTGCAATCGGGTAAACAAGTTCGTCTTTAGGATAAAGCTCTTCTGCGGCTTCTTCAGGAGTCATCTCTTTTTCCAGAGCCACATTGTACCTGGTTAATACTTTTTTCAGACTTGCCTCTGTAAAGTCCAACATATTTCTAAACCTCCATTTAGATTATAAGCAAAAAGGTCCTTGCCATTCCGGATCTGCAGTTCACCGGATTTATAAGGCATGGGATGTTCCGGTTTTGCCTTTGTAAAGCTTCTTTGTAAAGCTTTTTTGCTCCTGTTACCGGAACTTTTCCTTTTTTATTGTATTTCACGTCTGCATGCTGACATGTGTTACAGCTCAATTAGGGGAAATCATCCCATATACCATAACCGACGGAAATTTTTTCCTGATTTTTACAGGGCAACACGGGGTCTGAAATTTTGAGGTCACTGAGCGACTTCCTGCCTGCAGATTTTTTAAGCCCTTGTTTCTTGATAAAAGCATTCAAAATTTTTGATGCAAATTTGGGGGTCATTGCTCGATATTTTAGGACGTTTTTCTTTTATAACATTTTTACTTTTTTTGAACAATGTCATTATTCCGATAAAGCAGGTAAAAAATTTCAATGTTCTTATTTACTCTTTTAGCCCATCATCTAATATTTATTTTATTAGTTAGGGTGTCATTTTCTTTTAAAACTCTGGCTGATGATACTGTTTTTCTTTAAATTTTACGTCTCTCTCTAACTGGCAAAATTATTTTGCTTTGATCTTCTTTGCGTTTTAAATTATTCATCCAAATCCTTTTATATAAATGGGCATATCGGTTATCTTCAGTATTATGGCGCAAATTCTTTCTTTTATTGAGGTCGTACAGGACCTGAACGGAACTCATATTTCTATTCGCCCCGGTACGAACATTTCTGTGCCGCATAATGCAGATTCCTATATTTACAAAAAATAGAGATATAAGTGGTTTGAATGCAACCTGAGTTAATAGATGTAGTATTTCGTTCCCAGAAAAGAAGAGATCTCCTTTTACTCCTGGGAGAAAAACCCCGAACAATGGAAGAAATTAAAGTCCTCCTTGATGTTTCTCCCACAGCCATCTTGCCCCAGATCAAGAGGCTTACAGACAGTAACCTGGTCATTCAAAAAAATGGCAGCTATGAATTGACAGATATGGGAGATCAGGTATTCAAAAAAGTCAGAGATCTTGTTGACGTCCTTACCCTGGTTGAAAAAGACAACTACTGGATCGAACATGACCTGGGTGGAATCCCTAAGTATCTTCTTGACAGGATAGGGGACATCAAGGACTGCAATCTGGTCAATGTCGATCCCAGCCAGATATTCGAACCTAATATGGAGCTTTTGAATTTCTTTTCTTCTTCCCGCTATCTTATGGTGTTTTCATCCTTTTACAGGCCTGAATTCCTCCCCCTTTATTCAAAGCTCGGAAGGCTTGATGCAGAGGTTTCCCTTATTTTTACGGAATCGGTACTCGAGAAGTTCCTGCACAACTATGAACGGAAAATAAGGAAATTTGCCACGATAGAGAACACCGAACTTTTCGTCTGTAAGGACGGGATAAAAATTGCCGAGCTTATTGTTTCTGATCGTGGGATGATTATCTCTCTCTTTGACAGCCAGGGCAGGTTCTATCACGACTATATGTGCTGTTCCGAGCCTCAGGCTATTTCCTGGGCAAGAGAACTCTTTGATTTCTATGTATCAAAGGCATCAAAGGTTGAAGGTGAGAAGATCATTGACAGTTTTATATGCACATCTGAAAACGGAGCTTTCTCAGAATCTCTGCTGTTAAGCCTTCATTGATATATACTGATGTATCAACATGTTTAATACCAATTTGAGGCTCAAATTCGAAATGACTCAGAAGAATTTTAATTAACATCTTATTTTATCTCAAACTCCTTTCCGGAGGGAGGCTGAATCGAATGAGTATGGAACTACAGTTAATAGATACTATTTTCTTTTCGGATAAAAGGAAAAACCTGCTTCTATTCCTGAAAAGCGGGCCAAAAACGATTGAAGAAATCAAGACCGAGCTTGATGTCAGTTCCAGTCCAATTATGGCTCAGATCCGCATCCTGATCAAAGACGGGCTTCTTGTGCAGAAAGAGGACGGTTACGAACTCTCTGTAAAAGGGAAACTCATAGTTCCCAAAATGGAGCCCCTTCTTTCCACATTCCGGGTCTTTGATGAAAATCATGATTACTGGGCAAGGCAGGATCTTCGCGCCCTTCCTTTGCACTTGCTTGATCGGATAGGGGAGCTGGGCAAGTGTATGGAGCTTGTGCCTGATAGAACTCATATCTTTGATTACCCTCCTGAAATTATGGATCTCCTTTATAGATCAAAAATGGTTATGGAAGTCTCTTCTTTTTTCCGTCCTGGGTATCCAGATCTCTACTTGGACCTTGCTTATAAAGGCATAGAGGTTTCTATGGTTCTGGAAAAGCCCATTTACAGGAAACTGGTCTCCGATCATAGAAAGGAGGTTGAGAGGTTCCTAAACATGGAAAATACGCAGATTTTTGTCTGTGAAAATAAAATTGAATTCGCTTCCAGCTTTATTACGGATCGCTTTTTCTCAATGTCCATGATCTCCAAGGACGGAAGGTACTATAACCATGAAATGGTGAGCTTTGAAAAAAGCGCCCTTGAATGGGGGAAAGAACTTTTCAACTATTACAGGGACATGTCTGAGCAGGTCACGCAGGTGTGAGAAATACTAAGAGATGAAAATTTTCAAACCTTCGAAATAATGCAAATCTGAGTAGTCCACAAAGGCTTAAACGTATTATACAAATTTACTTCTTTTCGATTCTAAAAATTAAAGTAACCTCAAAGCCCAACTTTCTTTAACCATGATAAAGCGAGGTTTTACTCCATTCCTTGATGAAAATACCAGGATCCTTATTCTGGGGTCCCTTCCCAGTGATGAATCCATCCGAAAGCAACAGTACTACGGAAATCCCGGAAATGATTTTTGGAGGCTGGTTGGACGCGCAATCGGAGAAAACCTTCAGAATATGGCATATGAAAAAAAGCTTGAAGTCCTGAAGAGTAACGGGATTGGGCTCTGGGACGTGTTTCATGCCGGAAGTCGGGAAGGGAGCCAGGACTCAAGGATCAGGGACGAAGAAATAAATGATTTTTCAAGTTTGAAAGAAATAGTTCCAGAGCTGAAGCTCGTCTGTTTTAACGGCAAAAAAGCAGGGGAATACGAACCTCTCCTGAGGGGAATGGGCTATCAAACAAAAGTTCTGCCCTCTTCAAGCGGGGCAAACCGGCGATTTTCAAAAAATAGGGAATTGGAGTGGGAAGTTGTTTTCAAGTATTAGATATCTACCCACTCTCAAAAGTTAAGGAATAGCATTGTTATTGCTGCTATTAATATTATTATTGTTTATGTTATTATACTATTATGTCTTTAGTATTATTGTTTATGTTATTATACTATTATGTCTTTAGTATTATTGTTATTATTATTGTTTCTATTATTCTACTTTGATGGCTTCTGCTGGGCAGACGTCTTCACATGCCCCACAATCCACGCATTCGTCTTCGTTTACGACTGCAATTCCTTCTTTTTCGTCAAGGGTGATTGCCTCAGAAGGGCATTCATCGACACAGGTTCCGCAGCCTGTACATTTTTCTTTGTTCACTTTTGCTGGCATTAATTTCAACTCCTTCTAGATCGTTTTTCCATGCTGTTCTATTCAAATCGGTATTTTTTAAGCAAAGTTGGAGTTCAGAATTAGGTTTAATTTAAACTCCATTATTATTTATCTGCTCTGATATATAAAAATTTGCTCTCGTCCAGATGGAAATTTTCCTTCACCCCTCAATGATTCTCTCCTTCTCCAGAACATCAAGGATTTCAAGTAGCTTTCTTTTAAGTTTATTCTTTTCCCTGATCTCGCTGAGATAAGACTCCCATTCGACTTTTTGTCCCCCGGTTTCCATCGTGTTCCTGACCATCCGGAGATAAATGGATGCAGATTCGTATGCATCTACCTTTGTCCTGGAAATGAGTTCCTCTGCAATAGTTTTCCATATATCGACCGCAATTTCCGGATATTTCTCTTGTACAGTGTGGGCAATTTTATCTCTCCTGGTAAAATACCTGTCTTCTCCCTTTTTTCTCCTTATTTTTAGTTTGTTGTACCACCTGGCCACTTCATCGGGATTCTCTTCTTCGATGGCGATGTCGATCAAGAGTTCAAAGGCAGGTACATCTATTTTTTTGAAAGAATCCCTGTCAATCAGGCCTGTCTTTGGAAGGCCCCCTAACAGGTTCGAGGATTCTTCTCCGGGTATGGCGCTGTCTGCGGGGAGGTTTCCGTTTTCCAGGTACTCATGGACAGCTTTCCGGACTTCTTCCCATACCCCGGCTTTTTTTGCTGATTCCCGCAGGTCTATATAAAATTGCAATGAAAGGTACCTGAAAAACTCTTCTGCATTTAAAGCTGCTACAAAGAGCCAGTTCTCTTCTTTTTCCTTGATTTCGAGGAGGGTCCGGAAGAGTTCATAGGCAGTTTCCGGGGAAGATTTCCTTGTTTCTTTTATTTTCCGGTAGATCCACTCTTCTGCCTTTTCTTTTTGCTCCGCGGCAAGCAGCACTTTGATTAGCCGGACATAACTCCAATCTTCTCCAGCTTCTACTTCCTCTTCGCAAAGGGAGATGGCTTCTTCATAATTCCTGGCTTTTTCGAGCGCAAGGGCAAGCCGTTTTACAAGCTGTTCCCGGTCCCAGTTGAAATCGGAGAGAGTTTTCCCGCTGTCGCTTGTCTCTAGCCTGTCTTTGAGGACTTCGGAAAAATGGTTCCACTCTTCTACTGGAAAATCCGAATTCCAGAAGGCTTCTTCGTCAAAAATCCCGTATTCGTCTTTTAATTCAAAGTCCAGAACTCTAAGCATCCTTTCGTGGGCTGGGTTTCCGGACTGCAGGAGAGCCTTGATAACTACTTCCATACATTCGCCAATCTCCATGCCGATATTCCCCTCTTCATCATAAGGAGCTATTTCTTCATACCCTTCCAGAATTTTCATACCCAGGTCTGCAACATCATCTGCATACCCGGCTTCAAGGAGTTTTTCCAGCCGGTTCCTCAGGTCCGAAAAATCAGGGGTAGGGGAATCATAATCTCTGTAGTCATAGCTTCTGGCTTCCTCCCAGAGCTCTTCCAGTTCGGAGTATATGTCCCCTACCGTCTCCTCCGTATCCCCCGATGCAAGGTTCAGCATGTCCCACAAGTGCCTGGAAAGCAGGGAATCCCTCTCGGATAAATTCATCAGAAGGTCAATCAGTTCCTCTTTTTCCATCTGCTTCAGGTACTCCCTCAGCTCTTTTCGGAAAACCTGATACGAATCCCGGGTCTCTTCAACTTTCAGGGCAATTCCCTGTCTGGCCATTATAATTAGGGGGTCTCCTTCGGAAGCAACGGGAACTTCTTCTCCCTGCTCTGCAAGTTCAAGGTATTCAAGTACAGTGGCAACCCCGTGTTTGCAGTCATGTCCAACCGGACAGGTGCAGGTGGAACTAAGCTCTCCGTTTTCCAGGGAAACTTCCGTGAAATATGTTTTCGTCCCCTGTACCCGGGCTATGAGGCTACCCTTAGAGGTTTGTTTAATCTTTTTTACCCTGTCTTCATCCTGGTACTTCATTCCCTTAGCAGTGGCTTTTTCTCCAGCCCAGGCCTGGAGGTCGCTCCATTTGAGGGTTTGGAAGGGGTCGGAATTCTTGCTTTCCGATGGCATAGGATAGTATTTCTCAAAGGGTCTATAAATAACGGTTTTTTTCAGTCCTCAATATGCCGGTTTTTTTTTCAGTCCTCAATATGCCGGTTTTTTTTCAGTCCTCAATATGCCGGTTTTTTTCAGTCCTCAATATGCCGGTTTTTTCCCAGTGTACCAAGGATTTCAATGAGCCTCCTTTTGCGTTTATTTTTCTCCCTGATCCCACGGGGATATATCTCCCATTCTCTTTTTTGTCCTCTGGATTCTATATTATCTTTAACCTTCCGGAGGTGTACGGCAGCTTCTCTGTAAGCATTCACATTTGTTTTGGATATGAGCTCTTCTGCAAGTTTCTTCCAGACTTCAAGTGCAATATCTGGGTATTTCTCATGAACGGCATTTGCGATTTTGTTTTTGTCGATGTAATATGCGTATCTTTTTGTTGTCTCTCCTCCCTTTTTCAGTTCTCCGTACCACCTGACAACCCCATCCGGAGCTCTTTCTCCAATAGATATTTTGATCAGCAGGTCAAAAACAGACGTTTTAATCTCTATGAAGGAATCGGGTTCTAGCAGCTCTGTAGGGGGATAAGTTCCGGGGAGGATTGAAGTGTCTGCTTCCACTCTTTGTTTTACAAACTTTCATTTGTGTGTTGATTTGTGAAAAGCAAAACAGTTCAAACCAGGTCAATGACTCTTGTTTGCAGGCAGTTCTATTCTTTCTTCTCTATGTTTTATATTAATAACCTGTCAGAACACATTAATAGTTGTAATTCTTACAAAGCAGTTAATTAATAATTCGGAAGTGTTGATATGGCTGAAAGGCAAGTCGAAAGTGTGATTATCGAGATTCCAAAAGGAAGTCGGAACAAATATGAGTACGATAAAGAAAGGAAAGTAATTAAATTCGACAGAATGCTTTTTTCTTCAATGATGTATCCTTGCGATTATGGTTTTTTTCCTGATACTCTAGCTCTTGACGGTGACCCTTTAGATGTCCTGGTTTTAATGTGGGAACCTACATTTCCGGGATGTATAATAGATGTACATCCTATTGCATTATTTGCCATGGAAGACGATAAGGGAATAGATGACAAGATACTCTGTGTTCCAAAAGGTGACCCCTTATGGAATTATATAGAAACAATCGACCAGGTCCCTCCTCATCTATTAAAAGAAATTACTCACTTCTTTGAAACTTATAAGAATTTAGAGCATAAACACGTGAAGGTTATTGGTTGGGGAGGTCTTGAAGCAGCAGTCAATATAATTCAGGAAGCCAAATCCCGATACATTGAGCAAAATAAATGATTAACCGGTTTTGCATAAATGATGTAACCATTCTTGCTCAGTTTTATAGAAATTGCGCATTTGAAATGCTGAACCGTTAATTCCGGTTTTTATATAATTCTATTCTTACTCCATAAAAACACAATTAGAACCATTTAAATACAACTACTTTTGAATCAAAACAGTTTAGGGACAACAATGCCAGTTGATGAAATTATAAAGTTGATCCTTAAGGAGATTGGAAACACAAAACTAGTTTGTGTCACCAAGACGATTGAACCTGAAAGGATAAACGAAGTTATTAGGGCCGGAGCCACTATTATCGGAGAGAACCGGGTTCAGGAATACGAGGACAAATGTGATGATATATTGCCCTGTGAGACACACCTTATAGGCCATCTACAGACAAATAAAGTCAAAAAAGCCGTACATCTCTTTGATCTTATCCAGTCAGTTGACTCCCTGAAGTTAATCAGGGATATTAATAGGAGAGCCGGGGATATTAACAAAGTACAGAAGGTCTTCCTTCAGGTTAACATAGGCAACGAGTCACAAAAATACGGATTTGGACCGGATGAGGTAAAAAAGGCAATAAATGAGATCCATTCTCTCGGGAATGTCCGCTTGGAAGGCCTCATGTGCATCCCTCCTTTTCTACCCTCTGAACAAACCCGTTTCTATTTCAGGAAGATGAAGGTCCTTTTTGATGAAATGAAACAGGAAAACCGGGACAACATCAATATAAGGGAACTATCAATGGGTATGTCCAATGACTACAGGATTTCCATCGAGGAAGGAGCCACGATGGTACGTGTGGGCACTGCCATATTCGGGGAGAGGAAGTACTGAATGTGCTATTTTGTGGAAAATAATTATTCATTGCTTATTTTTTTCGAATAAATATTTTAAAACTATTTAATACCTTTAAACTAAAAAACAGAAGAAGAAAATGAGCAAAATGCATAATGGGCTCGCAGAGCTTCGAACTCAGGACCTCTGCTTTATGCCGACATCGAGGACCTGCATACTATTCGGCTGAACTACTATACCAGCGCCAGTTACAAAGAGTCGGTGCCCCTGGAGTGGACTTGAGCCAGCCCATACTGTATCCCAGGGTGCCGAGGTCCACAGCGCCTGGGCAGACAGCGGTACTGTCAAATGGACACAATTGAGCTGGGGGCAGAACCCCGTCAATGGCATATCATCACACTGGCAGAGCTGCCAATGCTCAAAATGGCTCCGTTTTTCATGTTGAAAGGGGTCGTCATTTTGAAACCAAATAACGGACATGTTCTCGAATAATTAAAAATACGAAAAAAAATATAAGAGAAAAAAGTAAGAGAGAATGTAAGAACGAAAAAGAAGTAAATAAAAGAAAAGCCGAGAATTTTCAAAAAGGGCTATAAATTATCAAACATTTGAGAATCAACTCAGCCGTAAGCAACCCCAGCAGTACATATAACAAAATAATCAAAAGGTTGAGTATGACCGGACCAATTCTGGTTCGAACTTTTCCTAGTCCATACACTCCAATTACCATATATAATTATGATAGATTAATATATCTTATTTTCGGTCATCGTTTTTGGGTTTTATCATTACTCCTTTTCTTTTAATTCTTTAATCTGCTTTGCAAGCCAGCTAAACCGTTCCTGTTTTTCAGCCAGATCCTCTTTAGTTAAATGAAAATCAGAAGTATAATATCAGAAGTATTATTCATTGTTTTACTTTTTCCTTCCACGATCAAATTATTCGACGTAAGGTCCCCGTCTCTTTTTCTTTTATGCTGACTCTTCCTGGGCCATCTCCGGCCACATCAAATAAGCGCCAACAAAAAAGCAAACTGCCCCGATCAGGGTGAAAACAGTGGACCATAGTGCGAGATTGTTAAAAATTGGTTCAGGTCTGATAACAGCCAGAAATGCCGAAATTAAGAATGCAACACATCCCACAAAGTTAATGATCGTAATCCACCAGTCAATGTTGCTACTGCGCCAGCACCACCAGCGATGACAAATTTCAAATATCGCAAGTGTACCGGAGATCTGGAAGAAAATAGAGCCAACCATGTCCGGTGTCCAGATCAACAGGTCTTGTCCTATCCAACCCAGATTGAGAAAAGCATCAAACGTGTTGAAGTTGAACATAATCGTTCCCAGAAATTGGCTAAATGTAACCCAAAAATCAATTCTAACAGGTTGCCAGGCCAACCATTTGCGTTTAGTATTTTGGACATCACCACCAACGGTAGTCTTGGCGTTGATAGACTGATGATATTGAGAATAACCGGCAGAGGTAAAGAAGATCGAACCGATGAAAAAAATCAGGGTGAGAATGAGATTCCTTTTGAACCCGGCCAGAAATAAGACGCTGCCCAGTGCAAAGTGGCTGGCACCAATCATGAACAAAACGGCGATCCACCAGTTTAACGAGCGGGGGCGCCAAAGCAGGTATTTGGGTCGTTTTTTTTCCGCCGCTTCAGGGCCTGGTTCCGGACCAAACTGCTTGCGATGTCGTCGGGAGGTCCTTACATCCACAGTGCCATCAGGCCGGCGGTGGACAATGCGGGTAACAAAGGGACCTATATACTGTGACTCGATATGTTCCCATGTATCCGGAAAATAGATATAGCCTCGTTTAATTGAAGTTGACATAAGCGTTTATCTCTCTTATTTAGCTGTCAATCAGCCAGGCATGGTCATATTCCAGTGGATAGCTGAAGCATGCAGCCCCAAAAATCTGGTACAACAAACATAGTTCTGGAGAGTGGTACAAATTCATTGGGTTCCAACAACCTGGGTTCTTGGGAGCTTTTCAAGAGACCGGACAGGATGACATTTACGTGTATCCCAGGTCACAAACCCACATCCATATGAAAAATTTCTGAAGTTAACCCCAGGGCTGAACAGTCTGTTTTGGCACTACTTGTTTGGTGAACCCATGATCTTCAGAATCTTCAGGATACTGGAGGGTTTGAATCCAGATAAATTAGTGTGGTTGAACTCGATGTGCTGCTGCGAAAGTTTATTACTACTTCGCTTATCATCAATAGAACTTTCACCACAGTGTATCATAGAGTTCTGTCTATTTTAATTTCCTATGTGTCTCTTACTTTTTCTTGTTAAAATTTGCAGTTATCTGTCACGTATCCAGTATTCTCATAGCCACTAAATATAAACACTTAGAATCCGTAAAAAAAGAATAAACAGAAGTGGGCCCGCTGAGATTCGAACTCAGGACCTCCGCCGTGTGAAGGCTTCTTTTGACAAATTAAGCTCTATTAATCCTTTAAATTCGGTCATAACTCCTACTCACTCCCAAAAATTAGACCTGCCCGAAAACAGGAGTTGTAACAGCTTCACGCTCAATGATGTATGGATCAAACATCAGGGTCTTTTTGAGGAATGGTTGAAAAATAAAGATATATCGAAAAGGACAAAGCAGAACTATTTTAGTGCCTTACTAAGATTTTTTGAAAGCCAGACTGTAACCAGACCAATAGAGTTTAGGAATATTCTGTTAAAAGATAAAGAAGAGCGCGGATTACGTAATTTGTTTAATTATTTTGAGGATGAAGAAATAAACGAAATATGTGGTCATTCTCTCGAAAAATGGAGACGCTTTGTAAAAATCAAAAAGTCTGGTGTCGTTGAGGTTTACGTAGACGATGAAGAAATAAAGAAAGGATACGAGGAATGTCCTGAAGAAATGAAGCCTATATACAGTTTATTGGTTTATTCAGGGAATCGATTTACTCATATACATCAGATGCTTGACAATTTTGATGAAGGTAATATCATTATAGATGGGGAAATAGCTCATTATCCAACGTCTTTTTTATCAAGTGGTTCAAAAAGAACTTTTCATTTATTTTTCCCTGCATCGTATGTTCCTGAACTAAAGAAGATATGTAAACTGAGATCTTATTTTAATATACTAAAGGAAATAAAATGTGGCCGTGTTACCGCAAAAACCATTCGAAAATGGCATTTAAACCTCATGATTAAGGAAGGGATTACAGAAAGCGTAGCTGATTTCATTCAAGGTAGGGCATCCGTTACTGTGGGAAGTGCTCATTACCTAAATAAAGTGCAACAGGCGACAAATCAGTACAGCAGGCTTATCGGGAAACTCCCTATATAATTTCAGTAAATAAATAGTATATAGAACAGACACCGGGAGCAGGACGGTAAAGGTAAAGACATACCAGTACACCGGAGAATTAACCGGATTAGATATGTACGAATCAATCTCGATCCTAGATTACGAAGCAGTGGAAAGGGTAACCGAACAATTCAAGGAAACGCTATACGAAAACAAGTTAAGGGTAACCACTGGTAACCCTTGGGGTAACCTATCAGAGGTTACCCAAAGAAACGACAACGGGAACAATAATAATATAATAAATAATGTAAGGGTAACCATAGATATAGAGAAAGAGAGTGATGGAAAAAATAACCCCCCCCTCTGGAAATGTCAATAAATCAAACCACGAAAAAACATGTGTATTTTCACAGGTTACCCATTCCCTGACAAAACAAGGTTACCCCAAGCCAGAAAACGATAAAGGAAGCCTCGAAAACGAAGGTTACCCCTTTACCGATAGCGAAATGTGTATAAAAAATGAAGCAGTTGACATGGTTACTCCTAGTAATTCCGGACTTAGTAACCTCCTCCGGAGAGCTTTGGCTAAATTCGCAAAAACAGAGTACAAAAGCAATGTGCCAGACGTTAGCGAATTTGTAGGCGAATTCAATAAGAGAACACCGGAGTACGTGGAGCAGTTAGGACAGAAAGCAGTAATGTACAACGCCGAGAGGATGAAGGCGAGAGGGTGGAGGCTATAAAGCCTCCTCGTGCTCGAACACCGGAAGAAGAATAAGTATCCCCAACTCTCACCTTATCCCCTCCTGTGGCTCTGTAGTGCCTTCTGATACAGCCAAAAGCAAATGTGCGTAGTGTTTAGAAATTATACGTGAATGGTTTTTATCCAATGTTGCATTATGAAGCGTTTGCACTTTGGAAAGCTGGTTACATGACAAATTGCGAGCCCATTTCAGGTTAGCTCCTTCGAGATTAGCCCCTTTAAGATTAGCCCCTTCAAAATTAGCTCCTTCAAGATTAGCCCCTTTAAGATTAGCTCCTTCAAATTTAGCTCCTTTTAGATTAGCTACTTCAAATTGCGCTCCTTCAAGATTAGCTCCTTTAAAATCAGAATTTTTAAGATATGCTCCATTAAAATAAGCTCCGGAAGCATTAACAGACACAAAGTCAGTCTCCGGAAGGTTAGCAAGCAAGAAATTAGCCCCTTTAAGGTTTGATTTCCAAAAATAAACCCCACCAAGGTTAGCTCCATTAAAAAAAGCTTCTTGTAAATTAAGTCCAGTCAGATTTATCATTCTTGACTCTCCCATGAATAAGGAGTAATTGCGCCTTCCAATAATCGTAAGAACGGCTTGAGTGTCTATTTTTACTTTATTTTGAGGTTCATCTTTAATGGGAGAGTTTATTTTAACAAAAGAAGTCAAAATCTCGATCATTCTCCAATGATCCTTCTGATATTGTGCTGAGATTCTTTCGAGGGCATATATTCCGCCTAACCTAACCTCAATTTTTTCATTCCCTAACTGTTCAATAGCTCTAGTGAAACTTTCAGTGATCTGAACTTCTCTCGAAATTTTTAGATTTCCCCATGCAAAATAAATTCCAACCCCTACAGCAATGCCCCCTAACACTTGAGCCAATGTAGAACGGTAAACGTTTTCCATCTCGGCTAAGTCTTTCGGGTTCGTTATTCCAAATTTATCTACCTGCAACACAGGATATTTTAGTAAAATCCATAAAAAACAAATAAAAAGTAAAACAACAACGAATGCCTTAAATAACCAATTTCGTGTAACCGCCCCATATAATATACTTAGTTTTTTTAAATCTACTAAAACTATTCTAAGTAGTCTGAAGTAAATAACAGACGATCTTGAATCAAAATATCCATATAAATATTCAAATAAAGATCTTATTATTGGAACAGGTTGCATATTTTATACCTAAATGCCATAATTCGAATTAACCTTTCTATTTATATCAAATTCCATTCTGTAAACATAACTGTCTAAAAAGAATATTTTATTCAATGCCGAGCGAGCAGGCAAACGTTTATTTTTTCCCTGTTTTCCCTTCACATTTTCCCCCCTATGTACTTTATTTACTCAGCCTCTTTATTTTCCCCTGCCCCGAAATAGTAAGCAGTATATTTTATTATTCTCGATTATATTCTTATACTTAAATTATATAGTAATATTAATATATGGCTAAAAAATGTAAGATAACCCCGGAATTAATTGAACGAATGAAAGAAAATGTTAAGTTAGGCTTCACCTACTCAGCCTTAGCTCTCAGCCTTGGGATTTCTGAGGACACCCTTTACTCATGGATCAGGAAAGGAAGGGACGAACAGCAACAGCCCTATGTGAGCTTTTACGCAGGACTGAAGGAAGCAGAGTCTGAACTTCTTGCAGAATGCTTGCAACAGCTCAAACTTTCGGCAAAGCTTGGTAATGTCGATTCTAGCAAGTGGTTACTTGAAAGACGCTTCAAGACCCTTGGTTATGGGAAGCAGTCAGAAGTAGAAGTCCACGCCAAAACCGAGAACATCAATATAAACTATAACGATGCGGATGAGTGTGACAAGATCCGGCAGGAGATTTTAGAGAAGCTCTCAAGACCTGCGTACCCTGCGAGGCTCAACATTACCAACGGCAGGGAAAATTAAAAAAGTAAAAAAACGGTTAAAAATGTTTTTACTTTGGAATAAATTGTGAAATCAGCCCATATATGCTCATCAATGGAACGAGCACGTCGGTCATTAAGTGGTGATTCCATCCAATTATAAGGACGAAACCACCTGCAACCTTTTTATAGGAGATGGTCAATAATTTCATCATTGTAAATCAACTTTTGAATTTTGTTCGGCTAGACCCCCCGGCAGGGGTCTATCTGCTTTATGCCCATCAAATTTGATTTTTTATAACTGATATGATTGCTTTAGTATATATACTCTTCTTTAGAGTATAGCCTCCTGTTATCGTTTTCTTAAGCTTAAGCTTACGATGATCTTTTTAAGTTTCTCAGATTATAAATAAGGTGACTTACTATATATAAAATTTTGCTAACGTTTGGTTCGCCTGATCCTGATTTTTTGCGTGCAAAATAGATATAGTTTTGCACGCACTAAAATTCGGTATTTTTCCTGATCTCGTTTTATACTGAATATACAAAGTTTTATAATATTATCTAATTAAATATCAAATTTTTTAATTCAATATGACTTTTACTACCTAAAATTATGAATAACCCGTATTTATCTTTTTCCTATGTTACGCAGTCACCCGATCATGAAAAATAAGATAATAGTCGTATATTATAAGATAATAGTATACAATAATCTGATTTATTTTTTTATAAATGATTTCGGCAAACACCGAAATATTACTGAATTTTAAATAAAACTCGTAATTACGTTTTTCTTTGTATTTTTTCTGATAATAAGGGCAAAAATAGTAATTTTATTTTTCTCGTTTTTTTCATTTTCTCTAAACCATAAAACCATCACCCGATATTCATTTTAAAAAGTAATGTAGAATTTTTAGTAAATGAAAAAGTTATATTTTGAAAGATATTTTCTCCCTAATGAGTAGTTACGGCACTAAGATCTATCCGAAGTCTTATTTTTTACAATCCTGAAGAATTCCGAAAAAATCAGAGAGTAATTCTTTCTTAATTGAAAATACATTCATCATCATGAAAACAGTTCTCTCGTCATCGTTTTTATTTTGAGCGGTTTTGCTGGCAGTATATGCCTGCAAAGCTCCTTTTGAATAACTGAAGGAAAGCCGGAAGAAAAATAAAAAGGTTTAAGCACGTTGTTTTCCGTATTCTTTTTCATCAAAGGAGTAGGAAAAATGAACAAAATTCTGAAAGCTATTGCAATTTTCCTTGTTATCTTTGCCGTGGTCTTTGTTGCTGGATGTTCTGGCCAATCATCTCCCCAAGAAAAGACGGCAGACAGCACAGAGAATACAGGAGAACAAGCAGGGGAACAGCCTGACCAGTCCAAGGAATGGATGCAGACCACAAGCGCAGACGCTTTAAATGTATCAAACGCGGCAAACGAGCTTGCATCCGTTCTGAGCAATTCCGGAGATCCAACACAAATTAAAGCTCTGACACAGTACATTGAGACTGAAGCAGACGCTTCCAGCTACGAGAGCGCGCAATTTTATTATGACGATGACCTAGAACCGGCTGTGCAGAAATATGCCGATATGATGGGATCTTATGGAGCTTTTGCAAAGCGTATAGACATGTCTCTTGACCACATTAACGCCGGGGACACAGCATCAGCAGAAATCACAATAGAAGACGCGGCAGAATCTCTGACGAGAGGAAACACGTATTACGAAGAATACAAAACGATGACAGAAGACTTTAAGAAAAGCCACCCTGAGACAGCCTAACAACTGTCTAAACTTTCCTATTTTTTGTTTGTAAATTTTGGTGGGAACTCACACACTAAATATTTTCAGTTAGACCGGATTGGGTTTTCGTTATTAAACATAATAAAAGTATACGCGATTTCCGGTATATAATATATAAAGCTTTGCCCTCATCCCAAAGTATATATGCATTGAATTACATATATATAATAATATAGGTATCGTAGTTTTTTCGAAAATTGCGGCATCTATGTATCAAGAAGAATGTCTCATTTTATACACGGATACTTTTCTAGACTTATTAAAAATTGACTTATATTTTTGTTTGAATTGTAATAGTATCAGTAGTCAATACTATGAGCATATATCAGTATTGTTGAACGGAGGAACGTTAAGAAAGATAAAGCTTAAACGAACGGTATACGTCAAAACATAAGTAACTTGGAAGTTATGTTTTCGAAGTTACTTAATGTCTTGTAGAATGAAAAAGGTATGTTTGTCGTTAATTCCAATTTGATTATATGAAATTATGTTAAACAATTATAGCTAACTATAACACTTATATTATTAATATTTAATTATAATTTAAATATATTGCGGAATAAACGTCAGATGCTCCTTTGTGATTGAATGAATAGATAACTATGATCCGCAGTGATCAAAGGAGACAAATAGATGAAATCATTGACAAAAAAAATGTTGTGGTATTTCTTATGATATTCCTCATTGATATAATTATTAATTTGAATCAATGTTTTATTTTTTATATAAATAGTATTACAATAAATATGTAAGTTACCTAATTGTTATAGCTCATTCAAGAATTACATTGAATATTAATTTTCTTGAATGATTCTATTTTTTCGAGTAATTTTTATAATTCATTCATTTTCAACGATTTTTAACATTTGTATTAAATAAATCCCGGATATATCCCATCATATCCCGGAACTCAGAGCAACTATTGAAGGACTGCAATTACTTCTCTCTGAAAAAGATCAGCGTATAGAAGACCTGAGAAGGGACAAAGAAACCCTTTCTATTTTTGCTCATTACTTCAAGAGCCTTGAATGCAGGCGATTAGAGGAGAGTTCTGAAGCTGTTGTGCCGGATTCAAGGAGCCTGTTAAGAGTTCAGCTAGGACAGCCAGGACAGCTCCAGCAGGAAGCTCTGAGAAGGAAATAATTAAGAAGACCTGCAAGAACTGTAACCAGGTTTTTGAAACAACTAATCCAAAAAAGGAAACATGTTCCGATAAGTGCAGATCGACTTTTTCTAGAAGAAAGATATGAATGATCAGATCCCACAGCTTAATGACGTCACAGAGAAACAGGCTGTTCATATTCAGAGCTTAATTCAAGAAAATAGCAAGTTAAATACTAAGCTTTTGCCTGAGACTACAGGGAATAAACCATGGTGGATGTTTTGGAAAAAATAAGACAACTAATGAAGGAGAAATAAAAAGGAGAACGGATACTTGTATGGTCGAATATTGAAGTAAATAGAAATGTTTAAGTTCATAAGCAATATGTGCTTCTGTTGTAGTTCTAACCACATGTGATGAAGTTAAAGGAATGATATGCAAAGTAAACCCTTTAAGTTAGAAGATGCTGAAACAGAAGCCAAAGACTTGCTCAAAAAAATAGAGGATAACAGTAAATCTTTAGAAAAAACGGCTTCACTTATTATTAATAGAGTTAACAATGACGATGAAAAAATATGTAATTATAAAGAAGAACTAAGAACAGTTAAAACTGACTACCATGAAAAAATAAATAATTATAAAGAAATACTGAGAACAATTAAAACCAACTTTAAAATCTATTTTGTGGCCATTTTCGTTCTTATAGTCCCGGTCATTATACAAATCGTCATCAGTGTTTTAGGTACTAATGTTTTTTCATCTAATAACTCCTCAAATATTAGCTTACCGTCTTCTATTATGCATAATTTTCATATGTATCAAAACCTCTTTTGGTATACTTTTTTTGTTCTTATTGTCTCATTGATTCTTTTTTACTATACCTATCAGAATAAGATTTTTACAACAGAATCTAGTGAGTTAAATGATGAAAAAGATGATACAGACGATGGAGAAATAGATTCCCGAAGTCTGACATCATCTTCACAAATCAGAAATGTGAAGACAGATTTTGACAAAAGTAAGGACATTTTACTTTCTATAGCCAGTAGTGTGGGAGACTCAGTTCCCATTATAAACAATTTATATAAAAGCACAACTCGTTTAGGTGAGCATAAACAGTTGGTAGAAAAATACAAGCAATCTTTAAAATATTACAACGTAATTGTTGATGACAGTTTCTTTCAGGAAATTGGGGATTTTGTTCCTGCTCATAATATTATAGTCGATAATGAAGAAGACAGGGAAAAATACATCAATTCTCAAATATACTCTCACTGTGTACAGAAAAGAATAGAGGTGTCCGAAAATATTTTGTTACTATTATATAATGAACATAATGGTAAGACGTGTAAAGATACATTCAGAGAGATAAAAGAATCTAAAATTGAAGTTGAAAAACTGGCAGAAGTCTTAATTAAAAGTCAAAAAATAATAGGTCCACCTAATAATTACGAGTACAATAAAGAAGACATTAGTGCAATCATTAAGAAAATACATTCCTTCAGTCTATCAAGAATTAACGGCAAGTTGACTGACTCATTTTTCGTATTAAGTTATTTGGATTCTTATATAGAGTTTCTTAAAAAGAATGAGATAGATACTCAATCATATACACGATCAATAAAATTTTTAATTGACAATTCCGGGAACAAAAAAGTTCCATTGGTAGACATTGTAATTCCATTAGCTTATAAAATAGGATTAAATATTTTTAACAAAGATGGTCGTTTAAACAATGATAAGTCCCTAATTGAAGGATTTGCTAGAGCCTCTGTTACCTTGAAGTTTCACGATGATATTCCATTAAGGGAAATAGCTTGCCAATATTCAGCAAATGATCATGCAGTGGCTGTACTTCGCAGTTACCAGCAAAAAATGAAGGAAAACGGTGGTCAGCAGGTTGTCTTGATTGGGCAATTAATTGAAGAGAAAGAAATGGTAACCTCCTTTTCAAAAATGTCTAAGGATAAGGAAGGAACATATTTTCATGATCAACTTAGAAAAGGCAAATGGTATGACACTAGTTTTGCCCTTCTTTTGGCTTTCATTCAAGATTCTCGAAAGGATATCATCGAAAAAATCTCAAATATCGAAAAATATGAAATGTTAAAAAAAGCGGTAAAATCTGCTTTTGAGAAAGTTAAGCTCACAACGATAGAAAAGTCAATCGATGCTCAACTTTTTGGTGCATATATTATAATGTTTTATGGTAAAAATACTGATAGAAAAACTAAAAAGAAAAATAATGATGAGACTGATAATACAGACAGTGATAGTAATAATACAGATGAAGCAGGGCTTCAAGCCATAATTGATAAACTTTCAAAAAGAGATTTGAAATGGAATATCAACGAAACGCGGATCGAGGAGATCAAAAAAGAATATGAATACAAAATATGTCCAAAGTATGATTTCGTGAATTTGACACCAAGCACACGTATAGGCATTTTAGACCCAGGTCAATCATTCAGTGATTTTCAACATGATTTTTTAAATGATATCAAAATCATGTTGAAAATAAAAAAACATGAGAAATTTAAAATTGGATTGATCGTTCAAAAAATAATGCCTTCCAGTGACAGTTTGGGGTTCATTGATGATGAGGATCTTCCGGCTAATATTCAGATTAGAGATTACGATGTTGTGAAAATTCTCGCAAAATTAGCAAGTACCAGAATTCCAGTTACAGATCAAATTAGTGTAATGAGATTTGAAAATAATATCAACTTGATAGAGATAATTAACGAATACACTTTTTATGAGATCATAAAAGATGGATATGATGACTTGACCGAGGAAACTGAGAATGAAATCTTAAACTCTCGTGAATTAAAGAAAAGTTTATTAGATGAACTTAATAAAGTGGGTTTTAAGGACTTCATGTCAATAGGTTTGAATCTTAGACGTGGCAATTTAAAAGGTGCTACAAAAGATAAAATTGAAGAGATAATACAGTCTGTTCTTGAGAAAAAATATTCTGCTGACAAAAAACTTAGGGAAATGGCAAAAATTCGCTCAGAAATATTGTCAAGCAGATTCATGGACTCTGTGGAAACTTTAGCTATACTTTATGATTGAAGCTTGCTCAGAGAGAACTGCAGGATAAAAATCAAAAAATACTGTTTTTATGTTTTTATTTGCGTTTATGCAAAAATATCAAATGTAGACTCAGCTCGTTTTTCCAATATGTTGTATATACGTGTTTGTGAACTCGGTTATTCCAAGGACTATAGGATTATGCAAGTTTCTACCGATTAACGCACGCGTTAAGGAAAATTCATCTCAAAAATAAGCATAGCCAGATAGCAAAACGATAACGTCAAAGCCGTTTTAACCGATTTCGATTTATCTTTCACTCTCTAAAGAGTTTATCAAGAGTAAGGCAAAAATCAGCCTTTTCCTCAAACCTGACTAAAAAAAGGATGTGCAAACCGTTTACATGCATGACCTTTCTTTTTATCGAATCATGCCAGATGTGGACAAAAGGATTATCCAAAAGTGCAAGAATCTTATCCTATCTGAGATAATTACATGTTTACATGTGCGAATTGTCCAAAAAACTCATCACTCTCTAAAAGTCTGACAGTCTAAAGAGAAGACCATGCAGGCAGGACTGAGAAAATCCCTGACCATGACAGAATAGAATAATTAAAAGAGTTTGAAGGCCCTATCAGATTATAGATAGATAGATTCTGATAGATATATCATATATACATATGGTACATTTGCAATTATCTATCATCTTTAGACCTTTTTGCAAGGAAATATGTTTGTTATTGTTATTGCGATTTTTAAGACGTTTTAAGGCACTTCCCTATTCCAGGGGCCTTGTGACCAGTTCAACCCGGATAAGATATCCTCACAGTGAGCCTTAGATTAAGCTCTGTTTGATCCTGAGAGAATTATTATCAAATCTCTATGATTTAGATACGCCCTTACGGGCTACAACGCAAGGCCTACGCAAGCAGGGAAATAATAGGGACTGCCAGCACCACAGTATAACATTCTAAAAAGACCACGCAGGGAGAGAAGCCCGGAAGCCTGCCAGCCTGCCAGCAGGGAAACAGATTACCACCTAAAAACCTGCGTACCAGGACGACAATAAAGCTAAAATTCAGCAGTACCGATAAGATAAAACCACCCCGGAAAAGTACACAGTAACAGCTTTTTAGACTTCCCGGACTCCGAAGGGGAAGCCGAAAGAGTAAAAACACTATCAGTAAAGATTTATGTTTCCTAAAATTGAAAAGCTCAAAAGTTATATATTCAGGCTGTATAACCGTATATATACCGTAAATTAAGAAAAGAATGATTCTAAAGGTTCGAATTCGGATGCTACACAGTATATCTTTATTAATTCTGTGCGCGATGTCGTTTTATCTCTAAACCCTGCCATACCACCGGCACAGCAGGATTTAAGGTTTTGCCGGTTACTACTTTTTTTTATTCTGTATCAATACAGAAGTGCAAAGATAAGTAATTAGATTAAAGAATTATTCAACCCCCATATATTTAAAGTAAATCGGCTTACGCTCAGGGCATGTATAGTATTTTTTTATTGGTTTCAACTTTGTAACATTCTAAAAGAATATAAAAGAAACTTTACATTTTGTTAACTATTTCTAACTATGCTATACATTAGCATGATATTAAATTCTTTCAAAAGAGCGTTCTACTTTTATACTCTGAACATTACCTTACTGTTATGCAGGGAACAGAAACTGTAAATTTTGAAACGCTTGAAGTAAAAAAGCTCAACTGCAACCGATGCCAGCACACATGGATTCAAAGGTTTCCGGGAGTTCTCCCGATGACCTGCCCGAAATGTAAGAGTCCATACTGGAACAAACCAAGAAAGCACAAAGTAAAAAAGAATGAATAAAAACATTGTAAAATAGAGAGTTTGAAACATTGGAGAACTCACCAAAACCCTCCAACGTTCCGATAGTTGCCTATTCTCTTATAAACGACATTTGCCTTTAAGTAAAAGCAGTTATAAGTAATAACACATCTTTATTATTTATAACTTTCTATACCTATAAGGCGTATGCTCCGGTTATTACATAGGTTACTTTCTCTATCTTTTTACAATGTTCCAATAGGAACACGATAAAATGATAAAAGAAAACACAAAAACAGAAACAAACGCATGGAAGAGTAACACAAAACAGGCAGTAAAGGAAAAGCCGGAAAAGCGCGCCCTTGCCTACATTATAACCCCTTCGGGGGTCATATACATAAACGAAAAAGGGGAAGAGAAGACCATTATCAGAGCTAAAACCGAGATAACCGGGATTAGTGATAATTTGGACATCGACCCGGAGGACACCGAGAGGAACAGGTACACGCACTATAAAGTACTGTCCGGGAACATTGCCCTTTTTATGTCACATGGCGACCTGTTGACCAGAGCCGGAGTTATAAAAATGATTAACGCGGGCATGATGGCGGCAGAGGGAGACGCAAGACTTATTAACGGTTTCTTCCTGCGGAGCATTGAGAATGCTTTTAAAAAGTGTGAAATGCTGGCAGTGTGTAGCCGTCCAGGATGGAAAAGAAATAAATCTATATTTGTCTCTGGAAACACGGCATACAGCCCGGAAGGGAATTCCGAAGTAAGCTTATTAGATAAGCATTCTCAGGAAATGTATGATAAAGCCGGGAGTCTCGAAGGCTGGAAGCACATAAGCCTTTTAAAATGGCTTGATTACGACACCGCCCGGATATGCTGTTATATTGCTATGAGTGGCTTCATTAGCTCTTTTTTGGGACTGCCTAATATATTAGGCTCTATCACAGGCAGGACGACAGGAGGGAAGACCACCACCGCAAAAGTAGCAGGCTCATTAATAGGCAGAGCTTACGGAGGCGAGCACATTGTAAGGTCTGCAAATATCACCCTGACAGCCGCCGAAAAGCTTTCTATAAGTGTTAACGGGCACTTCCTTGTATTAGACGAAACTAAGACAAATAAGGACTATGAACCTATTATATACCTCTTAGCAAACGGCAGAGCCAGAGGACGCGCCCCTAATTCAGAGCTTGAGAAAGCGGAAGGCTTCACAGCTTCTTATCTATTCACAGGCGAGAGCGACTTATTAAAGGATACAGTAGCACAAGGCGCAAACGGTAGACTGATAACGATAGTTAACCGGATTCCCAAGAGCAACGAGAACGCCGAAATAGCAAAGGACATAGAGGAAGTAATCCAGAACAATTATGGACACTTTAAGGAGCTTTTCTTAAACAAGGTGATGGAGGATAAGGAAGGCTTACAAAAAAGGTACAGGGAACTATCAGCAGAATTCAGGGACGAAAACCGGGACATAGGCGCGAGAGTTGGCGATATTATCGCCTGTATCTGTCTATCTGGGGAAATCCTCGAAGGTATCTTTAAGGAAAATGGGATTCCTACAAAGGACTATAAAGCCCTGTGCACTGAGCTTATGAGGGAGAACATAACAAGCGACCAGAAAAAAGAATACTGGCTTAGAGGGCTTGAGATTGTCTATAATGAGGTTTCTACATGGAAGCCTGAAAGGGACATAGACGGAGTTATAAAAAACACATTGATCTATAAAGGGACATTAGGCGGGCAGTTATCCGGGCAGTATCTGGACATATCAGAAGCGACATTAAAGAAAGTCTGCGAAGATAACAACTTAGACAAAGCGGAACTTATAAAGGTCTGGAAAGAGAAAGGTTTAACTATCTGCGATAAAACCACGACAGATAAAAGGGAAAGATATAACAAAAACGTTAAAATAGAATCTAAGTCTGTTAGATGCATAAGATTTGATAAGACAATCTTAGAGGAAGTATTAGAACTAACAGAGGCTAATACATGGGGAGATTTGGAAAGAGAGAAATAATATAACTCCTTTCCTTCCTTCCTTCCTTCCTTTCTTTTTCTTCCTTCTTTTTTTCTCTTCATCATGTCCGGTTACCCTTTTTTACCCCTTCGGGTAACCTATGAATAAAGGCGTATGATATCGAAAAAACGCCCTTGTTACCCGGTTACCCAATTTTTACAGAGGACACGATAATATTTTGAAATTTTATTTTCTTATTTTAAAAATTTTTGAATATGTAGACAAGTTTTCTATAATAAAACGCATATGAAATTCTTCGAATAACAGGCACAAAGAAATGAAAGTACTTTTTTTTCCTTACCTTTTTTACCTATCAACCTCATCATTCTCTTGGGCAGTAAGGTTGTACTTATTTTGGTTCTTTGAAGCCGTGATAAAACTAACCAGTGAATTGCCATCGAAGGCTCAAATGTGACTTTGATCACGGATGCTAAATTGGCCTTTGAGGCAATTCTACTGCCCAAATTAATTTGGTGATCTAATTTGGTGATCTAAATTGGTTGAAGTCATTAACAAAGCTTGTGGTTTAGACATTCACAAACTCTTTTTCATTGCTACAATCCTCAGTAGATCTGGTGAAAAACAGCAACAATATTTCTCTAGAACCCCTGACGAAATTTTAGCTTTTAAAAACTGGGTTATATCAGATAAATGTGACGTTGTTGCCTGTGAATCAACGAGTGACTTTTGGGTTCCGATTTATGATGCGTTGATAAAACATCTACCTGTTATAGTTGGAAATGCCCGAGATATGAAGGCGTTTACACACAAAAAAACAGATAAGATCGATTCCGAATTCATCGCACAACTTGCATTGAATAATATGATTCAACCATCAAGAGTTTTCCCAAAAAACCATAGAACATTTCGTTCATGTATCCGGCTTCGCCATAACCTTGTACAAAAAAGAACAGATATAAAAAATGAAGCTCACGCCATACTCGCACCTGAAATGTTTAATCTGAAGAATGTGCTAACAGATATTTTTGGTAAGAGTGGTAGAGCAATTCTATCACGAATTTGTTCAGGTAAAAGCGTTGACCAGATTATAGCAAGCCTTTCCCCAAATGTTCGTAAAAAAAGTGATCAGATAAAGGAAAACTCTGGACAGAGAAATCTCTCAAGGTGCTGCATTCAGCTTCAGATCTGTCTGGATATCATAAAGCATCTTGACACTGAAATCAAAATTTTGGAAAAAGAAATATTCAATTATGCTTATAAAAATCATAAGCAAGAAATGGAAATTTTAATGTCTGTTCCAGGAATAGGAGAACTTGGAGCGGCAACTCTTATTGCTGAAATAGGCGATTTCAAAGATTTTTCTTCAGGGGATAAGCTTGCTTCATGGCTTGGCATAGTTCCGAATGTGTACCAATCAGCGGATAAATACCATAACGGAAGAATCACTAAGAGAGGATCTAAGGAAGCAAGGTGGATTCTAACACAGATTGCTCAGGCAGCAGCAAGAACAAAAAATAGCAGGTTAAAAGAGTTTTTCAACAGAAAAAAGAAGTCGATTGGGCATTCAAAGGCAATTATTGCCCTGGCAAGAAAAATTGCAACAATTATATGGCATCTGATCACAAACGAGGAGATGTATGAAGATGAAACTGGATATAAAAAGGGGGAAATTCAAAAGAGAAAGATAGTGGAGACTGAGATATTCTCAGTTGATGAAAGGATCAAAATAATGAGTGAAATATATGTAATTGCGAGAAATGAAGAAAGAGAGAGTACGTGAGGAAGATCTCCTCATAGACTTTCATGCTAAATAATAAAATATTTTTTACACGTACCTTAATATATGGGTAACTTGGGTAACTTGGGTAACTATAAGCATATTGATAACGATTATAACATTAATATAAGTGGTAACTTAGTGGTAACTTTAGGTAACCAATACTTAAAGACATTAACAAGGTAAAGATAATTAATCAAATTTGTAGGAGATGCAAACGCCCTTCGGGCTATTACCGCAACGCCTACGGCAGTGATGCAACTTAGAATAGTAAGATTGGTAGCTGTCCCACCCTGTAGGTTGTGCGGGAAGGAGTGACCGAAGGGAACGGGTGTCTGACCCTACAGATTGATAACTAACTATCAATAGGCTTGGTCGTTAAAAATTAGTTTTTACCACCAAATTCTAATCATATATCAGAAAATGCAAAGTTACATAAATATTTAGTAACCTTCTATTTGACATATAGAGGTAGAAAAATGAAATTATTGGGAAAATCCAAAATCATGAAACATAGGGTAAAACCAGAGATTACATATCCTTTAGTAAGGCTCCCACAATCTGAAATAAACCTTGCCGGAGAAACAGCTTATGTTTTCAAAACGGAATTAAACGGTAAGCCTGTTTATGTGATTTCTTTGGATGAAGAGTTTAATGGTGAACTCAAAGTTACACAACCACTAGTAAAATCTGACCTTGAAGTAAGAATCGAAGCATTAGAAAAGGAAGTCTATAAAACCTCTAAATTAGAAAACAAGGATGAAACAGAAAGTGGGCCCGCTGAGATTCGAACTCAGGACCTCCGCCGTGTGAAGGCGACGTCATAACCGTCTAGACCACGAGCCCATTGATTGAAATTGAAAACTAATAAGGGTTAAGCAGGGTTAAGCAACCATAAAATAGAACTTCTTATGTATAAGCTTATCGCTTGCAAGCTGATTTTGGGCTTGACCGGGCCTGTTATGTTATTACTTGTTATATTTTTGCCTGGGGGTTTTCAGTTCCTTTGTATATTTTGAAGGATTTGAAGGGGGAAGAATCGTCGGCTGGAGTTTTCAGTCTGCGGGTGGAACTTTTGATGGGCTGTCGACGGGCTGTCCGGGAATTTTCATTCAAGCGATAAAGTAAAGAAGTAAATAAGTAATAATGTAAATAACTCTAAAAATAATTTAATTGTCTGGTTTGTATGATAGAAATCCTGAAAATCCTCTTTACCATGCCATTTTTGCTCTATTCGTGTTACACTGACCTGAAGGTGCGCAGAGTCTCAAATAAGGTGTGGAAGTCCATGCTTGCATCGGGTTTGGTATTTATTCTATATGAAGTTTTTACCGGAGGGATTCCCTATCTTAAATCTCTTATTTTTTCTGGAGTTGTTGTTTTCATTTCGATTTACATCCTTTTCCAGCTTGGAGCCTTCGGGGGCGGGGATGCAAAGGGGCTGATAGTGCTTTCCATCTTATTCCCTCTCTATCCGGTTTTCCTGTTCTCGGGAGAGCTTTATCCTCTGTTCGGGCTGCCTCCTGTAGGGCTCTTTGCCTTCACGGTGCTGGAAAATGCTCTTCTGGTAACGATATTCGTGCCTCTCGGGATGTTCTGCTACAACCTTCTGCATTTCTCGCCTGAAATGCTCAAAAAGCCCTTCTACATGTTTATCGGGTACAAGACTGAGGTTTTCTCACTGAAAAATAAGGAACATCTTGGTTTGCTTGAAAAGTTTGAGCTTGATGAAAACGGAAGCGTTATCAGGAAGTTTGCACGGGCAGGGCTCGATTTTGATGCGAACCGAAAGCCCGAACTTGAAGAATACGCAAAAAAAGGGCTCATTGAAAAGGAAGTCTGGGTTACTCCGGGCCTGCCTTTTATGCTCTCAATTACAGCAGGCTTTATAACCGCAGTCGTTTTCGGGGATTTGATCTTTTACGTTCTCATGAGCTTTATCGCGGTCTGAACCGAACGTCTGTGTTTTTTCCATTCTCTTTCCCCTTTTTATCTTTTCTGCACGACAAGCAGTCCGTAAAGAATAGTTTCCGCAATCGGGGGGTTGTCAGGAGTGCCTTTTGCGATCCTTTCTTCGGGGTAGCCGAGGTTTTCGCAGGTATAGAGCTCGGCTTCCAGTCCAAGGTCTTTAAGGATTTCCGCAACCTCGCGGGAGCCGAAGGTCTCTTCCGGCAGCAGGAAAATATTTCTCCCGTTCTTCAATTCCCGGATCAGTTCGGCTTTTGCAGGCTCAAAGTCCCTGCCGTGGGCTGTTATTGCACAAAGGTTCGTCAGGTTCACTCTTGTACGCGCACAGGCTGCCTGCATTGAAGAGATCCCGGGAATCACGGTATCCTTTTCCCCTGCAAATTTCCCGAGCCCGGAAAACATGGGATCTCCTGTGGACAGGACAACGGCATCTGCGGGCAGGAGATGGAGCGACTTATAATCTTTAATTGTTTTTGCTTCGCAGGTAATATATTCCTGGGCGAGCTCAAGGGATCTTTTTGCCCCGTAAACCACGGATGCCTTTCTTATCGCCCTTATCCCTTCTTCCGTGAGCATGCCGGGTCCGACCCCGACTCCTACCACAATCATAGTTTTTCTTCCCCTCTGTCCGGTTCGAATTTCTGATATCTCATTCTCTGGATTTCGCTTTTAATTCAACTTCAGAATTTAGTTTTATTCAATTTCTGAATTCACTTTTTCTTCTCACTCTTGCTGTCCATAAGGACAGACCCGTCCCTGTCAATTACCACGATTCTTGCACCTTTGCCTTTCTCAACCGCCATTTCAAAGGCTTCTTTCAGGCGCTCGTGTTCCGGAGCCATTTCAAGCATTTCAACAACGGTTGCATACCCGCTGTTCTGAAGCATTTCAGGGTTTCCCCATTTCAGGACAAGCCCCGGAAGCCCGCAGATAATAACATCGCCTGATGCGTTCTCAAGACCTTCCGAAATCCTGCTCCCTACCATAACAATAGTGTAGTCGGGGAAGAGCATGTGAGAATATTTCATTCCTATCCGGCCCGTAGTCAGGACTACCCTGTCAGTGCAGCGGATGAGGTCTCCTTTCATCTCTCCCAGGTGGTCGTTCCAGGGTTCAACAAAACCTGTGCTTCCGAGGACGGAAATCCCGCCTTCGACTCCTATCCTGCTGTTCAGAGTCT
Organism: Methanosarcina sp. WWM596; assembly: GCF_000969965.1. Lineage (GTDB taxonomy): Archaea > Halobacteriota > Methanosarcinia > Methanosarcinales > Methanosarcinaceae > Methanosarcina. The sequence continues at coordinate 410,000 of NZ_CP009503.1, forward strand.
CTTTTCCTATCCTTTCCCCTTCAGGGATTGAAATCGTGACCTCAGCTCCCTTCAGGCCCAGTTCCTCTACGGCTTCCTGCACTGCAGCCCGGATCTGTTCCATGGGTTTAGGGTTGATGGCAGGTTTTCCCTTCGAGACCTGGAGCCCGTCCCTTCTTACAACCCCTATACCCTTTCCACCGAAGATGCTGATTCCCTCGGTTTCCCTGGCTTCGCCAACAAATTCAAGCCCCCGGGTAATATCGGATTCGTGGTCGTTAGGGATCTTCTTTACAACTGCGCGCCCTGGGGAGGACTCGCTGATTTCAAGGTAGGCTCTCAGTCCGACCGGGGTGGGTACGGATACATTGTCCACTGTTTTTTTAAGGGAAAGGACAGCGGCTTTTGCAGCTGCACTGGCTGTAGTTCCTGTGGTATATCCTCTCTTGAGTACGGACCCGTCACTCAGGACCACGACCATCCCGGACGCTACGTTTTTTTCAAGTTCTTCCCTGGGCAGCCCTGTAAGGGCAATCCATTCTTCAGGGATCTTGAAATTGTTAACAGGATCTATCATGGAAGAATACTCGGGGGTTTTTTATTATAAATGTATTGACCTGAAAAATCGGAAAAGCTACATGGACAATGTAATATTCACAGAACAATATAGAAAAGAGTGGCATCATTCCAGGACTGGGGATTTTTTCGTTTTTCTGGAAGTTGGGGGTATTTCTCTTGGGGTTTGAATGGGGGGTACCATTCTTTTGTGGGGGTTTGGGGGTTGGTGTGTGAAAAATAGCTTTGTGGAATGATGCCTTTTAGATGTCAATACTCGTCTGACATCGACCTTACATCATCAGTTATATTATATAAATCTATAGGAAATTAATGGTGGATTTCCAGTGGAAATCTTCCTGATATCTCCATAGCTAATTACCAGTATTCTTTCTGTACGCTCTATCGACAGATGGCTTTTTTATGGGGATTTTTCATTTCTTGATCAATCCCTTTTTCCGGATTTTTTTCAATATTTTCTTTTTTCCGGCAACTCTGTTTACTGAATTCTTGCAAACATGCGGTCCAATTCACTTTTTGTAAAGGTTATCACTGTTGGTCTCCCATGCGGGCAGGAGTAGGGATTTTCAGCTGCTTTGAGCTGTTCTATCAGCTCTTCCATCTGCCTCGAGTTGCAGGCTGCCCCTCCTTTGATTGCTGCCCTGCAGGCGAGGGTCTTGCTTACCTTTTCCGAAATTCCTGTGTCCTTTTTAACCTTTCCTTCAGCCAGCAGGTCAGAGATCACGTCATGGATTACGCTGGTATCCTCAAGCCGTCCGAAAACCTCGGGCACAAAAGTAACGACATAGGTATTGTCCCCAAATTCTGAGATCCCGAAGCCGTACTCCTCCAGATAGGGGATGTATTCTTCCATAAGCACCTTTTCTTTCGGGGTAAGTTCTATCACTACAGGGGCGATCAGTTCCTGCACCCTGGACTTTTTCGTTCTCAGGACCTGTTCGTAAAGGACCCGCTCATGGGCTGCATGCTGGTCGATGAGCACAAGATCTTCTCCTTTTTCGGCAATGATATACATTTTAGAGACCTGGCCTATGATCCGCAGGTCTTCTAGAAGGTCGATGTTTGCTTTTTGCTTTGGCTTTTTACTTTGCCTCTCCCCTGCATTTATTCTTTCATTTGCCTTTTCCCCTGCTTCTTCCTTTTCTTTTTCCTTTTTACTGCTCTGATCTTCTCTCCTCAGGACTTCCTGGGACCCTGTCCTTTCTGGAAAATCCAACAGGCGCTCGGATTTCTTCAGCCTTCTCTCCGTATCTTTTATCGGATAAGTATAAGCTTCTGATTTTTCTCTCAGGAGCCTACTGCCACTTTCAGGAACCCTGGTTTCCTCTTGAACCCCTGCTTCCTTTCCAGTTTCTTTTCCGGCTGCTTTCCTGATTTTCTCTGTTGCTCCCTTTTCCGGCAGAGTTAAGGGAGCTTTCTGTGCCTGAATTTCTTCTGATGGCCTCGGACTCTCAAAGGTTTTCTGAAACCTTCTTCCCTCTTTTTCCCTTACTTCGGGAGCAAGTCCGTGGTCCGAGAGGACCTTTTCAACTGCATGAATGACTGCATCCCCTACCTCCTTTTCCCGGCTGAACCGGACTTCGGCTTTGCGGGGGTGTACGTTTACATCTACTTCTCCCGGATCAAGGGTAAGAGCAAGTACTGCTACAGGATAGCGGCCTTTAGGGATCTTTGTATAATATCCTTCGCGGACAGCCGTGTTGATAGCTCTTGAAGTGACCGGGCGAGTGTTTACGAAAACATAAAGCTGGTCGCTTCCTCCCCTGGTGGTTTCGGGTTTTGAGATATATCCCCGAATTTCAAAGTCTTCTGTTCTGTACTCAAGGGGTAGCATTGAACGGGCAGTATCAGGTCCAAGAAGGTTGACCAGGCTTTTGAAAAGGTCGCTGGAGCCCGTATTTCTTATGACTGGCTTTCCTTCGCTGAGCAGGGTAAAGGAAATTCCCGGATTTGCCAGGGCAAGCCTTGTAACGGTGTCTGTGATATGGGCAAGTTCGGTGCGGTCGCTTTTCAGGTACTTGCGCCTTGCAGGTGTGTTATAGAAGAGATCTTTTACGTGCATCAAGGTTCCCGGAGCCGTGCCTGCATCAGATGTTTCCTGCACCTTCCCTCCGTGGATGACTATTTTTGTACCGGTAATCTCTTCCTGGGGGCGGGTAAGGATTTCTACCTTTGCAATGGCGGTAATTGAAGCAAGAGCTTCTCCCCTGAACCCCATTGTTGCGACCGTATCCAGGTCTTCGATCCGCGTGAGTTTGCTTGTTGCGTGTTTTTTATATGAAAGAAGGACATCTGCCCTGCTCATCCCGCAGCCGTTGTCCCTGATAAGGATGGAATGTTTTCCCCCTTTTCTTACTTCGATGCGGATTTCCGTTGCTCCGGCATCGATTGAATTGTCCACAAGTTCCTTTACCACGGATGCCGGGCGTTCTATTACTTCCCCGGCTGCGATTTTATTTATCGTGTCCCTGTCAAGGATCCGGATTTTATTTCCCTGCTCTTCCATTTTCTCTTCCATCTTTTCTTCAATCTGCTCCGTCATTTGTTTTTCACTTTTCCTTTCCTCTGTCCTTTATCTGTCCTTTATCTGTTCTTTATCTGCCTTTATCCACCCTTTCCTCTGTTCTTCCCTGATCCTTGCCCTATCAAGGTGGGCAATCCTGTAGCCCGTTTATTTTTTAGTCAAGTAGCTTTTTCAGCTCATGGAGCTTGTTCATGGCTTCTATTGGTGTCATCTCATCCACATTCGTCTTTTTCAGGGCTACTTCCACAGGGCTCAACCCTTTTGCCTTCTCCGAATTTCCATTGCCACTCCCAGGGTCAAAAAGCAGCATCTGGGTATAGCGTGCACCTGCCTTGCTTTTTCTTTTTTTCCCGTTTTCGCCATCCACGGCTTCCTCAAGCACGTTTTCCTTTTCCAGTTCCTTGAGGACCTCATTTGCCCTTTCGATCACCTTTTCCGGAACTCCGGCAAGCCTTGCAACCTGGATTCCGTAACTCCTGTCTGTTGCTCCGGGGACTATTTTCCGCAGGAAAACTAACTCGTGACCATCTTCTTTTACTGCAATGTGGTAGTTTTTGACCCTTTTTAATTTCTCTTCAAGGGCTGTGAGCTGGTGATAATGGGTCGCAAAAAGAGCCCTTACGCCAACCTTTCCTCTATTGTGCAGGAACTCTACTACTGCTTTTGCGATGCTGTACCCATCGTATGTGCTCGTTCCCCTGCCGATTTCGTCAAGCAGTACAAGACTTCGGGGACTTGCGTTATTCAGGATATTTGCAAGCTCCACCATCTCAACCATAAAAGTGCTCTGCCCGCTTGCAAGGTCGTCAAAAGCCCCTATTCTTGTAAAGACCTGATCAATCATCCCTATGGATGTATAGGATGCCGGAACAAAGGAGCCTGCCTGAGCCATAATTGCAATAAGGGCGGTCTGGCGCATGTAAGTGGACTTTCCTGCCATGTTCGGGCCTGTAACAAGCAAAAACTGTTGCTCCTTGCAGTCCATTTCGGTATCATTCGGGACAAAGCCTCCTGATACGGTACTTTCGACTACGGGATGTCGCCCGTCCCTGATGAGGATCTTGCAGTCTTCGGTGAGTTGCGGCCTTGTATAGTTGTTGTTTTCTGCAACCTCGGCAAGGTCTGCAAGGACATCAAGGGTCCCCAGTCTTTCTGCTGTTTCCTGGAGTTCCCTTGAATGGGTTGAAAGGATCTGTGTGAGTTCAGTGAAGATTTCGTATTCCAGAGCTACTGACTTTTCGTTTGCTGTCAGGATCAGGCTTTCTTTTTCTTTAAGTTCCGGAGTAAAGAAACGCTCGGCATTTGACATTGTCTGCTTTCTTATATAGTCCTCCGGCACCTGGCTACTATTTGCATGGGTAACTTCGATATAATAACCAAATACCTTATTGTACCCGACTTTCAGGGACTTGATTCCGCTTCTCTCTCTCTCTTTCTGCTGAAAAACCGCAATCCACTTTTTGCTGTTGCTTGCAATATCCCTGAGTTCGTCAAGCTCCGGATTATACCCTGGCTTTATCATTCCCCCATCCCGGATGGTTACAGGAGGCTCGTCAACAATTGCTTTTTCAATCATTTCCGCCAGGGTTTCCAGTTCCGAAAAGGCTGCAAGCCCTTCTGCAATCTCTTTTAAGATTTCAGACCCGGCTTTTTCCAGCAGGCGGTCCCGGATAGAAGGCACGACGTACATGGATTTTTTCAGGGCTACGAGATCCCTCGCACTGGCATTTCCGTACACAATTCTTCCTACCAGGCGTTCGATGTCTCTTACATCTGAGAGCCAGTCTCTTATATCGTAGCGGAGCAGAGAGTCTTCTGCCAGTTCTTCGACTGCATCCAGCCTGAGGTTAATTTTTTCTACGGAAAGAAGCGGCTTTAAAAGCCATTTTTTCAGGATGCGGCTTCCCATGGGGGTCCGTGTATAGTTCAGGGTCCGATAGAGGGAATTTTCGTCCCCTCCCTCTCTCACGTTTTTCACGATTTCGAGGTTGCGCAGGGTAATCGAATCCAGGACCATGAATTCAGTGTTTGAGTAGGCTCTGAGGGTATTGATATGGGCAAGGTTCCTCATCTGGGTAGTTTTTGCATACTCAAGGGCAGCCCAGGCTGAGTAAACTGCAAACTCGAGTTTTTCACAGCCCATACCCTCGAGGGTCGCGACCCCAAAATGGGTTTTCAGGTTCTCTTCGGCTTCCTCGGGTCCGAAAATCTCGGGGGCAAATTCCTGTACAATTGTCTGGTCCTTTAACCTGGCTACAAGTTCCGAATTCCCGTACAGGGACGGGGGCAGGATGCATTCTGCAGGGTGCATGCGGGCAAGCTCGCTAAGTAATTTCTCAAAGCTGTCCGAGTCCGTAAACTGGGTTGTAAGGAACTCCCCTGTAGATATATCGAGGAAGGAGATCCCGAATTCTATTTCTTTTTCTCCGTTTTTCCCGGATTTTCCGATCTCTCTTCCTGCAACTGCCATGAGGTAATTGTTTGAGGCATCCGAAAACATGGAAGAATCTATTGCTGTTCCCGGGGTCACCACCCTAACAACTCCCCTTTTCACAACCCCTTTTGCCTGCTTTGGGTTTTCGAGTTGTTCACAGATGGCTACCTTGTACCCTTTATTTATTAACCTGGGCAGGTAGGTGTCAATGGCATGGTGGGGAATTCCTGCAAGCGGCATTTTCTCCCCTTTTTTGTCTTTCCCTCGTGCAGTCAGGGTAATTTCAAGTTCTTTCGCAATGGTTTTTGCGTCTTCCCCAAAGGATTCGTAGAAGTCACCCATTCTGAAGAAGATAAGGGCATCAGGGTATGCCTGCTTGGCTTCGTAGTACTGGCGCATTGCAGGGGTCATCATTTCTGTCATTTTTCAACTCACTGTAAGCCTTGATCATTAATATCTACAGTTAATATCTAAATCTGGAATGGGGATATATGAATAAGCGGCTGGTTATTTCAGCTAAGCAGCATGGTTCTTTTTTGCATGTCAGTTTGAGTCATTTTTAACATCATTTTTAACATCATTTTGAATATCAGGTTAAAATACTATGTCTTTATCTTGAATCATGCTTCTTATATATAATTTAACGATTCGGTATTGTAAGCCTTATTAAAGGAGGAATTGCCCTGAACCGGGAAAAATTAATTGAAGTCTGTCCTGTTTGCGGGAATGCGGATATCTATTATGAGGTTGGTGGGTATGCAGGTGCGGTCTACCATTGCAAAGAATGCGGGTATGTCGGAGCTTTCGTTGTTGAGGCTAATGAGGAAATGATTGAGAAAATTAAGGAAAAGTATAAGCGGGAAAAGGGGAAGGAGGAGGAATATAACTAATAAGTGAGTTTAACACGGTGTGCTTCCTGCACAGATTTTATTTTGACATCTGTGATTTTTTTCTTTTAACGCGTCCTTTATCATTTATTCTCAGTCGAATACCCCGCTAGCTTGCGTCGGGGTGTGCCAGCGCAATTTTGATTTTTGTGGACATTTGCGGAACGTCGGAACAAATAAACTGCTGAGATCTTTACAATACTTCAACTTGGGGAGTATATCCCAAGTTGAAGTTGTCAACTTAATTAATTTTTTTATCTTACTGAATATAATCCTAGCCAAGAGCCTTTATTTTTTATATTTTTGAAACTCCGGTTAAAGTTAGGTTGTTGCAGCAGATCATAAATTGCCTGTATCTGAGTTTTCAAGTCCTTTTTTCTGTTTCGGAAAGGCTGCCTGCTTCGCAGTCGTTGAGAGCCCGGGGCCCAAAAAACAAATTCAAATATGTGGGTAAGGTTTTGGATTATAAGCTCAAAAACTATGAAAAAAGATCCAAAACGATGAAAGGGGCTGAATATAGGAATTATGCAGCAAATCAGATATTGTAAAAACATGTAATGAAAAATCTAATAAATAATACCTATAAAAACGTCAAAAAGCTGAATAAAAGTTTGGTGGGGCCGCTGAGATTCGAACTCAAGTCGCAAGACCCCCAGCCTTGCAGGATGGACCAAGCTACCCTACGGCCCCGCAGAGTATTTACGTTTATCAGACGGCAATGGTCCTATTCTTACTTGCCATCATCCAACTATTGTAATCAAACATGTAGTATAAATGCATATCGGTAGGGAAAAGTCTGCACCTTATCTTTATTATTTTTTCAATTGTTGACCTGCGTTTTTTTTGCACGAGTTTTGTATGGGTTTTTTCCTTATTTTTAATTTCAGGGTTTCTGGAATTCGGATTCGGATAGCTCACTCAGGATACTTTTTGCCCGCAGAATCCTCTGGATGATGGTGACGTGGGAGATAATGGCTATCAGCACAAGAGCCCAGCCGAGGAAGCCTAAAAGAGCGCCTAAAGCAAGTATAAGCATCCTTTCCGTGCGTTCGGCAATTCCTATAGACAGTTTTCTGCAGCCTGCGGACTCTGCTCGGGCGCGAGTGTAGCTAACCAGAAAAGAACCTATCAGGGCAAAGCCAGCCCAGAGCCAGCCATCAATTCCGAGGATAGGGGTAAAACTGAGCCTTCCGTTAATCGCTCCTGCCATGATCCCGAGAAACATTAGCCCGTCGGAATAGCGGTCGCAGACCGAGTCAAGCACGCCTCCGAATGGAGTGATTCTGCCTTTTGCTCTTGCTACTCCGCCGTCAAGGATATCGAAAACTCCGCTGAAGAGGATCAGAAGCCCTCCTTCAAAAGGTTTGCCCAGAGAGAATGCAGCTCCAGCAGCTACGCTTACTGCAAAACCCATCAGGGTGAGGGTGTTTGGGGCAAGGGGTATTGAACGAGCAAATGGAATTACCAGCTTTCTTGCACTGTTTTTGAGGTCTTCGAATATTTCTATCCCTTCCTTTTATCTAGCTATTCTTATCTGGCTATTCTTTTTATCTGACTATTGATAATACGTATCTGGATATTAGTCTTATCTTTTTTCTAAAGATTCTGGGCTTCAGGGATGGAATAATCCAGAAAGAGGTTTATATGAAGAAGCGTAAAACCCCTGTGTCTTTAGCTCAGGGGATATAAGCGTCAACTTCACCCCTGATTCCGTATGTAATCTTCTGCCGCCTCTTTACTAACATTTCCGATAGTAGACGCAAAATAACCATCACTCCATAACGTATTCTCACCCCAATAATACTTTTTCAGATATTCTTTTTGAGTTTTCCATAACCTGTTAGTATATTCTTGTTTCAATTTTCTGACAATTGACAAAACGCTAACTTTCGGCTCACTCCTAATGAGTGGTTAGGAGAAGTTAACTCTCAATCATTACAGGGGATGACTAAGCAGGTTGAATCCGCTTTCACTAGATTCTTTAGAGAGAAAACAGGGTTTCCAAAGTTCAAATCAAAAAAGAATCCGATACAGTCTTTCCCTGTACCTCAACACTACACTGTAAACTTTGAAAATAATACTATCAAGCTTCCAAAAATAGAACCAATTAAAGCAGTTCTTCACAGGAAGTTTGAAGGAGAGCCTAAAACGGCTACGGTATCAAGGACATGTAAAGGACATTACTACATCAGTATCCTTGTTGAAGATGGAAAATAACTTCCAGTAAAGGAAGCTTTCACAGAATCAACAACAGTAGGAATTGATGTAGGTATCAAAGACTTTTCTGTCCTTTCAACAGGAGAAAAGGTTGAGAATCCAAAGTACTTGAAAAACTCTCTTAAAAGGCTCAAAGTATTACAGAAAAGAGTCTCAAGGAAACAGAAAGGCTCTAAGAACAGGGCAAAAGCTAAACGAAGACTTGCTGTACTCCATGACAAAATAACAAATCAGAGAAATGACTTCCAGAACAAACTCTCTTTTAGACTTGTTAGCGAAAACCAAGCTGTAGCTCTGGAAACTCTAAATGTTAAAGGCATGGTTAAGAATCATCACTTAGCACAGGCTATAAGTGATTCTGCGTGGAGTAGTTTTGTAACAAAGTTGGAATATAAGGCTCAATGGTTTGGAAAAACCGTCCTGAGAATAGGACAATTTGAACCCTCTTCTAAGCTATGTAGTGTGTGTGGATACCACAATAAAGAGCTTCAGCTAAAAGACAGAGAATGGATTTGTCCAGACTGTAAAACCAAACACGATAGAGACATTAATGCCGCTATCAATATCAAAAAATTCGCTCTCATAGATCAGAATCTAATTGGATTATGACACCGTAGGGACTACGGGGATGAGCTTGGGGACTTGCCCTCAATAGAGGGAGGAATGAACCAAGAAGCCACTCAGTCTTTAGCTGAGTGGTAGTTCACAAGGATCGCAAGGTTTTAACTCTAAAGTGGGAAGTCCCCTTCCTTGGAGCGTAAGCGACAGGTGGGGAATGAAAGCCGTCAACTTCTACAAAACAACAGTAACATAATTATTTCCTACTTATAGTTATCTCTATATAATTCCAACTATGCAGAATAAACTGGGTCTTGGAAGCCATTCTGTACATTCACTCCATTATCATTTCGTTCAATGCGTTATATATAGAAGAAAAGCTCTAACGAATCCTCCGATAATTGATTTTCTTAAAACTAAAATCCATAACATAAGTGAAACATTCGATGTTGAAGTGCTGAATATAGAGTGTGACAAAAACAATTTTCACTTATTATTTTCAGCAAAACTTTTGCTTGATATTCCAAAATATATCAACATTATAAAGATACTAACTTCAAGGGAGGTTCGTAAAAACTTCCCTGAAGTAAAAACTATGTTATGGAAAGATACGTTCTGGTCAAGATCGTATTTTATCGCATCGACAGGGCAAGTAACTCAAGACGTATTTAAAAAATATGTGAAGAATCAAGGCAAATATGCATCTGACGAAGAAGATCAAGATCAACCCAACTGAAGAACAGATAGATGTTCTTTGGTAATTATCTGAACAGTGTAGATGCCTCTATAATTTCGCTTTAGCCGAAAGAAAAGAAGCGTGGAAAATCGAACAGAGAACTGTAAAGTACGTAGTACAACAGAATCAGCTTCCAGCATTGAAAGAAAAATACCCTCAGTACAATATAGTGTATTCCAAAGTATTACAATCGGTATTGAAAAAGCTTGATGCTAATTATAAATCGTTCTTCTCACTCTTGAAAAATGGTGATAAGTCTGCAAGACAGCCAAAGTTCTGAAGTGAAAAATACTTCATGACTTTGGTTTACAATCAAAGCAGATTCAAAATCAATAGTGGAAAACTCAGTTTCTCTCATAAAGTATATGAAATTCCATTATCGTTTGAGATTGGAAATACTTTTGATTTATTGACAATCAAGCAGGTTGAAATCTACAATGATGATCCATACAAGGGTAGACTACAATGACGATCCATACAAGGGTAGACTACAATGACGATCCATACAAGGGTAGACTACAATGACGATCCATACAAGGGTAGAGGAAATTTCTTTGTATCAATAACATATGATGAAAATCCTATAAGTCCTATAACAGAGTATATTGATAACGATTTGTATCAAGCAATAGATTTAGGAATCACGAAAATAGTAACAGCAGTAAACACTCAAGGAAAATTCTTTGAAGTTAAAACACCACGTTCAGATCAATACTGGAATACTAAAATAGATACAATCAAATCCAGAAGAGATCATTGTAAAAAAAGACGCAAAAGATGGAATAGACTGCACAAAACATATGGAAAGATTGAAGCAAAAAAGTCTAATCAGATCAAAGATTTTCAACATAGGCTCTCTAAAACCATGATTGAAAAAACCAGAGCCAATACAATAATTGTTGGTGATCTTAATGAAAAAGTATGGTTCAATCAAAGAAAGTAACTGGAAAAAAAACGTTCTCAGAATAGATCAACTCAGAATTAAGGATATCTTTCTCGGTTCATCGAATTTTTGACCTACAAAGCAGAGCTTACAGGTAAATGAGTAATAAGAATTGATGAAGCTTATACATCAAAAGAGTGCTGTGTTTGCAGAAAAAGACACGACATGCCTCTTTGGTAAATAATTATGAAATGTGATTGCGGAAACGTTATTGATAAAGATAGAAATAGTGCTATCAACATCATGAAGCGGTTCTTATCACAGAATGCTTTCTGGACAGGTTATCAGAGTTTTTCTGATAATTTTCGACAAACAGGATTACAGACGGATACTTGCATCACTGCAAATATCCAGGTGACGTAATCACTCGAAGGAAGCCCCGTCCTCGCTTTTTTCCAAAAGCAGGATGGGGTAGTTCATGGATCGCTATAAGAATGGAGTCTCACGAGTTTAAAATAATGTGGAGTTAAAATATGAATCTAGTGGAAGAACACAGGGAAAAATGTACGCAATGCGGACAGTGTCTCGAGGTCTGCCCGCGATACGATGACCTCAGTTTGCTTGAACTACTTTACGGGTATCTGGATGAGGCTATTGAAATTGATCCTACTGGTATTGATTCTACTTCTCTGCTACGCTGCCTGACCTGCGGGCTTTGCGCTGAAGCCTGTCCCGAGGACCTGGGTCTCAAGATGCTTATTTCTCCTGCCCGGCAGAAATGGGTCCGTGAAAATGGCCTTACGGACAGGCAGACCATGTTGGACCCTGAGGCTGAGAATAATATCTTCAAAAAGATTGAGGAAATGGATGAGATTCCTGCGTACATAGACAGTCCTGGCTCTGTCGTGTATTTCCCGGGATGTGCCGGCACCTATATTAACAAAAATATGCCTCGGGCTGTTGTTGCCCTTCTGGAAAAAACAGGGGTTGATTACACTGTCCTTAGCGGGCTTGAATACTGCTGCGGAGCAGTATCTGCAGGTGCCGGAAATCCGGATCCAATCCGCAGGCATGGGCAGCAAAATATTGAAGAAGTTAGGAGAAGAGGGGCAAAAATTCTTATCACTTCCTGTCCGGGATGTTTCAAAGCTTTTAAGGAAATCTATCCAAAAATGTTCGGGAAACTGGACTTTGAGGTGCTCCAGGTCTCACAGTATCTGGAATACCTTTTAAGGGAAGGAAAACTTACTCCGGAAACTACCCTCAAACACAGGGTCTTTTACCACGATCCCTGCCATCTTACGCGGACAATGGGCGCCTACACGGAAGCAAGAAATGTACTTGAAAATATCCCCGGAACTGAGCTTGCAAATAAAACTCCCGAAGGTTCGGCTTGCTGTGGCTTTGGTGGAGGCACAAGAGTCAATTATCCTTCTGAGTCAATTTCTATAGCTTCTGACCGTTTTCGGGCTGCCGAAAAACGGGGCTGCGATATAATCATAACCAACTGTGGGGGCTGTATGCAGAACCTTGTCGAAGCCGGAAAGAATGAGAAAATAAAGATATTTGACCTTGCCGAGTACCTTTCCCTTGCCTGTGGAGTAAAAATAGAGAGGGAAGATCAGAAAATGCTTGAGCTTGTAAACAGGGCTTACAGGTTATGTATATCCGGCTATAAAGAACCCAGTTTGTCTTAATTTTCTTTGGGATTCTTTCTCTGAATCTGGCTCAGTAGATTATCTACTATATATTGTTATCTCTTTTTTCTGTTTTCTGGCCTGAATTTTATTCAGACTAAGTAAAATAGGAACAACAATGTTCAAAAAAAGGAATAATTGATCGCAAATCAAATATATGTTTTAAAGTTGTGGTAGAAAAAAGCTTCAATAGCCTTCATATTCTCATTATCGCTTTAACAATGAAATATCTTACTTTTTTAATATTTTTGCTGAAATTCCCCCTGTAACTTTACTTTTCCTTCTTTTATGTACCCTCAAAAGTCCATCTTTTTTATTTCATATTTATATTTTTCGTAATATCCTCTCATATTCTTTCCCGAATACTCCATTCAAAATGTTTCAACCAAAAAATATTTATATAACTCTTCTTTTTTGTATGTTTATTTTGAAAAAATATTTATACCAGTACTTCAAACTTAGTTTGGAGACATCTGAAAAGATGAGTAAACAGACGGGATTTAAAATGGCACCAAAAATACTCCCTCTGCTAAAATACTCATGAACCCTAATCAGGATAATCATGAACCCTTCATGATTTTGCAGTTTCGCTTGTGATAATCATGGTTTCCCACCCATGGTAATCATGACGTTACTTCTCGTGCATGACATGACTCGTAGAGCGTGAGCTTGCAGCCCAAATGTTAATGATTATTCATTTATTTTTGGGTCGGTACGTCTCCATTGTTCAAAAACTAAAACGGAGGATGCAACATTAGCCAAGAAGAATTACTTCAGGAACTTGCAGGCGCTGTAATCACCTGTAAAAAGGACACAGTGCTCGCTGCCGTTGAAAAGGCAAAAGGAGAACTGGATCCCGCATTAATTATTGAAAAAGGGCTTGCTGCAGGCATGAATGAAGTGGGTGTCCTCTTTGAGAGAGGCAAACTTTTCTTACCCCATGTGATGATGGCTGCCGACGCAATGACTGCCGGAGTAGCAGCTCTTAAGGAACTTATGCCTGATGGTTCTGCCAGCTCAAAAATGGGCGTCATTGTGAACGGTACCGTAGAAGGTGATGTCCACGACATCGGCAAATCCATCGTGTCCACAATGCTCCAGTCTGCAGGTTTTGAAGTGCACGATATCGGTCGTGATGTTCCTATCAAGAACTTCATTCAGAAGGCAAAGGAAGTCAATGCTGATATGATCGGGCTTTCTGCTCTTATGACCACAACTCTTCCCGGACAGAAAGGCGTTATCGAACTCCTCAAGGAAGAGGGCATAAGGGAAAAAGTAAAGGTCATGATCGGGGGCGCACCCGCAACCCAGGCATGGGCAGACAAGATCGGCGCAGACTGTTACGCAGAAAACGCAAGTGAAGCCGTTTCAAAAGCAAAAGAACTGCTTGTTTAAATAATTCCTATTCGGAGGTTAAAAAATGGCAAAATGTAATGCAGTTGCAGGATTTAATGCACTTAACGGTGTGGAATTAAACCTTTTTACGAATGACGAACTTAAAGCAATTCACTACGCCACTATGGAAGTTCTGATGGAACCCGGTATCCAGGTCTCCGACCCGGAAGCCAGGCAGATCTTCAAGGAAAATGGTTGTGAAGTTAACGAAAAGACCCAGGTAGTAAAAATCCCTGAATATCTTGTAAGAAGAGCTCTTCAGCTCGCTCCATCCAGATTTGTCCTCTGGGGCCGCGACAAGAAATACAACACTGTGCAGGAAGCCGGCGGAAAGGTTCACTGGACCTGTTTCGGTACTGGCGTTAAGATGTGCAAGTACCAGGACGGCAAGTACGTAACCGTAGACTCCGTAGAACAGGACATTGCAGACATTGCAAAACTCTGTGACTGGGCAGAAAACATCGATTACTTCTCTCTCCCGGTCTCTGCAAGGGATATTGCAGGTCAGGGTGCCCAGGACGTCCACGAAACCTTTACTCCTCTTACCAACACTGCAAAACACTTCCACCACATTGACCCAGTCGGCGAGAACGTCGAATACTACAGGGACATCGTAAATGCCTACTACGGCGGCGACGAAGAAGAAGCAAGGAAAAAGCCGATCTTCTCTATGCTGCTCTGTCCAACAAGCCCGCTTGAGCTCAGTGTCAATGCCTGTCAGGTCATCATCAAAGGTGCACGTTTCGGAATGCCTGTAAACGTCCTGAGTATGGCAATGTCTGGGGGTTCTTCTCCTGTATACCTTGCAGGAACTCTGGTTACTCACAATGCCGAAGTCCTCTCAGGTATCGTCCTCGCCCAGCTCACAGTGCCCGGAACCAAAGTCTGGTATGGAAGTTCCACTACCACCTTCGACCTGAAGAAGGGTACTGCTCCTGTCGGATCTCCCGAACTCGGCTTGATCAGCGCATCCGTCGCGAAGCTCGCCCAGTTCTATGGCCTCCCCGCATTCGTGGCAGGCACCTAGTCTGATGCAAAGATCCCTGACAACCAGGCTGGACACGAGAAGACCATGACATGCCTCCTTCCCGCCCTCGCAGGGGCAAACACCCTCTACGGCGCCGGGATGCTTGGGCTTGGTATGACTTTCTCCATGGAACAGCTCGTTATTGACAATGATATCATCAAGATGACCAAGAAGGCTCTGCAGGGCGTTCCTGTCAATGAGGAAACCCTCGCAGTCGAGTCTATCCAGAAAGTAGGCATCGGAAACAACTTCCTTGCCCTCAAACAGACCAGGCAGCTTGTGAACTACCCCTCCGACCCCATGCTCATCGACAGGCGCATGTTCGGTGACTGGGCAGCAGCCGGTTCAAAGGACCTTGCAACCGCTGCACACGAAAAGGTCGTAGACGTCCTCAAAAACCACGTAGTTAAACCAATCGATGCCGACATCCTCAATGACATGAAGGCAGTTGTCGACAGAGCTGACAAGGCTTTCAAAGGCATGTAATTTCAATATAAGGATATTCAGGAGATCTAAAAATGGCAAGTACAGAAGCAATCATTGCAAAAGCAAAAAACGCAATCACCGATTTTGATGAAGAACTCGCAGCAGAAGTTGCAGAAGAAGCTCTTGCAGCAGGTGTTGACCCTGTAGAAATCATTGAGAAGGGCTTTACCGCAGGCATGATGGAAGTAGGAGATCAGTTTGAACAGGGTACTCTCTTCCTCCCCCATGTGCTTGCAGCCGCTGAGGCAATGAAGGCAGGTATTGATGTCATGAAGCCGGAAATGGAGAGGCGCAAATCCCAGACCAAGAACCTTGGAACTGTTGTCATCGGGACCATCGAAGGTGACATCCACTCCATCGGAAAGGATATAGTTGCCTCCATGCTCAACATTGCAGGCT
The DNA here is from genome assembly GCF_000969965.1 of Methanosarcina sp. WWM596. Taxonomy (GTDB): domain Archaea; phylum Halobacteriota; class Methanosarcinia; order Methanosarcinales; family Methanosarcinaceae; genus Methanosarcina. The sequence continues at coordinate 425,798 of NZ_CP009503.1, forward strand.
TCGATGTTGTGGACCTTGGAAGAGACGTCCCAATCGGCACCTTTATTGAAAAAGTAAAGGAACTCAAACCCCAGATTGTAGCATCCTCCGCCCTTATGACCACCACCATGATCAACCAGATCCAGATTGAAGAACAGCTCAAAGAAGCAGGTGTTCGCGACCAGGTAAAGACCATGGTCGGTGGGGCCCCATGTACCCAGGACTGGGCAGATAAGATCGGTGCAGACATCTACGGAGAAAGTGCCACCGATGTTGTCAGCAAGGTAAAAGCAGCCTTACTCTAAAAAACTCAATACGCAGAAAATGCAGAAGATCTGATCTAATGCATTTTCTGCCCAATTTTATTTTGTACAGTTTTTGCGAAACCGATAGTTGAGGGTATCTACAAAAAAAATTCTGCAGATCGGTCATAACTCACGGGAATCAAGTATCCATAAAAAAGACTGAGCAGAAGCCTGTTCAATGTTATACTACGGCAATACTACGGCAGACTTCAAAGCTACTGATAATTGTTTAAATATGGCAACTCAAAGCAATTAAAAAACCTGAAAACTGCAGTTAAAACGGAATAAAAACGGAATAAAAACGGAATAAAAAACGGAATAAAAAACGGAATAAAAAACGGAATAAAAAACGGAATAAAAAACGGAATAAAAAACGGAATAAAAAACGGAATAAAAAACGGAATAATATCCCGATTATTAACTGTAGCAGTATGACTTGAGTAAGCCGAAAAGTAGTCTTTAAATTAAATTTCAAAGTTAATCTAATTCCCTGAGATGTAAATGCCCCCATAAAGGGTTCGCAAGCTGTGCTTTCAGGCTGTGGAATAGGGCTGGGACGGACTCATGCCTTGAGGGAATTCCGCAGTGCTTTTGAAAAATGGAGGGATTTTTCGTGGATTTAAAATCTTTAAAAAAACAGGAAAGCAAAAGAAAAATCAGTAAAGGGTACATGTGGGCTCTTTTCTGTGCTGTATTCTGGGGTATCTGGTACCTTCCAGGGACCGTTGTGTGGGTGCTTAACCCATTCGATGAGATGTACAGCGCTATTGCCGAAACCGGAGGAGACGGTACAGCTCTTATTATAACTGCCGTTCTGATTACGGCCTTTAATGCACTTACGGTCATGCTAGCGCTTATGCTCTGGAATGGGGTTCTTGGTAAATACGGGGAACTCGGTAGGACCCTTAAGGAATTCCATCCGTGTTCCAAGTGGTTCTTCCTCGCCTCGATTTTCGGAGGTCCTATGGCAATTCTCGGTTCATTCATTGCTATGGGCTTTATAGGCGGAGCATTTGCAGCTGTTGCGGCTCTTCTTTACCCTGTGGTGGGCTCGATTCTTGCTTACTACTGGTACGGGGAAAAGATCTCCAAGAGAGCGGCAATCGGTATAGGAGTCATCATTGTAGGAGGCATCACGATCTTCGGAGGCGGGCTTCTGACTGAGCTTTCCTCAGGCAACGTTCAGTGGATCGGATACCTTGGAGGTTTGATGGCTGCTGCCGGCTGGGGAATTGAAGGTGCAATTGCAGGAAAAGGTCTCGACATTTCCGAGCCTGACGTGGGGTTGACCCTCAGGTTTGTAGGAGAAAACATTATCTGGTGGATCGTTCTTGTTCCGTTGCTCGCACTTTTCGGTTACCCGATGTATTCCTTTGCACTCCAGGCTTTTGAACCCATGACTCTGCTGGTTCTGATTTTCGCAGGGATCACTTTTGGTTTCTGTTATGTCTGCTGGTACAAGTCCTTCCCACTTATCGGAGTTGGGAGAGGCCAGGGTATCGGAAACCTCTATGGGCTATTTGCTATCATCTTCATTTTCCTCTTCTTCGGAGATGTTCCGCAGTGGACTATCCTTGTCGGAGGCACTCTTTGTGTTATTGGTAGTTTCGTTATGTTTACGGAAGACACAAGTGAACTTGAAACCCTGAGAGGTGAGTGATATGAGCGGAAACCGTCCTATCAAATTCAGGATTCTGGAGATTTTACTGGATGAGAAAGAACGATGGAACTATGAAATCGTTTCAAAAGTCCAGGAAGAGTATAGCATGCAGGGAGCTTACAACCGGGACAGCATTAACTTTGACATCATTGAACTGGCGTCAGGCGGGATGCTGAAGGATGTAGAGCAAAAAGTCGATGAGGGTGGTATCTACAAAAAAGGTTTCCTCCTGCACAAATACGTGATCACCGACTTCGGAAAGGCTCGTGGCTCTGATGCCTGCCTGAGATATGTGTAATCTTAATGGAGGTTAAGCATGGTACAAACAGCAGCTGCAATGGAAGCTTACAATGCCTACTGGGCAAACTCCTTCATCCCTTCCGCAGAGATCATGTGGATGGTTCTGATCCTGGTTCTGGCGGTAATTGCCCTCTGGCAGGCAAGGACTTTCGTGTCCAGGTTCTGAACCCCAATAGAATACAGCTTTCCAGATCTAATTATATTGAATAAATAATATAAATGGTGAAAAAATGGCAACTGAATATGCTTTGAGGATGGGAGACGGGAAACGTGTCTTCCTTACCAAAGAAAAGATTGTTGAGGAGATTGAGGCAGGCACGGCTAACGCCGCTGACCTCGGTGAGATTCCTGTCCTCAGTGCTGATGAACTTGAAAAGCTTGCAGAAATCCTGATGATGCCCGGAAAGGCAGTCAGTGTCGAGCAGGGCATGGAAGTTCCTGTGACCCACGATATCGGTACCCTCAGGCTTGACGGGGACCAGGGCAACAGTGGTGTTGGTATTCCTTCCAGCCGGCTTGTCGGCTGCATGATGCACGAGAGAGCCTTTGGTGCAGACACCATGGAACTCGGGCACATCGATTACAGCTACAAACCTGTAAAACCTGTAATCTCAAACGAGTGTCAGACCATGGAAACCTGCCAGCAGAACATGATCGTGCCGCTCTTTTACGGGGCAATGCCGAACATGGGCCTGTATTATACTCCCGATGGTCCCTTCGAAAACCCGGGAGACCTGATGAAGGCTTTCAAGATTCAGGAAGCCTGGGACTCCATGGAACACGCCGCAGAACACCTCACAAGGGACACCGTGTGGGTTATGCAGAAACTCTTTGCCTCCGGGGCAGACGGGATCAACTTTGACACAACCGGTGCAGCCGGGGACGCAGACATGTACGGGACCCTCCACGCTATCGAAGCTCTCAGGAAAGAATTCCCAAACATGTACATCGAAGCCGGGATGGCAGGAGAAATGGTGCTCGGGATGCACGGCAACCTGCAGTATGACGGCGTAACCCTTGCAGGGCTCTGGCCACACCAGCAGGCTCCTCTTATCGCAAAAGCAGGTGCAAACGTCTTCGGTCCAGTGTGCAACACTAACACCAGCATGACCTCAGCCTGGAACCTGGCTCGCTCCGTGACCTTCATGAAGGCAGCTGTTGAAGTCTCCACCATCCCCTGTCACGTTGACATGGGTATGGGTGTCGGCGGAATCCCTATGCTTGAGACTCCTCCAATCGATGCCGTTACAAGGGCAAGCAAGGCAATGGTCGAAATTGCCGGCGTTGACGGCATATAGATCGGGGTCGGCGACCCAATGGGTATGCCGATTTCCCACATAATGGCTTCCGGTATGACAGGTATGAGAGCAGCCGGTGACCTCGTTGCAAGGATGCAGTTCTCAAAGAACATGCGCATAGGAGAGGCAAAAGAGTATGTGGCAAAGAAGCTGAATGTCGACACAATGGACCTCTCAGATGAATATGTCATGAGAGAACTCCGTGAAGAACTCGATATTGGCGTCATTACCTCAGTCCCAGGTGCTGCAAAGGGAATTGCTGCAAAAATGAATATCGAGAAGTTGCTCGATGTTAAGATCAACTCCTGCGATCTCTTCAGGAAACAGATTGCTTAAGATGGATCGGTTCAGGCTTTGGCCTGTCCCTTCCTCCATGTAATGGAAAACCGGCAGGAAGCAAAATACGTGATCAGACCACCAAAAATGTTTCAATATCTCCGGAAAACCGCTCTGGAAATTTTATTTCCTGATCCGTGTTCCGGAGATAAATCCCTGCCGCCTTTTCCATTTTGTTTTTTTGGAATTTTATTATAATCTCTATTTTTCTTTCATGCAATTCTTAATTCCTGCTTTCGGCATGTGATGTTTAATTGGTGAAGAGTACTTTCATTTGTTTGTGCCTGTTATTCGAAGAATTTCATGTGCGTTTTATGGAGACGCCTCCTTCAGTGCTTGCCTGGAAAAACTTCCCTCTTCATAAAAATGTTCTGACATGCTCCCGCAGCTCAAAGGGCTGACAGCTTCTTATGGCTGACAGCTCCTTATTTTGCAGAACCTTTTTTTCCCTAGCTTAAAGAAATATTTATCTAATCCCTGTCCCTTTATGTCCGCATAGTCTATTAACGCTACATTAATGCTACATTGAAACACCTGATATTTCAGGAAAATTACAAGAGAAACTAAAGCTTTGGCATCCAAATGAGGCTTAAGAATCAGAGGCAAGGCAATGTTACCTGATGAAGACCTGAAGATTATTAAAAAAGAACTTGGGAGAGAGCCTACCCTGGTAGAGCAGGGCTGTTTTTTAAATCTGTGGAGTGAACACTGTTCCTACCGCTCAAGCGCCCCTCTCCTGAAAACCTTCACGACCACGGGCGAAAACGTCCTAATCGGTCCCGGAGACGATGCTGCAATTATTAAATTCGAAGATGGATATGTGCTTGCCATAGGCATGGAAAGCCACAACCACCCCTCATACGTGGACCCCTACAACGGGGCAGCTACCGGTGTTGGAGGGATCGTAAGAGACATAATTTCCATGGGGGCCCGTCCGATCGCCCTCATGGATCCTCTTTACTTCGGGTCTCTTGACACCCCGAAAAACCTCTTCCTTTTCGAGCAGATAATTAAAGGAATTGCAGGGTATGGGAACTGCATAGGGGTGCCCGTTGTCAACGGCGAGACCTTTTTTGACAGGGAATACAGCGGAAACCCACTGGTAAATGTGGTTGCAGTCGGGCTTTGCCGGGAAGAAGAAGTAATAACCGCCCGTTCCCAGAAAGCCGGAAATAAGCTTGTGCTCGCAGGTTCCAGAACAGGAAAAGACGGGCTTGGGGGGGCATCCTTTGCCTCCAGAGACCTTTCCGAATCTGCCGAAGCGGAAGATCGCCCAAGTGTCCAGGTGGGAGACCCCTATACCGAAAAGCTCGTCATAGAAATGACTCTTGAAGCCATGAAAAAGGGATATGTAAAGTCCTGTAAAGACCTTGGTGCTGCAGGGCTTGGAGGAGCAAGCTCGGAACTGGCTTCAAAGGGAGGGCTGGGAGCACACATTATTGCAGATGCGGTTCCGCAGCGTGAACCCAACATGAACGCATATGAAATCCTGCTTGCCGAGTCCCAGGAGCGCATGCTCTTTGAAATAGCTCCTGAAGATGTCGATGCAGTACTTGCCCTGGTCCAGAAGTATGACCTGAATGGAGCTGTGGTCGGATACCTTACAGAAGAACCCATGTATACCGTTGAGTTCAAAGGGGAAATCGTTGCCGACATTCCAATTGGTTTTCTTACAGGAGGAGCCGCTACCTGTGAGAAGCCCTCAGAAGCTCGCCCTCTAAGGGAAGAAGGCAAGAAACCGGAAGCTCCGGAAGACTTAAAAGCGGCTTTTCTGACGGTTCTGTCCTCTTATAACATTGCCTCAAAGGAATGGATCTACAGGCAGTATGACCATGAGGTTCAGTTAAGGACCGTTGTCAAGCCTGGAGAAGACTCCGGAGTGCTCAGGATTACCGATAAAAAAGGGATTGCACTTACCTGCGGCTGCCAGCCCAGAGCCACCCTTCTTGACCCCTACACAGGAGGAAAGACCGCAATTATCGAAAACGCCATGAATCTTGCAGTAAAGGGTGCGGAAAGCCTGGCTATTGTAAACTGCCTTAACTTTGGAAATCCATATCGCCCTGAAACCTACTGGCAATTCAAAAACGCCGTACTCGGGCTTGGAGATGAAGCCAGACGTTTTTCAATTCCGGTAGTAGGAGGGAACGTTTCTCTCTATAACGAAAGTGATGAGTTCAAGACTGCAGTACCTCCCACTCCCTCGATAGGAATGATAGGGAAAGTGGATCTTGAAACTCCTCTGCCCTCAAGTTTCTTTACGAAGGAAGGAGACAGCATTATCCTTGTAGGGGAGACCACGCCTGAAATGGGCGGCTCCGAATACTATGCCTGCATAGGGTCTGAAAATGCCGGAAAGGTCCCCGCAGTCCCTGAGAACACCCCTGGCATTATACATGCCATAATCGAAGCTGTTAAAAGCGGAAAACTGAGTTCTGCACATGACCTTTCTCTTGGAGGGATCGGTGCAGGGCTTGCAAAGATGTGCAGAAATCTGGGCGGAAAAGTAGATCTCAGTGAAGCTGCAGGAAATACGCAGGCAGAAGAGTTCCTGTTCTCAGAAACTCCCGCAAGGGCACTGCTTGCAACACCCGAGCCTGAAGCTGTACAGGAAATTCTTAAAGGCGTGCCCCATGCAGTAATCGGCAAAGTGGGAGGCGAGAACCTTGAAATCAAAGGCAAGAATTTCGAAGTTTCTCTCTCCTTAAAAGAAATTGCAGAAGCTTACGGCAGCCTTACCAGATTCATGATGGGATGATCACTTCATCCCCTCTTTTTCCCGAATGCTCCAACCCCGCGCGGCGCAGGGAGGGAAATCCTAAAAATTACCTCCGGGTTTTGGAGTAGATCCCCCAATTAATCAGGAATCAGCTTCTTTGAGTATGATCAATAATTCTTTATTAGGGAAAAGGCTGAAAGAAACAATAGTTTTTAGTAGGTTTCCGCACAAGAGTATTTCGTTATGAAAGCCGTGTGCATGTGTGTGGGAGTGCATTTGCCTTACAGTCCCAAGTGGTATTGGCCCGTACAGGGGTTTTCCGGAGTTCCTGAAATGGATCGGTATTTTGACCGAAACCAAATTTTTTCAAGGCTCTTAAACACAGGCAGAGAACTTCTGCGCCTTAATGATCTTTTTCTGGAATCCATTGAAAGGGGGGGAAGCTACACCTTTGACCTTTCAGGGCCTTTCCTGGAACAGTGCAGGTGGGACCCAGAACTTATTGAATCTTTCAGGGAACTTGCGGAGTGCAGAAAGGCAGAGTTTACAGGAAGCTGTTTTTATCATTCTCTGAGTGCCCTTTATCCCGATCTCTCCTGGTTTAGAGAGGAAGTAACGAGTCACAGGGAACTGCTCAGGGAACTGTTAGGGGTAAACCCTGAGACTTTCGTGAACACGGAACTTCTATACACGGAAAGGGTGGAAAGTATACTTACAGATCTGGGTTTCAGGTGCCTTATTGCCGAAGGGTCACGAAACATTCTGGATGGATATGATCCCATCCGCGTTTTTGAAAACCACCTTCCGACTCTTCTCAGGCACATAAACCTGAGTGAAGACCTTGAACTGCGTTTCTCTGAAAAAAATTGGGAAGGTTATCCTCTGATTCCGGATAAGTTTGCAGACTGGATTGCAAGCATGGAAGGGGATGTCCTGACCCTTTATTTAAATTATACAAGCCTCTGCCTTCACCACAGGAGTAAGAGCATGATAGCCGATTTTATACGGGTTTTTCCGGAAGCTCTGAAGAGCCGGGGCATTGAAATGATCACACCTTCGGATGCAGTAAGCAGGTTCAGTCCTGTGAGACTTCCTACTCTTGGGACTGAACAGACAATCCGTTACGGAATGCATAACGCTGTCGGAAACCATGCACAGCAGCTCTACCTGAGGGAGCTGGTAAGGGTAGGGGAAGAACTTGCAGAAATTAAAGAAAAAAAGAACTATCAAAAGCTGAAGCAGGTTTTCGGTTATCTCCAGCAGAGTGAAATTCTTTTTTCTATGAATACGGGAAACGTCCGTGAAGGGTCTGAAAGAGCTGTGAATTACTATTCCATTCTCTCGGATTTAAGAAGAGCCGTTCTGGAGGAAGGGGCATGACCTCTCTTTGTATGTACTTTCAGGTACATCAGCCTTTCAGGCTGCGCAGGTTCTGGCCTGATGACAGGGCTGGCTTTTTCCGCTATTTTGATGAAAGAAGCAACAGGGAGATTTTTGAAAGAGTAACTCATAAATGTTACCTCCCTGCAAATAGGGCTCTCCTGGACTCCCTCGACGAGCATAAAGGAGAGTTCAGATTTTCCCTGTCGATTACTGGTACACTGCTTGAACAATGCGAACTCTGGGGAAAAGAGGTACTTGAGAGTTTCCGGCAGATGGCGGAAACAGGAGCAGTAGAGTTTCTGGACGAGACATGTTATCATTCTCTCTCAAGCCTTTTTGACGACAAAACAGAGTTTATTGAAGAAGTAAAGGAACACCGAAAAATGGTTTTCGACCTCCTTGGGGTCAAACCTCAGGTATTCCGAAACACCGAACTTCTTTACAATAACACCATAGCAAAGATTGCTTCCGAGCTTGGGTACAAAGCGATCCTTACAGAAGGAGCAGACCATATGCTTGACGGGAGGTCTCCCAACGTACTCTACATGGCAAAAGGTTCAGGCCTGCCCATTCTTTTCAGGAACTACAAGCTGAGCGACGATATAGGGTACCGTTTTTCGGCAAGGTGGTGGGAAGGATATCCACTTACTGCGGAAAAATGGGCGTCGTGGGCTTCAGGGGTTAAGGAGGACTGCGTCAATATTTTTATGGACTACGAGACTTTTGGAGAGCACCAGTGGGAAGAAACCGGAATTTTTAAATTCCTGGAAAGACTGCCTGCAGAAGTCCTCAAAAATGGAATGGAATTCAGCACTCCTGTAGAGATTGCCAGAAAATATTCCCCTGTAGCCGAGATCGATATTGGAGACTTTTCAACTATTTCCTGGGCTGATATGGAACGTGATACCAGTGCGTGGCTTGGAAACGACATGCAAAGGCGTTGTTTTGAGGAAATAAAATTGCTTGAGCCTTTTGTGAGAAAAACAGGAGACCCCGAAATCCTGCGTATATGGAAGCACCTGTTGACTTCGGACCACTATTACTATATGTGTACCAAGTGGCTCGGGGATGGAGATGTGCATTCTTATTTCAGTGTCCACTCCACACCTTTCGAGGCAGCAGTAAACTTTATGGCAGTACTTATGGACTTCAAGGCTCGTGTATTCAGGAGCTTAATGCAATAACTTAATGAAATGCACGCATATATATTCATGGGAGTTTGAGTCACATGGTTAGAGACTTATGCATGTTTGCAGGGTTTAATGAAGATTTGCAGATTGTATGGTTCAAGGTTACCTATTCTAAAGAGCCTGGCTCTTTATCCTTAATAACTGATTTTCTTGAAAAAGAGAACGCATTCATTATGTTCGGGCACCTTGATAACATTACACAGGAGACAGGAGAGTATTCAATATTTGCAGAGTTTAAGAAAGATGTGGATATAGAGAATCTTGTCCGAAAGATAGGGGAACTTGAAGTTGTAAATTCAGTGGAATATGGGGTTTCAGAATTCGGGATGATATACTCTGTTGATTTCCCCCTGAATGTTATAGGAGCCAGGGGAGTTATGGCAAGGGCACTCACAATTGTCGATATCATCAAAACCCTCAACCAGAGTGTGCCACACGCAGAAGGGCTTCTTACCCTATCCGGACTGCGAGGGGGAAGTCATGCCGCAAAATATTTTAAGAGTATCATGCCTATTAATAACAGTAACTTCGCGAGTATGATTGCAGAGTTATTCAGAGCTGTAGGATGGGGAATACTGGAAATCGAATGCAATCCCGAAACCTATGAAGGAAAGATCATTGTTAAAGACTCGTTTATAGCCGATGTTTATGGAGCTTCGGACCAGCCAGTCTGTGCCTTCATGAGCGGCTACCTTGCGGGTTGCCTGACCGAATATTTCGGTAAGAACATAAGTGTGAGGGAAGTCAGCTGTAAAGCCACAGGAAAGAATGTCTGCGAACATATAATCTCTCTGGCGCCCTCCGGTGGAAATCAGGAACACCAGCTAAGAGGGGACCCCCGGTGATCAAACAACCTAATGTCATTCTCGGAAATGATGAACTGCTTGTGACAATGGGCAGAAAGGGAGATATTTTAGGCTTATTTTATCCCCGTAGAGACCATGCCCAGCACGTAGATGAATCTCTCGCCTGTATTCATACAGGGGAAAGGCTTTTCTGGACAAATGATAACGATTGGCACTCTATTCAGAACTATATCGAAGATACCAATATCGTATCTACAAAACTCTACCATGACTCCGGGATAAGGATCTCGATTCTTGACCTTGTGCATCCTGAAGTGCCTGTCCTTATCCGCAGGTTTAAGGTTCAGTCCCAGCAAAAAATGTCAGGAAAATTCTTCTACTATTCAAATTTGAACGTAGGGGAAACTTCCAAGAAAAACTCAGGATTTTGCGATACGGAAGCTCGCTTGCTTGCACAATACTGGCAAAATTACTATATAGGAATCTATGCCCTGCCGGAGTTTACGGAATGGCAGATCGGAAAGGCTATGGACACCATATGGTGGACAAATTCTAAATACGATATGGAAGACGGAAAGCTGCAGCGGAATAAGGAAGATATCGGAAATATCAACAACGCTGTTGGCTGGGACCTTGAACTGGAAGCTGACGGAGCAAATGAATTTGTCATCTTTATAGGGGCTGCATCTTCCCGGAGCCTCCTGTATAAGAGAATGCATGAGTTATCCAAACTACCCCTGGAACACATCTTTGAAAAGACACGGGAATACTGGGTGATGTGGCTAGCAAAAAAATACGTGCTCAAGATGCCCGGACTTGAAGGACATAATAATCTGCGCCAGGAGTTATTCAATGCATATAACCGGGCTCTTCTCATGCTTTATCTCTTGAACGACCGTGAACACGGGTCCTTTGTGGCTGCTCCGGAGTTCGATTCCAATTTTGAGAAATGCGGTGGATATGGGTTTTGCTGGAACAGGGATACCTCGGAGGTCGTGCTTGCTCTCAAGCATTCTGGATATCCAGATTATTGTGACAGATTTTTCAAGTGGTGTATCCGGACCCAGCTCCCCAATGGTTCATGGTTCCAGCGTTACTGGCTCAATGGAGACATAGCTCCTTCCTGGGGAAATTTTGACTATTCAACCCAGATAGATGAGACCGGATCCACACTTCATGCCATGGATGTATATTACAGGATTCTCGAAGGCCTCAAAAAGGTTGAGTTTCTGGAAGAAGTCTGGGTCTCCGTGCTCAGAGCTGCCGAATACCTGATGAAAAGGACCAAGTCCGGACTGCATGAAAGCTGTATGGACCTCTGGGAGACTTATTACGGAGTTTTCACCTACACTAATGCCTCGATCTATGCAGGGCTCATGGGCGCTTCCCACCTTGCAGAAGAAAACGGCGAGTCTGGCATGGCAAGACGCTGGAAGAAAAGGGCTGAGTTCATCAAGCGGGCTACAATTGACCGTTTCTGGCTTCAGGAAGGTTACTTTGCAAAAGGAATCATCAATGAGAAACTGGACAAAACCATTGATGCAAGCGTCCTTGGGGCCTATATACCCTTTGGAATGCTCTCCCCGAAAGACCCTGTGGAAAGGGATATGATTCTTTTCCTGATCGAAAATATCCAGAAAAAGCTCTCAATTCCTATCAATGCGGGTAATGGAATCAAACGTTACGAAAATGACAGTTACATCGATGGAAATCCCTGGATAATAACCACCCTCTGGCTTTCGGAGGCTATGTTTGCTTTTGTCCTCGATCTCCCCAATGGAAAAGAGGGGCCGTATGCCGAAGATTTGAAAAAATTGACCAATGAAGGAATTAAATGTCTGAGATGGGCTCTGGCCGGAGCAACAAGCACAGGACTTCTCCCTGAACAGGTGGACAAGTCTACAGGAAAACCAGCCTGGGCGATCCCTCTTGGCTGGAGCGGTTCTCTCATGCTTGACAATATCCTTCTCCTTGATAAAATTTGCAGAAGAAATGCAGGAAATCATGAATAAGACCTGATAGTCAACTACCCCTGAGCTAAACTCAGAAGCTTGTCTAACTAGCTCTGGTTGACCAGATCACCGATTAGGAGCAACAGATAATCGACAAACGATCGTAATGAATACATAGTTACCCTTGAATGTCGCTTAATTTCTTTAGACAAGCAAGGATTTGCCCGGAAGGGCTTTCCTCAAAGTAATTGACGAGCTGCCGGCTTTCTCATTTTATTTTTTTTTCTCTGAATCGAGAAGCAATCTTGAGAGGCACGCCTGCTCATATACAAAACTCCTTGCACGTCCTGTGTTTCCTCCAGTTCTGTGGTCCTGTCAATTGTGCCATAGAGTTTTTGAAGTAATCCACAGAATCAAATTTACTGATTTTCAAATTTTGCTGATTTCTTTGGCTCCTCCCAGATACGGTCTGAGAACTTCCGGAATCTCCACACTTCCATCCTCACGCTGGTAGTTCTCCAGTATCGCAACGACGGTCCTGCCGACAGCAAGTCCTGAACCGTTAAGCGTGTGGACGAACTGCGGGCCTTCAGGGGTTCTGAAACGGATGTTTGCTCTCCTGGCCTGGAAGTTCTCGAAGTTCGAGCACGAGGATATCTCCCGGTACTTTTTCTGTGCGGGTACCCATACCTCGATGTCGTAAGTCTTGGCTGCTGAGAATCCAAGGTCACCAGTGCAAAGGCTTACGACGCGATACGGTATTTTCAGGAGTTTGAGAATCTCCTCAGCATCGAGGGTGAGTTTTTCCAGTTCTTCATAAGATGTTTCCGGTTTCACGAACTTGACAAGTTCAACCTTATTGAACTGGTGCTGGCGGATGATGCCTCTTGTATCTTGACCATGTTTTCCCGCCTCACGCCTGAAGCAGGCGGTATACGCTGTAAGGAATACCGGCAGATTTTCCATATACTCGTCCATGAAGAGGTTGGTCACCGGGACTTCTGCGGTAGGTGCAAGATAATAGCCGTCAGCGCTGCATACATACATGTCATCTTTGAACTTTGGCAACTGCCCAGTGCCGGTCATGGCTTTTTCATTGATAAGCACAGGTGGGAAAACTTCGAGATAACCCTGGTCTGTGTGTACATCAAGCATGAAGTTTATGAGCGCTCTTTCAAGCTTCGCACCCATGCCTTTATAGACTGTAAAGCCCTGACCTGCTATCTTTGCTCCTCTCTCAAAGTCAAGTATATCCAGTGCCTCCCCTATCTCCCAGTGAGGCTTTGGAGTGAAAGTAAATTCTCTCGGTTCTCCAACTACCCTTAAGACCGGATTGTCATTCTCATCCTTGCCTACAGGCGTCATCTCAGATGGGATATTGGGGATGCTGAGCATTATCTCATTTATCTTTGATTTATATTCTCGTATCTTCTCATCAATTTCTTTAATACGATTATTGATGCCCTGCATCTCATTTATTTTGGATACAGTGTCCTTCTTTTCCTTCTTAAGCTGCGCTATCTCGCGGGTGACCACATTGCGTTTATGCTTCAGGCTATCGCCCTCGGCGCTACATTTCCTCCAGGCCACGTCATATTCAAGAAGGCTATCTATAAGCTCGGTGCCCATATTCCTGTTAATAAGGGCACGCCCAACTATGTCGGGGTTATTACGTACAAATTTGAGTTCCAGCATGTTAAGCCCGAGATATCCTGCATGTTAGCTAATATATATTTTGCTATTTTCAGGCTGTAAGCCTGTTCTAAAAAACAGAAAAAAACCGAAAACTGAATAAATAAAAAAATATTACGGAATAAAGGAAAGAGAGGAAGTCCAGGAATTAGCTCATATAGGCGAGAATCTTGCCGTAGGGGCTTTTCTCAAAATAATTGACAAATTGACTGGTGTCCTCTCCGGAATTGCCAGAATCCGAACCGAGAAGTAAACTTGAAAGGCTTGCCCTGTTCATATACACAACCCTTGGTTCACCCTGTATATTCCCCATTTCTGCAGCCTTATCAATTGCATCATAGAGGTTTCCAAAGTCGTCCACAAGCCCAAGCTCTTTTGCTCTGGATCCAGTATATATGCGCCCGTCAGCAAGCTTTTTTACTTCACTCCGTTTCATATTACGCCCTTCTGCAATCTGGGTTACAAAGTTTTCATAGCTCTCCATGACAACGCTATCAGCGTATTCTTTTTCTTCGTCCGTAAGCCCTCTTGAGGACCCTCCCATATCTTTGAATTCTCCTGACTTTGAAATGTAATAATCTATACCTTCCTTTTCGTAGTAAGAAGACTTATTCTCAAAGGTCCAGATAACTCCAATAGATCCCGTATTTGTGGAGGGATTTGCAAATATGTAATCTGCTGGTGCAGAGATATAATAGGCAGCGCTGGCTCCCAGGTCTCCCATGGAAACAATAACTGGGACACCCTGTTCCTGGGCTTTCTTGATCTCTATTGATATTTCCTGAGCGGCTGCGGGAGACCCTCCTCCACTATTTATCCTGAGTACGATTGCCTTGACGTTTTCATCCGCTACAGCAGAGTGAATGTTTTCTGAAATTTCTTCCGAAGTTGCATAGCCGAGCCCTGCAGGAACATTTCCAGTGAGCATGGTGCCCTGCACATAAATTACTGCTATCTCTTCGGAAGCCCCAAAATTTCCTCCGAAGCCGAGCCCGTAGAAGATAGCAGCCATACTGATTATAATGACAGTAACCAGAGCCAGTAAGACTACAACGTAGGACGTGTCACTGCGTTTCTTTTTCTGTAGGGAAGGAGAAGAGCCTGAATTCATGCTTAAACTCTCTTTTTCAATAATTTTATTATCCGGGTCCCGGGGAGAAAGTTCCTGAGAATCCGTTTTTTCCGCCGCCTTTCTTTCAGGAGTAGCATCGGAATTTGATGAATTTACCTTAATAGTACTTTCTGAAATACCCCCTTCAGGGATAATAGTCTCTTTTTTATTGGAAGCACTACTTCTCGAAAGGTCGTCTCCAGATGCCTCTCCTGGACTCGTGTTTTTTGAATCCATACCTTCTGAGTTTACATTTTCATCATTCATATTTTACAGGACCGCATCTCGTGTTTTTTGAATCCATACCTTCTGAGTTTACATTTTCATCATTCATATTTTACAGGACCACATTTCTTGGATTTGTTTCTTTAATTTCCAGTCTATGCTTTTTCACTGCTGAAAACTCCATTTAAGAGGTCAGACAAATTCTCCTGGTCGGGAAATTATCAGAAATATATTTTAAGAAGCCTGCAAATAAAAGGATCTTAAGAAGAATTCAACCCTGCAAGTAAAAGGATCAATTCAACAGATCTGAATTGTCAGAGCAACTATTTATGTTTCTCTACATTCCACCCCTCTTTATATATGATTATCAACTATCCCTCAAATAAGTTCTCTTGTAAACACAATAAGCGAAATATATTTCAGAATTGCAGTCATCCAGAAGAGATACACTTATAAAATTATATGGAGATAAGAATGTCAAACTCATCCAGTAAACCCGTACTTGTCACCTGTGGCCTGCCCTATGCCAACGGAAAGGCCCATATCGGGCATCTCCGGACCTATGTGCCCGCTGATATTTTTGCCCGCTCCCTGCGGAAGGAAGGAAGGGAGGTTGCCTTTGTTTGCGGTTCGGATACCCATGGCACCCCAATCGTCGTAAACGCCGAAGAGCTCGGGATTACCCCTAAAGAACTGGTAGAAGTCTATCATAAACACTTTGATGAAACTTTCAAGCAGCTTGGAGTTTACTTTGACGCTTTTGGGACAACCGATGACCCTGAAAATCATCACCGGACCATGCAGATTGTAAACCGGCTGATTGAAAAGGGCTATGTATACCCGAAAATTATAGAAATCGCTTACTGCCCGAAGTGTAACCGCTTCCTTCCTGACCGCTATGTGGAAGGAGCCTGCCCTCACTGCGGAGAAACAGCCAGAGGCGATGAATGTGACCAGGGATGCGGAAAACACCTCGAACCTGGAGAGCTTCTGAACCCTGTATGTACTATCTGCGGAGGGCCTGCAGAGTACCGTCAGCAGGAACACTTCTTTTTCAAACTTTCCGAGTTCAGCGACTATCTGATGGATTACCTCTCAAATGACCTGGGAGGTACAACTAATGCTATAAATTACGCACTTGGCTGGGTAAAGCAGGGGCTTACGGACTGGTGTATCACAAGAAACCTTGAATGGGGAGTTAAATTCCCGGGGCATGAAGACCTTGTGGTTTATGTCTGGGTGGATGCCCCTATAGGATACATGGCTTTCACTGAGGAATGGGCTGCAAAGACAGGGGATTCCTGGGAAAAATTCTGGAAAGAGGACGGAGAAATAGTTCACTTTATTGGAGGGGACATTACCTACCACCATTGTATTTTCTGGCCTGCCATGCTTAAAGGTGCAGACTATTCCGTGCCTACCGCCGTTGTGGCTTCAGGTATGGTCAAGATCGAAGAAAAGAAGTTTTCCAAGACCAGAGGTTATGTGGTCTGGGTAGGGGAAGATTATCTTGACCACGGCTTCCACCCCGACCTCCTGAGATATTACCTTGCAAGCTACACCTCCCATACTAAGGAACTGAACTTTTCCTGGCGCGTGCTTCAGGAAAAGATCAATACCGAACTGGTGGCGGTTTTCGGAAACTTCCTGTACAGGACCATGCTCTTTGCTTTTAAGAACTATGGAGAAGTCCCTGAAGGGAAACTGGAACCTGAAATAAGTGCGGAAATTGAAAAGGTAATAAATGAAGTAAAAGCTGCAATGGCTGAGTATGAGTTCAAAAAAGCGGTTGATTCTGCCATGGCTCTTGCGTCTTTCGGGAATATTTACTTCCAGTCCCACGAGCCCTGGAGACTTATAAAAGAAGATCGAGCCGCTTGTGGACAGGTCCTCTACAATTGCCTCCACCTGGCAAAAGCCCTGAGTATTATCTTTGAACCCGTGCTCTCGCAGACCATGGAAACAGCCTGGAAAGGGCTCGGACAGGAAAGTGATATCCATGCTGTGCAGTACGAAGAAGCCCTTGTGCCCCTGAAGGCAGGCACAAAGCTTGCAAAGCCTGAGCTCCTCTTTACCAAACTTGAAGACGACAGGATCGGGGAGATGGAAGAGATCGCAAATCAGAGGGTAAAAGCTGCAGATGCAAAGAAAATTGCGGCAAAGGGAAGCGAAAAGGAGCCTTCAAAGTCAGATGGAATGGGCCCTGCAGAAGAGGCAAAACCAGCCGAAAAAGCCAAAGACGCAGCAAAAACTGAAGAAAATGGGCAAATCGAAACTCTTCCCATGATCAATTATGAAGACTTTGCAAAGCTTGACATCAGAGTAGGAAAAGTCCTTCTTGTCGAACCTATAAAGAAGTCAAAAAAGCTCCTGCGTGTTGAAGTGGATATCGGAGAAGAAAAACCCAGGCAGCTTGTAGCAGGCATGGCTTCGTATTACACTCCCGAAGAGCTTATCGGGAAAAATGTAGTCATACTTGCTAACCTGAAACCTGTCAAACTCTGTGGAGTTGAGTCAAATGGCATGATGCTTGCAGCCGATGATGGCGGAGCTATTGTAGCAGCCCTGATGCCGGACAAAGACATAAAGCCTGGCTCCAGAATAAGGTAATAATTAAGAGTAAATTAAAATCTAAATTAAAATTAAATTAAAATCTAAATTAAAATTTGCCAGTTGTTTTCATGTCCGTACATGACGCGGGCATGAATAATTTATTGATTTTGTCCCAAGGCCCATTTTAGTATCAATAAAAAATAGTCGGGATAATTACTGAAATTAACTCTATAGTTTTTTAATTTTTTTATCCAGTACCATTTCAAGATAAGAAGTCCGGATGGAGTCTTTTTCTCCGGCGCCAAACTGTTTTAGTAATTCAAACAGCTTTTCCCTTGAAATGTCGAGATCTTTTTCATCTTCAGCTATGATTTCTACTTCCAGGAATTCTCCCAGTCCTTCGACGGCGTCAAGGCAGACAGTTATCTCCCCTGCTTTGAATACTTCCCTTTTTTTGCGGACCATCCCGGCTTCCGAGAATCCAAGGGCACGAAGTATTTTTGCAGTAGTTGCTTCATCTACAGAAGTTTCGAGTTCTTCCCGGGTTTTGGAGACTTTGTCAAGTTTAGGGCCTTTATAGGTCAGCACAGCCTTGCCGTCCAGGGAACGAATCCTGAGCGCCTCGTCAGTTTTTGCAAAATCCCTGTGAGGAGCTGCAAAATAAGAATCTGACTGATTTTCAATCCCTATTTTTATTGCCCCTAATTTCTGAAGGACGGAGCGGACCTTTGAATGATCCGCTCTTACTTTAACTTCCACTTCAATCATAGTTTGCAGACATCTCCAATTTGATCCGGAAGACCCCGGAAATCCTTATTTTAATTAATTATTAACGGAACCGGAAGAATCCGGACCCTCTCAGGCATCTGCAGGGATGAATTTAGTGCCGTAGTAAATCATGCCGCGATCGCCGTCTTCCCCTAGCTTCCTGAACACGGACTTAACCCGCGTTCCAATCTGGATTTTATCAGGGTCGCCAATCACCTGGGAGGTCAGCTGGGGCCCTTCATCCAGTTTAATAATTGCAAGGGTATAGGGAGCCTGGTTTTCAAAACCTTCCGCAGCCGTGTGAATCAATGTATAGGTTACTATTTCGCCGGTGCCTTTGAATTTGAATGGTTCGAGTTCACCCATGCGCCTGCAGTTTACGCAAACATTGCGCGGGGGATAGAAATATTCCCCACATTCCTTGCAGTGGGTCCCTTCAAGGTTATACCTGCTACCGAGGTTTCTCCAGAATCTTGGTACAGAAGACATCGAATATCACCTCTCCCTCGAGAAAATATGTATTACTGCGGTCGCTCCTGACCCTCCTACATTGTGGGTCATTCCATACTCAGCCCCTGCAACCTGGCGTTTTCCCGCATCTCCACGCAGCTGGGTTGCAATTTCCACAGCCTGCTTTATGCCGGTTGCTCCTACGGGATGTCCGCAGGCTTTCAGTCCACCGGATGTGTTGACAGGGATTCGACCTCCAATCTCAGTTTCCCCATTTTCTGTGACAATTCCGCCTTTCCCTTTCTCGGCAAATCCGAGGTCTTCAATTGCGCAGATTTCGGCAATGGTAAAGCAGTCATGCACCTCTACGAGGTCGATGTCTTCAGGCTTCAATTTTGCCATGGAATATGCCCTCTTTGCAGCCATCACGGTTGCGTCCAGAGTTGTGATGTCTCTTCTGTCATGAAGGGCAAGTGTGTCACTTGCCTGTGCTGTTGCCTTAATGTAAATGGGAGTATCAGTATATTTGTGGGCAACGTCTGCAGGAGCCAGAACAAGTGCAGACGCTCCGTCTGTTATGGGAGAACAGTCAAAAATATGTAACGGGTCGGCTACCATTATTGAGTTCAGTACGTCGTCCACGGTAATTCCATTTTTGTACTGGGCAATAGGGTTGAAACACCCGTTTTTGTGGTTCTTAACGGCTACTTCTGCAAGCTGTTCGCTTGTAGTTCCATACCTGTGCATGTGCAGCTTTGCAATCATTGCATAAAGCCCGGGGAAGGTTGCTCCTGCCATGCCTTCCCATTCCCGGTCAGCAGCTGCTGCAAGAGCTGAAGATGCCTCTTCAGATCCGACATCAGTCATCTTTTCTGCTCCTGCCGCGACTACGATATCACTGTAGCCTGAAGCCACGGACATTATAGCCTGGCGCAGGGCAAGCCCTCCGGATGCACAGGCAGCCTCCACTCTGGTAGCTGGAACATGAAGGTTTCTCGAAAGTCCTGAATAGTCTGCTATAAGGGCACCGATGTGCTCCTGATCAACAAATCGGCCTCCACTCATGTTTCCTACATAAAGAGCATCGATATCTTTTCCACTTACACTTGTATCTTCAATCGCTCCGATTCCGGCTTCTACGACTATGTCTCTCAGGGAACGCTCCCAGAGTTCCCCAAATTTTGTATTCTTTATTCCGATAATTGCTACGTCTCTCATGTATTCACCCCGTTTTCAGGCCAGACGGATTTTGCCTTTATGTCTGGCATACTTTGCGTAGTCGATGTATATAGGATCCTTTATAAGTTCGGAAACCGTCGGAGCCATATTTCGGATTTCTTCAATTCTGTCTGTAACTGTTATGCTGAAGGCATCAGACCCTGCACCGGATCCAAAAGCGGTTGCAAAAATTCTGTCCCCGGGCTTTGCCTGGTCAAGAGTTGCAGCGATTCCCATAAGGCAGGATCCTGAATATGTATTCCCTATTTTTGGAACTACAAGTCCCGGAGTAATCTGGGCTTTTGTGAATCCCAGCATCTTTGCAGCTTTGCTCGGGAACTTCCCGTTTGGCTGGTGGAATACTGCATAATCATAATCTTCAGGCTTTGTCCCGAGTTTCTTAAGAAGACCTTTTGCGCCGTTTGTCACATGTTTGAAGTACCCGGGCTCTCCAGTAAAACGTCCTCCGTGCTCGGGGTAAGGCATTCCTTCTCTTCTCCAGAAGTCAGGAGTATCTGTTGTAAATGAGTATGTATCTTCAATGATTGCGGCAAGTTCTGATTCTTTTCTTCCGATGAGACAGGCAACTCCTCCTGCTGCGGCAGTGTATTCAAGGGCATCACTGGGGGCACCCTGGGAAACATCAGCTCCTATAGCCAGGCCAAGGTCAATCATTCCGGAACCCACCATTCCCATACATGCCTGGACTGCAGCTGTTCCTGCCTTACATGCAAACTCAAAGTCTGCTGCAGTCATTTCGGGGGTTGCGCCGATAGCCTGGGCTACTATAGTGCTTGTTGGTTTTACAGCATAGGGATGACTTTCTGAACCTGTGTACACTGCGCCTATTCTGGAGGGATCTACGCCGCTTCTTGCCATTGCGTATCTTGCCGCTTCAACTGCAATTGTTGCTGCGTCTTCATCGACATCAGGTACGGATTTTTCGTACACCATGAGGCCATTTTTAAGAGCCTCTGCGTCATCACCCCAGAGCCGGGCGATTTCTTCAATTTTTATACGGTATCTCGGGACATAAGCACCGTATGATACAATTCCAATAGTCATGTGTTCACCTGTTTTTGAGTGTTTAGGGCATCTTTCAGGGGTCATTCCCTTGCATAGTATTGACTGTATTTTTTCAGTAATTGCACAATCTGCTCGAGATCCATTGTAGTTGTGACCAGGGGTACACGGTCTACTTCCGCCATCTTGATTGCAACAGGTTCAACCTCTTCTTTACGGAGCCCGTGGAGCACAACAGCTCCGGGTTTCAGGTTGGTGACCCGGATAGCTACCAGGGGGGATTTTCCGGTACTGACTTTCGTAAAGATCATGGCTCTATCCGTACTCCAACCATAGAGCTTCTGGAATTCGTGGGAGGAAAGTTCCAGGACTGCCCGTTGACTGTCGATGACAGAAAAACCATATAGAGGCTTCTCAATTCCTTTGTAGACAATATCGCCTTCAATAAGGTTAACCAGTTTAGCAAGCTGTATCGGGAGAGTATACTCATAGGTTGAGTAGATGGACTTTGAACTGTTTTCAGCGTTAAGTATCGATTCGTAGGTGTGAATCTTTTTGCCTCCCCGCTCGAGATCAACTTCAAGCAGGGATTCCACGATCTTCCGTACGATCATTGTCCCTGGGGACTTTCGCCTCCCGCTTTCGTAATCACTGATAACAGAAGGAGAAACCTTAAGGTAATTTGCAATATCGGTCTGGGATATCTCAAAGTTTAATCTCCACTTCTTCAGTGACTCTCCGGGTTTTTCAGAGAGTGTGATATCTCCAGCCATTTTTTCTGCCAGACGGTTGCGCAGATTTTCTGAGGAATCGTTGGATGTCATGACTTACTTAATCTAAGAGGAAACGTTCCCTTATATATTTAACGAATGCGAGTTCGTCAATTGTCGCAGGAGTTTTACTATCAGGCAAGAGTGGGATCTTATGCAAAAAATTTATATTATGTGTAAAAGGACTTAATATGTAATGCCTGCAGATTCACGGAATCCTGAGATAAGCGTTTCTGATCTTCTCCTGTATATCAATTGCCCGCGGCGCGTATACTTTGTCAGTCGTGGTTTTGAGTTGTTCCCGGAAATAAACGCTTCAAGGCTTGAAAGAATGCTCATGAAAGAGCTTTCTCTGACTTTTCCTGATATTATGAAGGAATGTTCGTTAAACGCCGATAACCTGTGCAAAGAACTTGAAACTGCTTTTCTCCATGCATGTGAGGACCTCCCGCTTATGTTCCCAGCAGAATTCGCATGTATTGAAAAGGAAGTCCTTGAAGAAGGGAAGGCGCGGGCAAGAGCTAAAATCCCTGAAATCGCGGCTAACCTTCTTAGAGGGCTTGAAGAATACGGAAAAGACCCTATGCTTGCGGCACTTACACCTGTTAAAACCGAGCCATTTCTTTCATCTGAAAAACTTAACCTGAAGGGTGTCCCGTCCAAACTTGTCTGTTTTGAGGGCAGGAATGTTCCATCGATTATGAAACCTGGAAACTGCCCTCTCCAGGGCGTGTGGGCATCTGACCGGATGCACGCCACATCGTTGGTCCTTCTGCTTGAAGCCGAGGCCGGAGGGGAGGTGCCCTTTGCCTTTGTTGAATACGTAAGTTTCGGCCTGCTCCGGAAAGTAACTATCCGAAGTTCGGACCGCAGAGAAGTTTTAAAAATCTGCAGGCGTGTGGAAAAAATAAAAGCCGGATTCATGCCTGAGAAAAAAGAAGAAAAATTCTGTTCAGAATGCACTTTTTCAGAGCATTGTGTTTCAAATTCGTCCTTGATGTCAAAGTTTTTTTGAACCGGGAATGGACGGAAAAAGACTACAGCACAATGAAAAGGGAAAAAACCAGAAGAAGGTGAACTACCGGGGTAATAGAAGGTAACTCTCAAAGGTACTATTAAAAGAGGCAAAAAACGAACCTGTCGTTTTGTAATATGTTTTAAGGTTTTTTTCGAATGCGACTGAACGATTTGTATCTTCCTTAAAACCAACATTTTCTATTTTTTAAGTTTAAGAAATCACTTGCGTTATATATAACTATTCTTACAACAGTCTCAAAATTTGTCTTATTTAAGTACTAAGCCTGAGAAATATATTCATAAATCCAACGTCCTTTCAGATTGTTTGATAACCTGCACAGAAAGTTTATAATGAGTAACAAAGAGTAATTTATGGAGTTGGAATGTACTTTCCAGGTTCAGCCGAACTCCATAAAACATGTGTTCTGAGGCATAATTAGGTTAGCTTTGCATATATTTAAGCCTGCCTGATTCTGCCTCCTGGGTGTTAAACAGGAGAAAAAATATGATTAAAAACAAAATTGGAATTGGAACGCTAATTTTAACAATATTGCTGGTTTGTATGGCATTGATACCAGCTGTAAGTTCACAGGAAGAAAAAGATTATTCTGTAACTGCTGAGGAAGCTTTTAAGCATGCCAATGCGCACATGATAAGTTTTATAGCAGCTGATGCACCATATTTTGAAAGAAACTAAACGCATATATGTACACTAAAATTTATCAGAGATTTCGATAAACTTCTAGCTTCAAAGGCTGCATATACATTTTATATAATCAACCAAAAAGCGGGATTTATCGAGATTCTCATTACTTTTTAATATATTTGTTAAATCAAGATACAAAATACTAATTAAACAGCGAATTAGACGGTAAAAAATATTTTTACCCTGAAAATTATTTCGTCTTGCAACTCATTTTTTTATCTTGAAATTGACTTAAATTAATGAAGATTTTAGAAAAATATCCAAAGTCCAAATTTTTTGATAATAACACTGGCATGAAAGGTATATACTGCTTGGTGAAAAAAGATGAAAAGTAAAATTATATCAACAATAAATATTGACACATTTTCTATTCCATTCCCATTTGTGGCAATGTCTAACAAAGCACACAAAGAAAATACCGTTATAAAAGCTTTGGGAATAACTGCACTTGCGATTTTAATATTGGCTGGTGTAGCAGGTGCAGACCCATTTGCATATGTTACGAGTCTTGGAGTCGACACTGGCACTGTCTTTGTAATTGACACAGCAACTGACAATCTTACAGCCGTGGTACCTGTAGAAGGCTGGCCCTTTGGAGTTGCAATCAACCCTGCAGGAACAAAGGTGTATGTGGCGGACTTGTCAGGCACAAGCACCACTGTCTCTGTAATTGACACTGCGACAAATAAGGTTGAAGCTGTGGTGGATGTAGGAGGATATCCTCGGGAGGTTGCAGTCGATCCGACAGGAACAAGGGTTTACGTGACGAATCGCTACAGTGTGGTGGATAATGACAGCAACAATGTCTCTATAATTGGCACAGCCACAAACAGTGTAGTGAGCACGGTTAATGTGGGGTTGAGTACTTATAACGTTGCATTTACACCGGATGGGGAAAAAATCTATGCTACTAACAGCCGCAATAACACTACTTCTGTGCTTGATGCGGCTACAAACAAAGTTACAGCCACTGTACCTGTAGGAGACTATCCTACTGATGTTGCAATCAGTCCTGATGGAAATAAGGTGTATATAACCAATACAGGCAGCAACGACTTATCTGTAATTGATGTGACTACAAACAAAGTTATAGCCACTGCGCCGGTAGGAGACGGTCCATGTGGCGTTGCAGTCACTCTAGATGGAAATAAGGTATATGTGACAAATAAACGGAGCAACAATGTTTCTGTTATTGACACAGCAACAAACAAAGTTACAGCCACCGTTCCTGTAGGAATTAAGCCTTTAGGAGTTGCAGTCACTCCAGATGGAAATAAGGTATATGTGACAAACGCCAAAAGCGACAATGTCTCTATAATTGACACAGCCACAAACAAAGTTACAGCTACTGTGAATGCAGGAAAATATAATATAAACTATCCTGTCGGAGTTGTCATTGGGCATCTTGCAGATTATGATATGACTGATCAAAGTATAAGGGCAACCCCCAGTTCAACTGAAGATATAGGAGTTGAAGAAATTAATTTATCATCCTCTGAAAAAATAAACGATATCAAACTCAATAACTCAAACAATAATAATTCAGAACCCGATAGTGGTAATAGCTCGGGTGAAAATGAATCAAGCAAAAGTAACTCTACTCCAGGCTTCGGATTATTGGGGAGCTTGACCTACCTGTATGGAGGATGGAAACTCGGGAAAAAGTAATGAAGGACCTGGATAACCGGATTGCTGGCAACTGGTAATCTGTAGCCTGTTGGATCTGATACACAAACTGTTGAAGCCTCTGGTTCTGAAATTAGCCGTATATAACGGGATTAATGCCATATTTTTGAGTGGTTAATATGAGTAAAGTAAATAAGAAGATCACCTTCTTTATTATTTTTCTGATTTTTGTAGTAATTATTGGATTATTTGTAAAAATGACTATTTTTACTCCAACAGTAACTCCTGGACAAGAAGAGAGAAAAGTAGCTGGTTTAATCATTCAATTTAGAGATGAGGTTAGTGAGCAGGAAGCAAAATCGATTCTCAAAAACTATAATTTAGCTAGATATAAACTGGATTTCACGGTTGATATGCCGGATAACTACTACATAATAGTAGATGAAGATAATATACTGGATGTAAAAAGTGAATTGAGAGACGAAAATTGGACTGAAGCTACTCCGGCTTTAGAAAAAGGAAATTATTACATAACTAAAAAAGGAGATTATTACATAATTACAATAGCGGAACAAAACATTCACAATGAACTTTTTATTGAGATGCTAAATAAATATAATCTTGAAGTTAAAAAGTTCGTCTACTGCCATGTTATCATTACAGATCACCCAGATAGTGGGATTTCTGAGGAACGTGCGGATAAATTAAAAAGTGAGCTTGAAATGAATGAAAACGTCTTCACTGTTTACTTTGAGTCTATTGAATAATGAATATTTAACATTATTTGGTAATTAATGATCCTTGCTTGTTGAGTCTGGTACTTATATATATGGAATCATTTAGGAGTTTAGATAAGAAGTCTCTGAGGAAAAGCCAATGCCTTTTAAAGGTGAACCTCGCTCAATCTGTATGACATGTTCCTTGAAGCCGAATCTGGAGGGGAGGTGCCCTTCACCTTTGTTGAATACGTAAGTTTCGGCCTGCTCAGAAAAGTGGTTATCCGAAGTTCGGACCGCAGAGAAGTTTTAAAAATCTGCAGGCGTGTGGAAAAAATAAAAGCCGGATTCATGCCCGAGAAAAAATAAGAAAAGTTCTGTTCAGAATGTACTTTTTCAGAGAAGTGCGTTTCAAATTCGTCCCTGATGTCAAAGTTCTTGCAGGACTCTTACCCTGAATCCTTTTTTCGAACCTATCATAGCATTATACAGGCTAGAAGCGATAAACCCTATGATATAGCCTGAAACTCCATAAAACACGGGCAGGCTGAGTATAGCCGATCTTCCGAAAAGCAAAGACATAATCCCAGATCTCTTTGGCATCGAAAATCCCATAAAAGCAGCGATTGTTGTGAAGAAACCAAAAACCAGGCCCATTGTCCCGTAATGAATTAAAAGAATTTTTCCGAATGCTTCAGAGTCGATTTTTTTTATAATTACCATTATATTTCCCCTATAAATCATATTTATGGGTTTAAGTGTATATAATTATGGGATTTTCGTCTGTCTTTTTACACAAAAAGGAACGGGGAAAAATAGAGATATTTCAGGTTTCTATTGGTCAGAACTTTGGTCCAAACTATAAAATGGGGCATACTCCAAAATCGGATTAGAAGCCAAAGCCTTTTAAAGGTGAACCTCGCTCAATCTGCATGACATGTCCAAACCAGTATACCTTGGCAAAATGCTCCTGCACTGGTGCGATGCCTGCAATGTGCCTGTGCTCGGAAAAAAGTGTGGGTGCGGCAATAGAGCAAAAAAAGTTGAGGTCACTCCTCCCGGCGATATTCGTCCGGCTTTTGATTATGATATAAAACGCATAAATTCCGTTTCTGAAAAACAGTTCAATGCTCCCCTTATCCCCGAAGGGCACCTTGTGGTGCTTAACAAAGCCCCTTATGAAGACCGGATGGATGAAATTATAGTGGACGGGGAAGTCCTTGCATCTATCAGGTTTGAAATAGAAAACTGCACATGGGTCCTGCTCCCCAGGCTTGAAGGAGCACGGCGGCTTTTTCAGGGCAGGGACCGGAAAGAACTTAAAAAATGGGTGGTTATCGAGCCGGAAATTATGCCTTTTATCCTGAAAAAAGGGGCAAGTATTCTTGCTCCCGGAGTCCTTGATGCAGACCCGGAAATCGAAAAAGAGGACGAGGTTGTTGTCCTTATCCCTTCAGGTGAGGTAGTTTGCTGCGGAAGAGCCCGGCTGACAGGCAGGGAAATGATTAATGAAAAGCGTGGGAATGCAGTAAAACCACGCTGGAGTGCAGAACCCGTGGCTGCAAAAACCCTTCCCTCGGGAAAGAGCTGGGATGATGCCGTAAAAGCCAATGAGAAAATCCTTGACTCAATGATAGGGATGGCTCATTCTTTCATAAGAAACGTTTCCGGAAGTATGGACCTGAAAGTCAGCGTATCTTATTCCGGGGGCAAAGACAGCCTTGCAGTGCTGCAGCTTGTGGATGAAACTCTGGACGATTATGAATTGATGTTTGCAGATACAGGGATTGAGTTTCCGGAAACCCTTGAAAACGTCAAAAAAGTTGCAGAATATTACGGAAAAACCCTCCGGACAGCGAGTTCGGGCGATTCTTTCTGGGAGTCCATAGGAGTTTTCGGGCCTCCGACAATGGATACGCGCTGGTGTTGTAAGATCTGTAAACTGGGACCCATTGCCAGGCTGATTGATGAATATTATGAGGGGGGCTGCCTGAGCTTCATAGGACAGCGCCAGTACGAATCCCATGCCCGCTCCATCAGTAATAAGGTCTGGAAAAACCCCTGGGTAGGAAATCAGGTTGGAGCGTCTCCAATACAGGAATGGACAGCTCTGCATGTCTGGCTTTACATCTTCAGAACAAAAGCTCCCTATAATCCGGCTTATGAGAAAGGGTATGACCGGATGGGATGCTGGCTCTGTCCTTCTTCATCCCTATCCGACTTTTTCCTGCTTGAAGAAAGTCACCCTGAACTTGCACAAAAACTCAACACCCACCTCCTGGCTTACGCAGAAAGGATGGGGCTTTCTCCCGAATGGGTAAAATATGGCTTATGGCGCTACAAACGCTACCCAAAGGTACTTCAGGAGCTTGCGGATAGAAAGGGAATTTCCCTGCTCCCTTCCCAGGAAACTCCCGGAGAGCTCCATTTTGAAGTTGCTACAGGATACAGGCCCTGCAAAGCAGGAGGGATTTCTGCGGATGGAAGTTTCGGTCAGGCGATAGATCTTGAATCTCTTGAAGAAAGCGGAATGCTCTATCCTGTAGGGAAAGCTTCTTTCATCGAAGGGGCTGCCTCTGTCACTCTGGGGGAGTCGAGAGCCCAGGTCTTTGCTTCCGGAAATGTGAATGGAAGAAGTGAAAACGAAAAAACCCTGAAAAAGCTCATGCGAATGGTCGAGTTCTCGGTAAGAAGAGCTGTTCTCTGCCAGGGTTGTGGAGTCTGTGTAGGACACTGTGAGCACAACGCAATTCAAATGAAAGAAAAAAGAGCTTGGATCAGGGAGAGCTGTATTCACTGCGGAGCCTGTATAGAGGTCTGCCCGCTTGTGAAATTTCTGTAAGTGTTAATCCAGTGTTAAATTTTCAGGCTGTCCACAGTTAATTAATTTCTTGACATTATTCCTGGCGGCTTGACTTACAGCTCCTATTTTTTCATGTCCTGTGCAGTGCAACTCCCTGAAGACCTCCGATTTCCTGTGATCCAGAATCGCAATTCGGGGAAAAAAGCAGATAATGTATAAAGTGAGTCCACGGCAAGGCAGGGCGGATGGACTTTTACCAGAGAAGGTGACCTTGCCAGGGCTCCGGATTCTGTGGCCTGTAAAATGTATTATTCGGCATCAATATTGATTTCAAAACAGCTTGCTATCTGGTTTCCCCTCCTGTATGTGCCTTTTATCTTTTGACTTCCCTGGCAAGTCACCTGAATATCCCATACATGGTATCCCATGCTTTCGGTCTTTTCCTCATCTTCAGGGACAAACATGTCCCTCATTATCTGTAAGCCGTTACTGGTTGCAATGTCCCAGCTAAATCCGCTGACTGGATTTTCCGGAAATTGGATTGTAAACGGTTTTTTGATCATATTGTCCCTCTCCTAACCGTCCTTATGCAGTCGTCCTTCCTTACCCACTTTATAATTCTTTCGCCATTTTTTGCGAATTTCAGATAAAGTACTTTTCTGAAGAAATCCGCATGTAGGGCTGATCTACATAAAATAATAGCCTCTTTCAAAAATGGGACCGAAATTCAGGTTATGGAAGAAATTTCGAACTATTACCCATATTATTATTACATTTCTTGTTTGATAAATTTTATGAAAAAATTCTCTTTGGGGTTAACAATAAAAAGGATTAAATCATTAAAATATTTTTAACTGCGGCAAATGTTGTTTATATACTAATTATAAATATAAATTATGTGGTTAACTGGAGTACTATAAATGTGTAATTGAGTAAACATTAACTCGCCTGATAAATCTCCTGGCTTGTACAAACAACCAGGTAAACACAGGATCTAAATAACACAAATAATGAGGTAGACCTAATCCCAAACATATGCACAATACAGCATTCAGGCTTAATAATCAAAAAGGCTTTTTTGACCCTTTTTTTTCTGGAGCCCTCCTACCTTTACCCCCACACGCCGGAGTTCAGTTCTGTTTTCCGAAAGGAATTCGCTCAGGATTTCTCTGGTTGCTTCAAGAAGGGCTTCCTTTGAAGAAACGGTATGGTTAAGTGTGCGGCTCCTGGTATACATCCTGAAATTTGAGTTTATGGCTGTAAAGGTTACAACCTTGAAGGAGAGTTCCCTTGAATTCAGTTTTTCAATAACGTCTCCTGCAAGC
Organism: Methanosarcina sp. WWM596; assembly: GCF_000969965.1. Classification (GTDB taxonomy): domain Archaea; phylum Halobacteriota; class Methanosarcinia; order Methanosarcinales; family Methanosarcinaceae; genus Methanosarcina. The sequence goes on from NZ_CP009503.1 coordinate 455,729, forward strand.
CTTTCCAGCAGTGGAATGATAAGTTCCTGATCCAGAGTATCTTCAGGCAGTGTTGCAATCCTCCCGATCTGTTCTGAGCCTTCCCTTTCCTTAAGGGGGGATTCATCAAGTCCTGTCGCAGCTTGTTTAAGCCACGTTCCCCGGGCTTTTCCAAAGGTGGAAATAAGTTTGATAACATCATGTTCTGCAAGGTCCTTTACCGTAACTATGCCCATTTCCTGCAATTTTTTTGCAGTTACATCTCCGATCCCCCAGAGTTTGGACACTTTCAACGGCCAGAGAAAACCTTCCAGATTTTCGGGGCTCACGACTGTAATCCCATCAGGTTTTTTTGCGGAGGAAGCCATCTTGGCAATTAGCTTATTTGGTCCTATTCCTATAGAGCAGGTCAGGTTCTCCTTTTCTTTTATTTCTTTCTTTATCTGCATCTCGAGTTCAAAAGCAAGGTTAAAGTCTCCCTCTGTCCTGTCGGTAATTTCAAGGAAAGCCTCATCAATACTTATCTGCTCAAAGGAATCTCCATTTTCTCCGGGGTCTGCATAGTTTCGGAGAATTTCCATGATTCTATCTGAAACCGAGGTGTAAAAATCCTTCCTGGCAGGCAGAAATACGGCTTCAGGATTAAGGTTCTTAGCCTTTGAACAGGGCATTCCTGCTCTGATTCCAAACTCTCGCGCAATGTAATTACATGTGCTTACAGATCCGCTGAGTTCGCTTCGCCCGGAGAGCATGCAGACTACAACTGCTTTTCCACGAAGTTCCGGCTTTTCCCGTTCCTCGATGGCTGCATAAAAATAGTCCATATCTATGTGAAGAATGACCCGCTGCATCACAGCAAAAGATGCGGGGAAGATTTGTATAATTATCTCTCAAACTAGCGTATAATTATCTCTCAAACTAGCGTATAATTATCTCTCAAACTAGCATATAATTATCTCTCAAACTAGCATATAATTATCTCTCAAACTAGCGTATAATTATCTCTCAAACTAGCTTAATCCACTAACCTTTAAAGATAATTTAAGCAATGAACATACACTTCAAAACGGAAAGTACAACCCATAACACATAAAAAAGATAACTTCATTAGCTGTGACATTATTTTTAAAAAAGGTATATTATAAGGTCAGTAGTGGTCTCCTTACAGGACGTTTTCAAGTATGAGCATCTCGAATCCCCCACACAACTCCGATGAAGCAAAAAATATCCTTGAAGAAATGGCAAGCAGGAGGAATCTTAAAACAGAGGCAATTCCTGAAAAAGCAGGCAATTCTTCTAAAATAACCGGTACCCCCATCCTTGAAGTAAGAGATCTCTGCCACAGATACCCTCACCTGGAGACTAACACCCTTGATAAAATAAACCTGAAGGTCCACAGGGGAGAAAGAGTTGCAGTGCTTGGGGCTAACGGAGCAGGAAAGTCCACCCTTTTTAAGCACCTTAACGGGATCTTACGCCCTCTTTCTGGAGAAGTCCTGGTAAAGGGAGAAAAAATTACTAAAAAGAATGTCCGGATGTGCAGGGAGGCTGTAGGAATAGTTTTTCAGGATCCTGATGACCAGGTGCTTGCTCCGAGTGTTGAAGAAGACATAGCTTTTGGACCGATCAATATGGGCCTGTCCAGAGTAGAGGTAGAAACCAGGGTTAAAGAAGCTCTGGAAATGGTGGGACTTACGGGTTTTGAAGAGAGGGCTCCGCACCATCTGAGCGGAGGACAGAAGAAACTTGTGGCAATCGCAGGCATTCTTGCCATGCGCCCGGAAGTTATTGTGCTTGACGAACCCACAGCAGGGCTTGACCCGTTGAGTTCAGCCCGAATTCTGGAACTTATAATTAAAATGAACAGAGAACTCGGGATCACCATGCTTCTTTCAACCCATGATGTGGATGTTGTCCCTTATTTTGCGGAAAGGGTTTTCGTACTCCATCACGGGAAACTTGAAGCTGACGGAAGCCCGGAAGCTATTTTCAGTGACCCTGAACTTCTCAGAAAAGCACATTTAAAACTTCCGAGAGTGGCTGAAGTCTTCGAAATGCTCCAGCAAGAAGGACTCAATGTAAACATACAGATTACAGCCGAAGCAGCCAGAGATGAAATCCTGAAGCTCATAAGCTCGGGACAGAAAACCGCTGGACTTGAGTGAAAACCAAAAAGAAGGCTTCTTACTGGAGAATGTATAATGGTAACTCTCACTGATATTGAACGTGAATCCTATAAAAACAGCCCCATACACAGGCTTGATCCTCGGGTAAAATTATTCTTTGCGCTTGCTATAATTATTTATGTAGTTAGCCTGCCCAGGATTCACGATAAAAATATGGTTCGCCTTCTTGCCATAGAAGTTTATTTGCTGGTTCTTGTACTTGTTGCAGGGTTGGATCTAAGGTACTTTTTCCTCCGTATTCTTGCAATTTTACCTTTCGGGCTTGGAATTGCCCTTATCCAGCCTTTTCTGCGACCTTCCTTCGTAGAAAATTATACTCTTTACCCTCTTGACCTGCCTTTAGGTCTAAGCATAACCTATGAGGGGCTTGCCTTTGGGAGCACACTGCTTGCGAAATTTCTTGTCTGCATAACATCCATCGTCTTGCTATCTTCCACTACACGGTTGAGAGATATGGTTGCAGCAGCAGATAGGATAGGCATCCCGAGGGAATTTACCCTGCTCCTGAGCATGATGGTTCGCTATCTCTTTCTTTTCTGGGCCGTCCTTAAAAGGATAAGGATCGCACAGCAGACAAGGCTCTTTGATATCTGGAACAAAGATGTTCCGAAGAGATGGGTCCTCGAGCAGGTAGGAAACAGCATGAGCTCAATTTTCATACGCTCCTATGAGCAGGGGGAAAGAACCTATATCAGCATGCTTTGCAGAGGCTACGGAAGCGGGTACGAAAAATCTTATTACAAAACTAAAATCAGAACCCCGGATGTCCTTTTTGTGCTTCTGGGTGTAGCCTGTATATTATGTGTCCATCTTTATGTCTGAATGGTCTGCTGCATGAAATCTTTTAAGAACTGAGTATCATGGTTTTTGAAACCTATTTATGGTTTTGTAACTCTTTTCCTGCAGTTTCCAGAGATTTTTATCTTCGTTTCAGAAATACAACCGTATTATTAACTGGAGGTTCCGGCTGAACCCTGAGATATTCTTCAAATCCTGGCGGCAGATCGAGGAAGGAATTCCCCTCAAGGATTCTTCGGAGACCTTTTTCATAGAGGCGGTAGGAAACCTTACTCCCTTCGGGAAGTATTTTTGCGAGATGTTCGAACACCTCCTTTTTGGGTTCGGCCTGAGCGGCGACCATATAAAGGTCACATCTGGTTTCAAGTGGCAGATTGAAGTGGGTTCCTTCTATTATTTTGATGCTTTCGGAAAGCCTGAGGCAGGCAATTACCTCTCTGGAAATACTTGCCCTTTTTCCGTCCTGTTCAATTCCTATTCCGAAAAGGCCGTATTCGCGGCAGAGCAGTATCAGACTCAGAGGGAGAGGACCGCTGCCAAGAAAAAGAATACAGTCTCCGGGCTTCAGACCGGAACCTGTATATTCGGTCCTGGCAAGCTGCAGGTAGTTCGGATAAAATGTAAAATTTCGGAGAGTTTCCCATGGATTGGAGCTTCCAATAAGGTTTCTTGCTTTTTCGTTTTCAAGTTTCAGATTGTATATAAACCGAAAACGGGAAATCGAATCTATCAGAGCATCAAAATCCGGGCTTTTAACGACTACAGCAATAGACTTTTCATCTATTTCCAGGGCTGCGAGTTCGTCCAGCTTTTTAAATAAGGTATACAGTTCGCCTGAGGTATTTTCCTGAATTTCTTCCTCTCCAGACCCCTTTACCACAGCAGAAATCTGCCGAAGCTCAGCAACTAAGGAAGCAGTTTCGATTTGTGGGATGTTATTCACACTCCAGGAAGACCAGGGAGTTGTTAACCCGGCAGGAAGGGTGTATTTCATTTATTTTCCGAAACCCCCGGGTATGCTCAGGAAGGACAGGCCAGTAGAATAGTTGCCTCATGCCTGTATAGCTCCGATAACACACGGAAATAGGCTTACCATTCTTGGATTTTTTCTTTTTGATTATTGTATGAAGATTCTGGAAAATGCGAGATTTCGGTTCAGCAAGAGCTGCTATGAGCACAGAGCCCCATTCAAGTTTTGAAAGTACAGTTTCATCCCCTTCAATAATATTGATCTCTTTTTCAAGACCAAAGTGCTTTACACAGCTTTTTGCCAGAGCTACTGCTTCTGGGTCTTTGTCTATTCCGATGCAGTGAATGCCGTATAGTTTACTTAATAGCAGCAGGGTAACTGGAAGGGGACCACAGCCTATAAAAGCCAGAACCCTGATCCGGGAGGAATTCTGGAAATGGGTATTGATCAGATTTTTATATCTTGGATACAGGGGAAAGGATTCGAGCACTTCCCAGGGGTTTCCATTTTCAAGAATTTTTCGTGCAAGCTGGGTCTCATGAAGGCTAAAATAATTGCTGTAATTGGAATGGACTGCAGGAAGTAAGGCTCGAATTACCGGGTCCTGAAGCACACACTCACAAATCGTACTGTCAACATCCAGATGTCCCAGATCATCGAGCTCGGAAAATATCTCGTAGAGCTCTTCCAGGTTTGATTCTGCAATTATACTTAAATCTCGATCTTTAATATTATCGTAAAAATGCAATATGTGTGACCTTATGTCATATAATTGCGGCTCATATTCCTGAAATAGGGCTGAAAAAGAGTTGCCTTCAACGTTCAGTAGGCTGTTCATGAGTCCATATCCCTCGTTATTTTCCATTATTATTTTTCCCCTTTATTATATATTAAAAATTATAAAATTGTTTTTAATTTATAGTTAGTTTTTTTTGAATTGGAATAAAAAGCTTTCTACAATTTTGGACAAGTATGTATGTTAAAAAGTTTTGTTGCATTAAGTAAAAAAAACAAGATGAAAAATGTAAAAGCAAATGGTAAATATCGTCAGGATCGTGTGACTATAAATAAAATATCATTGTTAACAACGATGATATAAAAATGTCAGGGCATTTTATGGAAAAATCCAGCTAATTAATAGGGCGAGGCAAAAAAAGCAGTTTGGGGCAAAAAAGCAGTTTGGGGGCAAAAAGCTTATTCTTGCTTTTTCTGCCCTGATACCAGAAAAATGGAGTTATTCTTGAGAAGTCTCTGTAAGAACGAGTGTCTGTTTTTTTGAAACTTCTGCACCCCAAGGAGAGGATTTATTGCAGTGTTCACAAGTCCGGTTTCGGAAAAGATGTGGGAGATATTTTCCGGGCTTATTTTCTCATAGAAAGGAAGAGAATTTCTTATCGGATTGTAAGACTTCTTGAATACCAGATTGTACTGGTTTTTCTTCGCAAAGCTTTCTGCTAACTCGGAAATTATTCTTTTGATACACCGATCTGGTCGGGGATCAAACCAGTTGCCATCTATGGCAAAGATCATCCCTCCAGGTTTGAGGACGCGCTTCCACTCGCTAACAGCACATGCAGGCTTCTGGAGGGTCCAGAGAAGGTATTTGTTCACAACCAGATCAAAGGAACAGTCTTCGAAAGGCAGATTTTCCGCATCTCCATGGAACAACTCAATTTTTAGACCCATGTTATCTGTGTTATGCTTTGCTTTCTCGAGCATGCCTTCAGAGAGGTCTATGCCTGTTACCTCATGCCCCATCTCGGCAAAAAGGAGGGCGAGAAAACCTGTGCCTGTTCCTACGTCCAGTACTTTTAAACGCTTGCCGGAAGCCAGGAAATTCTCAAAGATTTGTTTCCAGACCATACGTTCTTTCTCATCAAAGCCATTTACTCCGTTTGTGTAGGTGGAAGACCTGAAATTCCAGTAATTGGCAATAACTTCCTTGCAGTCCATAAATACTCCTCCATATAATACTGGATATATGGTAATATACAAATATTACTTTTTTTCATAATAAATATTACCAAAAATTAAAATCTGATGAGCACATATTACTCAAATGCTTATAAAAGCAATCATTCAGGGATCAAAAAGCTAGTAAAAATGGGACTGATGTGGATTAACACCAACTTTTCTTAGATGAATATCTATTCGACTTGATGGAAGATCCAAGGTTACTTAATTTGATTAAAAAATAATTATGCCAACACTGAAGGAGATTTCATAAAAAAAATTATCAAATAAAATAATACCAAAATGTATATATGTAATACTGAATTATTTAAAATTATACAGAAAATCTCCTGAAAATGACTCTCAAAATACACATTAGGAACAGTCATAATAGATATCTAATTGTAATAATTCACATGATAATACTTAACAAATTTTGACTTTTTGGGTTTTTTATTCTTTATGTAATGAATATTCTGAAAAACAAGGGATATGGAATGTTCACAGTGTAAATGAAATCTATAAAAAACAAGGTTTAAAAAGAGGAATAAAAAAATGCATATACCTGATTCTTTTATGCCGTTAAGTCAGGCAATTGTCTATTGGGTAATTGCCCTTCCATTTATTATAATGTCAATGAAGTGGGCAAAAAATGAACTTGATGAAATGAAAGTGCCAGTTCTTGCCGCCCTTGCAGCAGGAATCTTTGCTATCCAGGCAATGAATATTCCTATCGGAATGGGAACGAGTGGACACATGGTCGGGGCAGCCCTTGTTGCTATTGTTTTCGGAAGCCCCTGGGCAGGAGTTCTCGTACTTACGCTTGTGTTGCTTGTTCAGGGGTTTGCCTTTGGCGATGGCGGGATCACCGCAATGGGCGCAAATATCCTGAACATGGGAGTTGTTTCCGGGTTTGTGGGATATTATACGTATGTTGTTCTTCGTAAGAGTATGGGCACAATCATCGCAGCCTTTGGAGGTGCCTGGCTTGGGCTCTTTATCTCGTCAATTGTCTGCGCAGTTCAGATGTGGATTGCAGACATTTTCCCCCTTGTTCCAGGTCTCATTGCAATGGGCACCTATCACCTGATAATTGGTTTCATCGGAGAAGGGCTGATCACTGCAGTTGTAATCACAGCGATTTCAAAATCTCGCCCTGATCTGCTTGAAGACAGTTTCACTGACAGACCGGAAAAATCTAAGAAGGAGACTCATGCATGAGCGGTAACTCAAATATGAAATTCCTTTATGCTGGAATTGCAATTGCACTTTTACTTTCGGTTTTGGCCCCCTTTCTTGCATCTCCCGACCCGGACGGGCTTGAAAGTGCTGCCGGAGAGATAATTGATGAATCGAAAATGACCCAAATTGAAGAAATGGAACCTGCAGTAAGTTCTCCAATGCCTGATTATTCAATTGAAGGCATGGGGAAGAGCGGGGAAGTCCTGGCAATTGCAGTAGGAACGCTTGCAGTACTGGCAATCAGTTTCGGGTTTGGGAAACTTTTCAATAAAAAAGCTTGAGCAAAAATCGTTTCTCATTTTTGAAAAGCTATCTTCTTCCAGATAGTGGGAGAAGCTGCTTTTTAGCAGAATTCTGTTACTCCCCGATAAATATAATACTTGAAGGGCACAGCTCTTTTACAACACAAATGCGGCATCTGGGTTTTTTTGCCTGGCAAACTTTCCTCCCGTGATATATCAGGGTCATGGAAATTGAATCAAGGTCTTCTTTTCGGGTAAGGGCTATCAGATCCTGTTCGATTTTTTCAGGGTCGGAGTGCCTGGTAAATCCAAGCCTTCTAGAGACTCTTTTTACATGGGTATCCACGGCAATACCCTCTATTATCCCAAAAGCCCTGGCAAGCACTATATTCGCTGTTTTTCTCCCGACCCCTGGCAGGGTAATCAGTTCACCCATTGTCTTTGGCACTTCTCCATTATAGTGCTCGATAATCAGTTGCGCGGAAGCTTTGAGATTTTTTGCTTTGTTTTTGTAAAACCCTGTAGAATAAATGTCAATTTCAAGTTCCCTGAGGTCTGCGCTGGCATAGTCTTCGGCAGTCCTGTATTTTTTGAATAAATTTTCAGTCACCCTGTTGATCTGGACATCCGTTGACTGAGCAGAGAGGACAGTTGCTACAAGAAGTTCTAGTGGGTTGCTGTAGTTAAGAGAAGGTTTTGCATCCGGGTACTCTTCCTTTAAATGAGCCCATACCCGGTCAAAATTATGCCTGTTGTCAGGAATATCATACTCCTGCCAGGGCTCATTAGAGGTCGATTTCGTCGGTTTTTTTTCAGGCATCAAAAAACTCCATTATTGTTTTCATTTTCCCTGCCCCAGCCATAAGAACAATTTTCTCAAAGGAAACTGAATCTCTTTTTATTTTACCTTTTCCAGGCCAAAATCTAGATCTAGATGTAAGAAACCTCAATGCTTTAGCGTGAGATAGTTCACAAAATACCAAAAACTTAAAGAACTAGAACTCCAAGAGGTTCATGATTAAATGTTAACCGAAATATTGCATTTGAGGAGTTAAACTCTGATTTTTTCAATAAAAAAAAGTTTCTTACTAATAAAATAACGTGTAAACCATAAGTTTTATAGCTAATAATTTTTAAACCAAGTATATTGGTGATTTTTTGGTAAAAAGGGCACTGCTCAGCGTCTCAGACAAGACAGGAATTGCGGAATTTGCACGCGGGCTTGAAGCACTTGGCGTGAAGATCATCTCAACGGGTGGGACTGCGAAAATCCTTCGCGACGCCGGCATCGAGGTTACCGATGTCGCGGAAGTCACAGGCTATCCGGAGATGATGGGAGGAAGAGTCAAAACTCTCCACCCGAGAATTCATGGCGGGCTCTTATGCCTGCGGGACAGCAAAGAACAGATGGAGGAAGCTGCAAAAGAAGATATCTCTCTCCTCGATCTGGTGGCTGTAAACCTATACCCCTTTGAAGTAACGGTTTCCAAAGAGGGTGTGGAACTTGAAGAAGCCATCGAAAACATAGACATCGGGGGTCCGACCCTTCTCCGTTCGGCAGCTAAGAACTACCGCTCGGTAACAGTGATATCTGACCCTTCGGACTATGGTCATGTCCTTAAAGAACTGCGCTCAAGTGGAGTAATCTCCGATAAAACCCGTGCTGACCTCGCGGTTAAAGCTTTCAGGCATACAGCTGATTATGATGCAGCCATTGATACTTACCTGAGCAGGACTCTGCTTGGAGAAGAGGTACTGCGCCTGAAATTTTCCGATGGCGTGAAACTTCGCTATGGGGAAAACTGGCATCAAGAAGCCTCTTTTTTTAAAGACCCTAAAATTGAAGGTCCGAGCCTGGCAAAAGTTGCCCAGTTGCACGGGAAAGAACTTTCTTACAACAACTATGTGGACGCCGACAACGCCCTTCAGACGGTCAAAGAACTGGGAAACACTTCTCCTGCTGTTGTTATTGTGAAACACAATAACCCGTGCGGACTTGCTACTGGAGATACACTCTTGCAAGCTCTGCAGGCTGCTTGGGACGGAGACCCGATTTCGGCTTACGGAAGCATAATCTGTACAAACGAGATTTTTGACCTCGAAGCTGCAACTTTTCTGAACGGGAAATTCGTAGAAATTATCCTTGCTCCTGACTTCAAGCCCGATGCTCTTGAATATCTGAAAAATAAAAGTGAAAATCTGAGGCTCCTGAAACTTCCAGAACTTAGGGAGGTTTTTGGGATGGAGTATACCTACAAGTATGTAATTGGAGGCATGCTTAAGCAGAGCCGCGATATAGGGATTTACGAAAAATGGGAATCTGTTACTGAAATTTCCTATCCTGAGGACAAGCGCGCTCTCTCGGAGTTCTGCCTTAAAGCCTGCAAAGCCACAAAATCCAATGCTGTGACCCTTGCCCACGAATACGAACCTGGATACTTCATGGTACTGGGTATGGGAGCAGGGCAACCTAACAGGGTGGACTCGATCCGCAAACTGGCAGCCACAAAGGCAGTTGAAAATCTAAGGGTAATCTACGAACGTGAGCAGCCTGCTGCACCATTTGAAGAGTACTGCCAGAAGATTATGTCAGAATGTGTAATGGCATCAGACGCTTTCTTCCCCTTCGATGACAGCGTCGTCCACGCAGCAGAAAATTACATTCGTTATATTGTTTCTCCCGGTGGGTCGATCAGAGATAACGAAGTTATTGATACTGCAAACCGACTTGGAGTTTCCCTGGTTTTTACAGGTATGCGGCATTTTCTTCATTGAAATATCAATAAAGATAAAGAATAACTCAAGGTATACACTTACTCAAGGTATACACTTGAGTTCAATGTAAAAATTCGAGTACCCCTGCATCTAAAGCAGGGCACATTCTCATTTTAAGCTTATTTCTTATTACTTATTTTCAGAATAGCATGGTTTGAAAGATAAGAGATTTGCCGGAGTTGAAGCTCTTATGTATCCTTAATCAAGTGCTGTACATATGGGTTAATGGATGGCAAATTTTATTAATTTATTAATATATCACATCCTGTATTTACTTCACTGCTGGATCTGCATACTTTCATTAACAATTCATCAAACGGTTACATTAAATCTCAATTTTTTATTTATGATTTTTAACCGGCGTGCTGAGTATGCAGCTTTAAACTGTATATTGGTAGAATAATTCTATATCTTTATTATAATAACTTTTTTTTGAAAGTCATGTGCGTTTTTTCAACCGGATATCTTATGTTTTCGAAAGACTGTTACACAGAATATCTAAATTCAATAATAAATTATTAAGAATCAAGTCTACTCTTGAAAAAGATAATATATATTGAATTCGTATATCATTCTAGCAATATTATATCACTCTGATATAACTGCCACATCAATTCAATATAAAAAATGAAAAGAATTTCAAAAAACAATTTGCCTTCACTTCAAATAAAAGCCGGAGAACTTACTTTTCCATAATATCTCTCAAATTTCTCCAGAAACAGTACTAATAATCACGGGCTGATATGTGTGAAATCAATTGGACTTTTAAGCATCCTAACCTTCTCTGAAAAACGAAAAGACATCTTATTACTATGGGAGTGCAGAGGGTCACGAATACCCTGACCTTCAGGTCGGGGATGAAGTGAACCCTCGCTGGCTGTTTTGTATTCGCTTAAACTGTATCAATCATCGTTTTTTTGTAAAATGAGGTTTTTTGACACCATAGCCACAGGTGGTTCCAGCTACCTATGGCTAGGATGTGATAAGCGTTGGAATTGCGCAGTTTTAGCCATGGCTATGGTCAGATTACCTACCACATCGTGTTGGTGCCTAAGTATCGATACAAGATATTCTACAATAAACGAGTTAAAAAGGATTGCGAGTCTATATTCCACAATATTTGCACAGAGAAAGGCTACAAAATCCATGCTCTGGAAGTTGTAGATAATCATGTTCACCTGTTCCTGGAATTCCACCCAAGCACCTCTCTATCAGAGGTGGTTCAATACTTGAAAGGAGGTAGTTCTTACAGATTGTTCAAGCTTCATCCTGAACTGAGAACACGATATTGGGGTGGAAGTCTATGGTCAAGTGGTAAATTCTATCGATCCGTTGGAAATGTAACCGCTGACACAATCAAGCACTACATTAAGGAGTCGCAGGGAAAACCGAAAACAGAGGTTCAATCATATAGATTAAAGTCTAGGCAACGGAAAATTGACGATTTCTAAGTACCAGAATAACCGGGCGGGCGGCCCATCAGCATACCCCATCCTTTAGGTTGGGGTGGCCGCACGCAATTTGATTTTTACTTAAGGAGAGTCCAAGGACCCTTTCGGAGATCAGGGACTACTTCGATGTAAGATCCCCGGAAATTCTACCTCGCCTGAAAGAAATGGAAAATGCGAATCTAATTGTCAGACAGGAAGGAGTGTATCAGTTGACTTCCCTGGGAAAAGTTTCAGCCATCTATTACAAACCTTTCCTTGACACTCTGGCAGCTATAGAAGCAAACGAAGACTTCTGGAGAGACCATGACCTTGGAGCAGTTCCCGAGACGTTGCTAAACAGAATTTTGGATCTAAAGGAGTGTAGAGTTGTAAAGGATGAACATGAACATATTTATGACTCTCATAAAGCATTCATGGAAAATGTCCTGACTGCCAGCCGTTTTATGGGTTTTACATCCATTTTCCTTCCCAGCTATCCATCGATGTTTCTTGAGATGGCCCGAAGGAACATCCCTATTTCCATAATTGTTACGCCAAATGTCTTTTTCAAATTAAAAAGTGAGCATAGCGCTGAAATTGAAGAGTTTCTTAAGTACAAACACACAAGTTTCCATGTCTACGACAGCGCAAAGGTAGCTTTTGTCGTAACAGACAGGTTTGTATCACTCTCACTGTTTTTCAAAAACGGAACTTTTGACCCGAGAACTGACCTTGTGGGTTTTGATTCTTCATCCATTAAATGGGGAGAAGACCTTTTTAAACATTATAAAGAGAATGCAGTTGAGATTAAGAATCTGTAAATCGAAAGGTTGTAATTTCCTATGTTCGCAGATGTTTTGAGAGTCTGAAAAGAAAAAAGCTGAATAATTGAATTGGAAGTATAAATGGAAGGTCTTGATCTTCAAATAAAGATGCTTGATCTTCAAATAAAGAGGCTTGATCTTCAAATGAAATGTCTCGATCTTCAAATGAAGAGGCTAAATGTCTCGATCTTCAAATGAAGAGGCTTGATCTTCAAATGAAGAGGCTTGATCTTCAGTCTGACCTCTTTAAGGCCTATTGATAAGGGTAATATGAATTTTTCTGTCTTACAAGGCTCTCTATCTTCCGTATAATGCTTTTGTAAATGTCTTAATGTAAACATCAGGCTCCAGATGTATTACCAGATCGAGTTTTTTATTATATTTTTAATTAGTATCTTTTGTACAGCCAGGTCTTTATGTAATCAGAGCGCCTGCAACCATCTTGAGTCCAAGAATAGAAGTGGATTCCCCGTCTACAAGAACGGTCCTTTCAAGTTTTCGGGAAGAAAGTTTCTCGTCCTCAGAATTTGTAAAGCTCTGGATACATATAAGTCCGCAAATGAAACTATAGAGAACTATAAGGGGTTCGAAAGCAAGGACTCCATGGATAAGGGCAATCCCAAGCGCTAGATGAGAAAGCAGGTGCATGGCAGTAAGAAGATTGCGGGTTTTCTGTGTTCCAAGGCTTACGGGAAGAGTCTTGAGACCTGCAAGAGTGTCTCCTTTTATATCCTTGAAATCATATATGGCAGAGTTGATAAATACTTTAACTCCAAAGAAAATAAAAACCAGAACGATAGGGACCAGGTTTCCACATCCACTGCCTGCAAGACCTGCAATAAAAATGCCCCATGTAAGCCCCACAACAATATTCTTAACTCCAAGTCCTCCTTTTAGTTTCAAAGCGAACCTTCCTATTTTAATTCCTTTACTGTACAGGTAGCCAGTTATGAAGGGCATGAACGCAAGTGCAAGCATTCCCTCTTTTGCTAGTATATAAGTTCCTATCATAAAAGCCAGCAGTGAAACCGTGAGTCCAACTTTTTTATTCGAGCCATTCAGTTCCGCCCGGTTTACAGTATCTTCCTCGGCTCCTAAAGCTCTGTCAAGTGTGTATACAGTATAAATTATTAGACCACCTGCAATGCAAGTTAGTATGCTTGATTGAATATGGAATAGTAAAAATGCGAGATGTATCCGTAGTGCACCAGAGAACGCAACTAAAACAGAACTTTTAAGGAGTTCGAGAGTGGCATTTTCCTCTTTGTATTCAGGAGCTTTAGTTCTTATGTACTTGAAAATCTGCTCTAAATTTCCAGAAAATACATTGGAGTCCATGAAATTAATACTGTATGACTTTTAAATATTATTATTTCATTATAATATCAATAGATCTGTATAATTAATACTTTACTGGACAAATTGTATATCATTAAACTAATAATTAACATAATTATCTATCAATTATATTTATACAGATAAACTATCTGATCTTTGACTTCTTAAAAAATGCAACGGGATACGTTATTCTAAGAACTTGAACGCGCACAAAAACGTGTAATTCTACAGGATTAACCCTGTACTCTGAGTATCGATGGTGAATTTAAAACGAATATTTAACCTTCGTAAAAACAAAAATGACCCAAAATGGGGTTGTCGCCGGATTGACAACTTTCATAACGATAACATTCTTATTTTTTGTAAAATCTAAGGTTCTGGATAGCACGGGAATAGATTTTGGGACCTTTATGGATGACCTGATTCTCAGCTCTTTGAGCAAGCCCTAGAGTTTAGAAGAAAGCACAGGCAAAAAAGGGAAAAAACACAGGTAAAAAAGGGAAAAAACACAGGTAAAAAAGGGAAAAAACACAGGTAAAAAAGGGAAAAAACACAGACAAAAAAGGGAAAAACACAGACAAAAAGGGAAAAAACACAGACAAAAAGGGAAAAAACACAGACAAAAAGGGAAAAACACAGACAAAAAAGGGAAAAAACACAGACAAAAAAGGGAAAAAACACAGACAAAAAAGGGAAAAAACACAGACAAAAAAGGGAAAAAACACAGACAAAAAAGGGAGAAAACACTTTGTCCTCTTTGTTTTTACGGAGGGCAAAAAAACCTTGTCCAAACCTTTGATACGGACATTTCTAGGGAGGAATCACTTGGAAAAAAATATATATATTGATTTCGCAAACTATTTTTAGCAGTAATATTCGTATATATAAATTGTCCTAAAAGGATATTTGAAAGATTGTACTCGAAATATTCTTATTTCAAAAGGCAGAGACTTTCCACCACATTTTCACCCTTGTGCTCCAGCCCTTTTGCACGAGAGCCCCATTGTCTTCTTCCAGCATCTTTTGAAGGTAGGACCTTAGAATTTCTTCCTGCTCAGGTGAAAATGCAGCGTATTGAGGCTTAAAGTGCTCAAGAGCTTCTTCGATGTTTTCAAAGCGGTTTTTGTGCTCAAAAGGAAAAACCTTCACATCAGGATAGACTCCCATATCGTAGAGTACGTTGTAAAGAACGTCTGCTTTTGGACCCTGCCTATACTCGTGCCCGTGCAGGATAGGCCAGAGGTTTCGAGAGTGTATATCCCAGGAAGTATCTCTTGCAAACCAGTATAGGTAAACATATCCTGAAGATACGTCAACCATTTTTTGGATTGAAGCCCGAATATCTTTCATGCCCAGGGAGTAAGATGCAAACACGACATCATAGGAGGGACAGAGGTCAGATATTGCATTAACAGTTTCCCAGTCTTTATAGACACAGTCAATATTCCTGATTCCATAAGTCTTGATATTTTGTTTCAGAACCTCCATCATTCCTTCTGCAGGCTCGACTGCTGTTACATGCGCAACCCTCTCCTCAAGAGGAATTACCAGGCGTCCGGGGCCTGCTCCAATGTCAAGAACTCTGGATTCGGAGGTAAGGGCCATTCCAGTTAGGGTTTTTTCAACCCTATCTTTATTTTCCAGAGACATTTCTCAGAATTTCCTGGTGTTTTCTTTTTTCTGCCAGATACTGGAGCAGTCGGTATTGAGGCTAGCCTTGCTCTGGAATTCTATTCTTTCTTTCCAGACTTCATTCCAATCAATTTTTACATTCATGGTATTTTCCTCAGCCTCCCACATTGAACTTTCTATATAATGTTATAAATATATTAATAAGTATTAAATATAATTTTCTAAAAAAAGATTCCCAGAAATAAGGATAATGAGGATATGAGGATAATGAGGATAATGAAGATTATGGGATAATGAAGATAATGGGATAATGAAGATAATGGGATAATGAAGATAATGGGATAATGAAGATAATGGGATAATGAAGATAATGAAGATTATGGGATAATGAGGATAATGAGGATAATGAAGATTATGGGATAATGAAGATTATGGGATAATGAGGATAATGAGGATAATGAAGATTATGGGATAATGAAGATAATGAGGATAATGAGGATAATGAGGATAATGGGATTATGAGGATAATGAGGATAAAACACATATTAGTTAAAAAAAAGAAATCCGGACACTTAGCCCGGAAAACGATCCCAATATAGGGAAAGTGAATAATTGAAATTAAGTGATTTTATTCCGCAAATTCAGAGAGGAATCATCTTTTTACCATACATCTCGTTCAGCACCTGGCCAAGGGCCGCGTAGATGGCTGAAAGCCCTGTGATAATTCCTTCATAACCAGCTATTTTGAGTATTGCCTCACTGCCAAGGTAGTTTCCGGCAGCAAGCAGGAAGAAAAGGATCGCAAGAGTCAGAAAAACAACTTGTAATGCCCTGTTGGCTTTCAGAGTGCCTATGAACATGAAAAAGGTGAAAACTCCCCACATGAAGAGGTATGCAGCAAATGGGAATGCCTCAGCTGCCAATCCTGAGTAGTTTCCAGACTGCGGAAGCAGGACAATTCCTACCAGAGTGAGCCAGAAAAATCCGTATGAGGTAAAAGCTGTGGCTCCGAATGTATTGCCTTTCTTCCATTCTTCGATCCCGGCAATGACCTGAGCTATCCCACCATAGAAAAAGCCCATTGAAAGGATCATCGCGTTCATAGGGTAGAAGCCTGCATTGTGTATATTCAAAAGCACAGTTGTCATTCCGAAAGCCATCAAACCCAGGGGAGCCGGGTTCGCCGTATAATCCTGGATTTTTACGTGCGTAAGATTCATAATGTCTTGAATTTCCTCACTCATAATAATCATCCTCCTAACAATCCTAAAGGTCAATCCACCTACCTGTTACCGGAGACCTAACCAGACATTTCTATAGATGTTAACAGAGACACGGGTCGTTTTTGTGTTCTCGTTTTTACCTTTTGGATAAATATGTAATTATTAATACTTATATTTACGGACAGTAAATAAATTTTTAATACATCATTAATATATAACATATATTTTTCATTATAAGCTATTAGAGAATCTTATGGCTGGATATTATGGAGTTTCATAACAAGCTATTTATGAACAGGTGTGGAATTCCCTTTATATGACTCAGGCAAGAAGACCTCTTATGCTCATGATCCTTGATGGATGGGGCTACAGGGAAGCAAAAGAAGGAAACGCTATCCTGGCAGCCAGGACTCCAAACCTCGACAGCCTGCTGAAAGAATATCCATGGTGCTTTTTAAAATGCTCTGGAGAAGCCGTAGGTCTGCCGGAAGGTCAGATGGGAAACTCTGAAGTCGGCCATCTGAATATAGGGGCAGGGAGAATCGTTTATCAGGACCTTACAAGAATAAACCTCTCTGTTAGGAACGGTGACTTTTTTAAAAATCCTGTTTTGCTGGATGCAATTTCGAACGCAAAGCTCAATGATTCAAGCCTGCATATCATGGGGCTTGTCTCTTATGGAGGCGTTCACAGTTATATGACCCACCTTTATGCCCTTATCAACCTTGCACAGGAAAAAGGGCTAAAAAAAGTATATATACATGCTTTTCTGGATGGGAGAGACGTACCCCCCAAAGCTGCTCTTGCAGATATTAAGGAACTTGATGCTTTTTGTAAGAAGAGCGGGAGTGCCAGGGTTGCGACAGTCTCAGGGCGCTACTACGCAATGGACAGGGATAAGCGCTGGGAGAGGACACAGCTTGCCTATGATGCCCTGACTCTCGGAGTTGCTCCGTATACAGCTCCTAATGCTGAAACTGCAGTTTCTGAAGCCTATGGTAGGGGGGAAAATGATGAATTTGTAAAACCTACTATAGTCACTGGTCCTGAAGGAAATCCCAAGGCAGTCATACAGGACAATGATTCAATAATTTTCTTTAATTTCAGGCCCGATAGAGCAAGGCAGCTTACCTGGGCTTTTGTAAATGAGGACTTCGAAGGTTTCGCCAGGGAAAAACGCCCGAAGGTTCACTATGTTTGCATGGCACAGTATGATGAAACCCTGGATTTGCCTATTGCCTTCCCACCTGAAAAACTGGATAATGTGCTTGGAGAAGTACTTAGCAAGCAAGGGCTTGTCCAGCTTCGCATTGCAGAAACCGAGAAATATGCCCATGTGACTTTTTTCCTGAATGGCGGGCAGGAAAAATTCTATGAAGGAGAAGACCGCTGCATGATTCCTTCACCAAAAATTGCCACTTATGACCTCAAACCCGAGATGAGTGCATATGAAGTTACGGATGAGGTGGTCAGGAGAATCCAGTCAGGAAAGTATGATGTAATTATACTCAATTTTGCAAATATGGATATGGTCGGGCATACCGGAATTTTTGAAGCTGCGGTACAGGCGGTAGAAACCGTTGATGACTGCGTGGGTAGGATTACAGAAGCTCTGAAAAAAGCAGGAGGTGTAGCACTTATCACTGCAGACCACGGAAATGCCGAACAGATGGAAGATCAACACACCGGAGAGCCGCATACAGCCCATACCTCAAATCCTGTCAGATGCATTTACACAGGAAACGGTGAAGTAAAAGCCCTTGAGGACGGAAAATTGTCTGACCTTGCTCCCACCCTCCTGGAGCTTCTTAGGGTCCCTAAACCTGAAGAGATGAAAGGTAAATCATTAATTGTAAAAGAGTGACGGTAAAGGAGAAGTAAAGAGCAATCGTAAGTAAAGGAAGTATTAACGAAAAAATCAGTGTTTTTTGATTTTTCATTCAATTTTTTTTGCTTCTTTTACTCTCTTTTTAGATTTCGCATGTCTCCTGCTACATGGTTGATATTTTGGTATTAGAGCTTCCAATCAGGAACCACCTGAATTTTCGTTCCCCTTTTCTTTTCTTCCTGTTTGCGCCCTTTCTTTTCTTCTGAAGTTTTTACTATTTGCCATTGTTTGGTCTAATTTTATTTTTTTTAATGAGTTTGCTGCCTCGTTTTTCATAAATTATACAGGCTTTCCAGACAGGATTTTTTTAAAAAGATTAAATATCAGTAGCTATAATAAAAAATGCAGATAATTATGGTATTATAATATTTTTAAATGTTCTTCGAGGTTGTACTACACATGATCAAAATAACTACTCCCTCTCGGCTTCACATAACCCTTATCGATATGAACGGTGAGATCGGAAGAATGGACGGGGGAGCAGGGTTGACCCTTTCCTCCCCGAACATAACAGTTACCGCAGCAGAAGCTGATGAAATCCATATCGAGGGGCTGCAGGGATTTGCCGACCGCATGAATAAAGCCGTAGAAGCCTTGCTTCCTGAAGGAAAAGGGATCCGGATTAATGTAAAAGAACTGATTCCTCCTCATGTGGGCTTTGGATCAGGTACCCAGGCTGTTCTGGTTGTGGCAGCAGCTGTGAATGAACTGTATGGGCTTGGAAAAAGTGTTAGAGAACTTGCATTTGCAGTGAAAAGAGGAGGTACTTCGGGCATAGGAGTAACTGCTTTTGAAAAAGGTGGATTCATAGTTGATGGAGGGCACAGGTTCAAAGACAAGGGGGCTTTCATGCCTTCCGCCGCCAGCAGGGTGCCGCCGGGTCCTGTGCTTTTCAGAGAAGATTTTCCTGATTGGGATGTAGTTATTGCAGTTCCTGATGATACGGGTATGCACGACCAGGAAGAGATCAATGTGTTTCAGAAATTCTGCCCCCTTCCGATAGAGGAAGTCCGGGATGTTGCACATATGGTACTCATGAAGATGATGCCTGCAGTAATAGAGGGCGACATCGAAAATTTCGGAGCTGCGGTAAACCATGTCCAGACAGTGGGTTTTAACAAAAGGGAAAGTCTGATCTGGCCCGAATTCGTAAAGAACATTGCCTCTTTTATGCGCAGCCGGAGTTACGGAGCTGGAGTAAGCTCTTTTGGGCCTGTAGTTTATGCTTTTGTAGATAACAGGGAAGAAGGCAGGCAGCTTAAGGCAGAAGTCCAGAAAATGCTTGATGAATCGGTAGGTGGAATCACAATGATGACTCGAGCGAAAAACAGTGGTGCAGAGATATCTAAACTCTGATATTAAATAATTTATTTTAACCTTGTTTCATTTTCTAATACTTTGTCTCAATGAGACTTAGCAGGTGATATAGGTTCGTGTTCCGGAAGCTGATGATAAGCCTCTCCGGACGCTTCCCTGGGATCTACGTGTACAACCGCGTTTGACAGGTAATTTAGACTATGAAGCATCCTATGTCTGACGTTTACAGCGATTTCATGCCCTTCCTTAACAGAGAGTCCGGATTCTACTGCAATATTAACTTCAGCATGAAGCCTGTGCCCTAACCAGCGTACTCTGATCTCTGTAATATCCCTTACATCTTTTACCTGGCTTACCACCTGTCGGATATCATCCACAATTTGAGGGTCAACCCCATCCAGCATGCGGGAAAATACGGATTTTCCTGCGTCCCATACTATGTGGAGGATTGCGATCGTGATTAGGAGCCCGATTATAGGGTCTGCGAGAGGATAACCCAGCCAGGTGCCCAGGGCTCCAAAAAGTACGGCAAGGCTGGTAAACCCGTCTGCACGTGCATGGTATCCATCTGCAATAAGGGCAGCACTTCCTATTTCTTTTCCTACCTTTATCCTGAACTTTGCTACCAGTTCATTTCCCAGAAAACCAATAATTGAGGCTACAGCCACAGCCCATAGAAAATCAACAGGCTGCGGAGATAGAAGCCGGGAAACTGATTCATAAGCCGCAACTGCTGCACTGAGTAAAATAAGGAAAACAATTAACAGACCTGCGAGATCTTCTGCCCTGCCGTAGCCGTAAGTATAACTTTTGTTGGGTTTTTTTCTGGAGAGCAGGAAGGCAAAACCCAGCGGGATTGCAGTTGCGGCGTCCCCAAAGTTATGAATGGTGTCGGCAAGAAGAGCTACACTTCCTGAAACCCATACGACATAAATTTGAAAGAGCGCCGTTAATATCAAGCCAACAAAGGACCATTTGATAGCATATAGCCCTCTATCTGTGGAAAGAAGTCCGGGGTCCACAATTCCGTGGGCATGGGAATATGAGTGTTCTTTTCCTGAATGCTCGATTTCTTGTCTTGTCAGGCTCAGACCTCCCTGCCTGTATATCTCTGACGAAGATACTTTCACAGGGAATGGATTCAATTTATAAAAAATGTAAGGACAATGTAAGGAATATGTAAGGAATATGTAAAGAAAGAATCTTAAATAGAAATACCTCTTTATCTCTTATAATTATTTAGAACCACTGGTCAAGGGTTTTCTGCCTTGCACCTGAAGCCGCTTTAAGGCGTTCTATAGCTTTTTCCATCCTGTCTACAGAGAAGCCATTCTCCCCGCAGAGGAAGTTGATGAGTTTTTCGGAATCCGGTTTACCCCATTTGATTTTGTAGTCGTCCGTAACATCAGGATGGGTAAAAAGTTCCTTTATATTGTCCAGCCCTTCGATTTCTACTCCCTTCTCCCGGAGCACGGCATGGATGTCTCCATGCTTTTTAATTAGTTTAAGGGCTGTTTTAGGACCCACTTTTTCCAGGCCTTTGTTATAATCCGTGCCTACACAGATTGCAATATCGATAAGTTGGTCCCTGTTAACTCCCAGAACCCCGAGGGTTTCATCGAGGTCGATCATTTCAAGTTCAACATCAACGTATACATTCTTTCCAGGGAGCTTGCGTTTTCCAGTTACCGTCATGTTACGGACAACACTCGGGGCTCCGAAAAGGAAGGAATCATAGTCCTGGGAAGCAACACAATCTGCATCCTTTTTAATAACCATATGAGCAGCCTGTGCCTCTCCTTCACAGGGGGCCTGTATCCAGGGAATACCCATTATTCCGAGAAGGTATTTGGAATCTTCAACAATGGTCTGGTCAACCTTTGAAGACGCCTGAGCATACTTATGAGCAGCTTCAAGGTTCCCTTCTGCCTTTGCATTTTCCCATTTCTCCAGTGAAGTCTCCCTTACTTCTTTTCTTCGGCTCAGGGTTTCGGATTTCAGGTCGGGGGGTTTGCCGTCAAAAACGAATACAGGTTTGATTCCGGCTTCAACCAGGCTTGCTGTCCTGTAGAGCAGGCCGGAGAGGTGGGAGGTCACTTTTCCGCTTGAATTAACCAGAGGACTTCCGTCCCTCTGGCGGATAATGCTCAAAAACTGGTGAAGGGTGTTAAATGCATCAATTGCAATCACCCGGTTTGAGAGGTCAGTAAGCTCTATTTTTCTTTTCTGAAGAAGATCTCCTATGTCCGTGCCCATATTTTTTCCCTCTGGTATATGAAACTCTTTTGGCTCTTCGCTATTTCATGTGGGTAACTCAAATTTAAGTTTCCCTAATTTTAGATAGATCATATTAATAAAATATTGTACGTTTTTAAACCGGAGTTTCTAAGATATTAAGAAACAAAGGCTCTTGGCTATGATTATTTACAGTCTACCAAAAAATTAATCAAGTTGGCGACTTCAACCTGGGATGTACTCCCCAAGTTGAAGTTTTGTAAAGATCTCCGCAGTTTCTTTGTTCATTTCCTCTACGACAAACTCTGCGTTTTCCCCTCCTTTTCCATTGTATACTAATCCCATTCTTATCTTTTCAAGATTCTCGGCCAGCTTTTGAATTGTTAGTTCCTGGTCATCGATCAAATGAAGCAAATAATTGTGTAGCAGTAACCCCATTACACAGAGAAATACATGAGCTCTGATCTTCACATCCTTTCTGACATACACAGGCTTTACCGGTATCAATAACTTGTCTTTCAGCCACTTTATATCCTCTTCAATCATGTTTCGAGAATCGTACATGTCCACAATTTCTTTTGTTGCAAGATTTTCCTTATCAGTAAACACAACAGTCTTTCCCATCCCTAAAAGAAACTCTTTTTCCTTATCATCATTTAAACTGAAATTAAGTTGTAACGCTCCCTCTTTTTCAACGACATTGTAATCAAAGAGACCTCTATATTGCTTTGGAATTGCATCAACAACACGATTCATGAGACCTTTTGCAGTCATTTTTCTACCTTTTCCTTTACGATTAAGTTTTGAGCCTATTTCTTCAATCTTCTCCAGGATATCAGATTTTTTAATTTCCCACTCATGTATCTGTTTTCGACTAGTAATTTCAGTGTATTTTATGACTCCAGTAAACCCTTTACCATACCAGTTTCCGTTTACGCGATGAGCTTTGATGATATTCTTTTTTCCATTCTCCCATTCTTCTTCAAAATCGGACAAAGGAACATGGAATAAATCTTTGCACATCGAAGAAGGTAAAGCCCCAACAACGTGCATTTTATCCAAAACGTGTTCTATGTTATCTGTAGAGTTCCTTCCTCGATTAAAAACAATTGTTATTTCCTTAAGAGGAATCCCTATCTCTTCTATACGTTTACAAATACCGTCAATCAGATCCGAAAACAAAGTTACATCGGGAACGTTTGCAGGATACGTAATTGTCTGAAAAGGAATGTTTTCGTTGAACGACTCTCAGCTTCAAGGCAAACAGATAATAATATATTCTGGTTTTTTTATCCACGCTCTCTATCAGATTTTCAAAATAGTTCTACGTTTTGATAGGGACGCTCCCCTAAAATAGTTCGGACTTCCTCAAATTGCTACTTTGTAGACTTCGAAAATAACACAGTTCGGCTCTTTAAAATAGGGGAAGTTAAAGCTGTCTTACACAGCATAGTTAAAAATCACTGTCTGGCGCAGGTTATAAGTATTTTTGCATGGAGCAGTTTTGTGACAAATTCATCTTTCAAAGATGTGTGACGAATACTCCGTTAGATAACGAAAATCCATGGCCCCCAAGGAACTAAATCCAAAAATGGTCTTATTTATCACGAAAATTCGTAGCTGCGATACTGGTATGTAAATATAATCCTAAAATATTGCAAAGTTTACAGGCTCTAAGCATAGCGATTTTAAAAGACAAAAAAGTATTGAAATTGAATAAAATCACCATCAGACAGACCATTTTTCTGTTAAAATGTTAACTATATAGTCTATTGTTATCGTTTTTTTACGATCTTTGAAAGTCAAGACAAAGTTAGAGTACAAAGCCTAATGGCTCGGAAAAACCGTCCGTCAGATTAACGGCCTTTTGAGATGGAGGGAAATTAAAAAAGGGGTTTTCAGGAAATTATCCCAGGATAATCTCCGCAGGTTCGCTCATATTGAAGTTCAGGCGGTAATCTTCTGCATAGAGTGCGGTATAATAGGTCCCTTCAGGCAGAAAGTCATAGACAAAAGTCGTATTTTCATCCATCTTAAGCCTGCCAAGTGCTGTCCAGTCCTTAATGCCGGATTCTCCGTAGACCGGTGCATACGCAGTGATAATATCTCCGGATTCCGGTTCAAGTACTTCTTTTGAGAACAGGATGTTTCCGTCATCCAGGGATTCGTAGGGATTCATGTAAGCTTTGACAGTCCCGTTGAGAGTGTCCAGATAAAGCTGGGCAAGACAGGATCTGGACTCTCCATCTCTTTGAAGTCCCAGTTCGGTAGTAAGTATCCTGTTTCCATTCTCGCTTTCTCCCCCACAAGCTGCATAAATAAGAGAGCTTTTCCCTGTTTTGGAGTTCTCTATAAATATCCATTCCCCGCCCCAGGCAGGGAGGCTATAGTTTGTGCTCCCTGAACAGGTAAGGGGTATTCTTCCTATGAGAACCGGGCCTTCTGGAGAGTCTATAAAGTAAACCTGGTCTACTGAAGCCAGCCCTGAATTGTCTTCTACTGAAAAGGAATCTCCGGATTTCGAGATGGCGGGTTCTGTAAAGTCTGCACAGGTTCTCACTGAGTAGCCGTCAAGGAATTCCGACCAGGCTTTTGAAATGGAAACCCTGCCGTAATATGTAGAGTAGTTGTCCTGAGTTTGGGGGGAATATACAGATATACCATATGCATCAGGCATTGTGCCGTCCTGCCTTGAGTAAATAACAAAATCTTCAAGCGATTTAATGAGAGCGTCAGACCTGCCTTCAAGTTCCGGGATTTCCTCTTCGATTCTCAGGGCAAAACTCTTAAGGTCCATTGAGATTTCAGAACCTTTCTTTGGTTCTACTCCAAACTTTCGGGCTTTCGTAATAGATGCCCCAAGCCCACAATACCCTTTTGAGTTTGAAACGCTTGTACCTATATCCTCTGCAAGCCAATCTACATTCTGCAGTACTTCATCGGTTTTAGAGAGGTCAAGGAGAGAAAGAGTTCTAGGGGGCACATGAGAGGGATTCTCCAGGTAGCTGTCGATGACGACCTTGCCCATTTCTTCTGTAGAGGCGTTTGGATTCTCTGAGATATAACCTATGAAAGCAACATAGTCCCAGCCGTGGGTGGGTTCGATTGATTCTGAGGCGAGCATAAAATCTGCAGAAGGCTTGACTGCTCTTGCAAGCTCAAGGGTGGACATGAGGCAGGCATCAAAACCGATAAGGTCAAAATGCATTCCAGAAGCTTTAAGAGTGTCACTCAGTTCAGGAAGCTCCAGCCTGTCGTAACCATGATTTTCGTCAAAGCAAACCCCCCTGTAAGCATCTCCATGGTCCCAGAAAATAAGCAGGACCCTTTCACTCTCATAATTTTCTCGGAGATACGAAAGAAAGGTTTCAAGCCCTGCGGCATCTCCCATGTTTGCATGGGGATATGTTTTCCTGTAGCTGCCCCCATTACCTATGACTCCATCTTCTCCGTCCTTTCTGAGGTCATCAAGCGCTGCGATTGTCATGCCCTTCCATCCCTCCACAGAAGCTCCTCCATAAGCTATCAGAATTTCAGTATCTTCCCTGTTCAGTGTGGAGGCTCCGTCAATAATTTCAAAGATATCCTTGCTGGCATATCCGCTTGAAGACTCAAGGTCACTTCCAACCATATAAGCAGCAACAACAGTAGATAGCTGCCGTTTCGGAAAATCCGTCTCAGGTCCTGCAGAGTAGTTGCTTTTTATTTCAGCTCCACTGCTGGATTTTTCAAAGTCGGCGTTTTTTTCTTCTAGACAACCACTGCTCAGCAGAAAAAAAAGAATTGTAATAAAAATAATTGCAGTAAATCCTGCTTTCTGGAATTTCCATCCCAAATTCAACACTCCATAAATTTCAACCGGGGCTATCCCGGAGAAAAGGAGAAAATCAAGGAATCTCAAAGTTTTGTCGGCATATGTCGAAGTCAATGGCTGTTAGGCGGTAAGATCAAGTCGGACATCTATTACAGAATCTTCATTTGCCTCTATTTTGGATATTGTCAATAGGTTTCCTTTCCTTTCAAGAAGCGTCGCCTTCGTGACCTGGACTTGGTGACCATCTATTTGTTTTTTGCTATTATTTTTATGGATAACCAGAAGTTTCTGGCCCATCTCAGCTCCTTCTCCTATTTTGGAAACGATATTTCGTATAACCTGCTCAAAATCAGAATAAATTAAAATCTCCGACTTATTTGCAACTTTTTTGATAATGCCAATAGGTTCCAGATTGAGGTGCATATTAGCTTTCCTTCTTTACCTGTTTACACAAGGTAATCAATATACTAACTCTGAGTAATAATAACTTACGATACACTATGTCAATTTGAATATATTTATATTTGTCTAGATGCCAGATGTTTTTCCCTTACTACAGGACCTCCGGTATATATACTTTGCTAATTCGTGGATCTTGCGCTCGAAATGATCTATCAATATAACAATTAATTTGGGTTGGATATCATAATTTATTAACTATTCAAATAATCGTGTTAATAAATTGAATCTAATTCAAATGGAAATTAGGATTTCTTCTACAAAACCTGTATATTTACTTTTCTTTTTAATGAAATCTGTCTGCACCGGGATTTGCGTCATAGAACCTTTAAATAATATAAGTTTTTCCTATTGTCCGACGTGGAGAGATCTTCATAAATGAACACCCCCGGGAGTTTACACAAAAAATCGTTGATTAACGATAAAATCAGTTATAAAACCGTCCTGAGACAAAGAGGGGGAAATAGAAACTGGGGGAAATAGAAATAGGGGGAAATGGAAAGGGGGGAAATGGAAATTGGGGAAATAGAAATGGGGGAAATAGAAATAGGGAGAAATGGAAATAGGGAGAAATGGAAATAGGGGAAAATGGAAATAGGGGGAAATGGAAATAGGGGCAGTTTGAAGGTAAAATACAGAAAGGAAAGCGTCATATGAAACAGATGACAATCATTCATAATCATTCAATGTCTGGTTATTGACGCGACACTAGAAGATGTTTCCTTTAATATCTCATTTCTTAAAAGACCAGGCCATAACCGGAAGAAAAAGGTGAAAACGGATCATAGATAAATGGATTATAGATATTAGAGTAAACCTTGCCGTATTTTACCGTATTTACCCCTGCAGGAAAAAATAAGAGTATGAGCAGAAATCAGTGATATTTTCTGCGGTTAAATTCATATACTGCATTATCAACTTTACTTGAGAGCTCATTCATCCTCTCTACAATTTTTGTGTCCGAATTTTCCATGTTAACCCTTAGGGAACGGTCTTTTGCTTCCATCTTATCTTCAAAATCCTGAAGTTTGTTATTGATAGAGATGAGCATGAGAGATAACGTTCCGGCCAGAACCATAATAGATAGAATAATTAAAGGGTCGATGAAAGGGTTTGTGGGTTTGTATGTAAACCTTCTAAGCCATTCGAAGGATAGAAGGAAAGATGACAGAACCATCACAACAAGGAATACTGTGTCTCTGGTTTCCATTGTATACCTCTAACGTACTTATGGAAATTCTCCTTATGCAGTCATAAACTTCGTGTAAAACCACAAATTCCTCAATACCGGCGGAAAGTTATTAGATGGAGATAATTCCATTAAAGTATTATACTGTTTTATACTGTTTTTCTATTTTTATCGTATTATACTGTTTTATACTGTTTTTCTATTTTTATCGTATTATACTGTTTTATACCGTTTTTCTATTTTTATCGTGTTATACTGTTTTATACTGTTTTTCTATTTTTATCGCATTTCCATATTTATTCTTTTTCTATTTTTGCTCCTTTTTTATACAGTGGTCCTATATGATTTTTTGCATAAACTATTTATGTATCTTTTATCCCTAATTTATTTTTTCCCTTGATCCTGTCAAAAAAACAAGATAATACCTTTAAGAGGATTACTGTGACTCCTGTCAGGTAAACTAACAGGAGCGGGGGAATTATCTCAAGATGATATCTCAGAAATAATTGTAAATCCAGACGAAGGTAACCTAAAAACCATTGCTGGGGCGGAAAATTGGTTGAAGTGATTATTTATTAAGTGATATAAATATTGAAGACAGAGGATACAGTAAATATATAAAGGAATAGAAAAGGCATAGTGTCAAGAAATAAGGAGTTTAGTACTTGAGTTCGAGCGAACATTCACTTAAAGATTATTTGCCGATTCTTTCCATGGCAGGGTTAATTCTGATTGTGCAGGTTCTAGCCCTTCTTTTATCAACGCCAATGGAAATAAATGATATGCAGGCTTTTGAGGACCCGACACAGGTTTCCAATTCTATTTATTATCTTATGATGATCCTTGTTTTTACGCTTTTTGTCCTGATTGCAATAAAGAAAAACATGAAATGGATTATCAGCTTATTTATATATCTCGCTATAGTCAGTACTCTCTACTATGTATTTTTTGCATTGTTTACCCTTATTCCTTCCTTCGCAGGCTTTGAAAATACCGCTTCACTCCTGATTTCTATAGGGTTGACAGTATTGCTTTACAAATACCCGGAGTGGTATGTAATCGATATTCTGGGGGTCTGCATAGCAGGTGGGGTCAGCGCCCTGATAGGGATCT
Organism: Methanosarcina sp. WWM596; assembly: GCF_000969965.1. GTDB lineage: Archaea > Halobacteriota > Methanosarcinia > Methanosarcinales > Methanosarcinaceae > Methanosarcina. Next base: position 484,336 of record NZ_CP009503.1, read on the forward strand.
CTCTTTCCGTTCTCCCTGTAGTTGTCCTTCTTATATTGCTTGCAGTCTATGATGCCATCTCGGTATATAAGACAAAACATATGATAGCCATGGCTGAAGGTGTAATGGACCTTAAACTTCCTATTCTTTTTATAATCCCAAAGAACTCAAACTATTCATTCATTAAGGAAAGTTTTAAAGAAGGAGAAAAACGTGAAGCTTTTTTCATGGGCCTTGGAGACGCAGTCATGCCCACTCTTCTGGTAGTTTCCGCAAATGTATTTCTCGAAAATGGAGGGTTCTCGTTCCCTGTACTTGGGGCAATGCTGGGAACTCTTGCAGGGCATGTATTTTTGTCTATCCTGGTAATGAGGGGCAATCCTCAGGCAGGGCTGCCCTTCCTGAATTCAGGAGCAATTCTCGGTTTTTTTGCCGGGGTCCTGATTTCGGGAGCATCAATCATATAAAAGAACTTATAAATGTAAGTTTAATTTTTCCACTTCATTTATTTTTATAAATTTCTGTTTCCCATCCATTTTCCGGGTTTTTACAAAGATTTTTTTATTTTATAGATTAATCAATTTACATGACCAAAAGAATTGCAGTGGTCTTTGACAGTGCCGGAACTCTTCTCCACATGTACAGAGTTGCAAAAGAATCCAGCACCGGCAATATCCTTGAAAACATAGAGAGCACTGCTATTGTCGCGAAGAAAAACGGTTGCGGCCTTGTAGCTCTTAATACCGATAACGAAATAATCCTGAGCTCGAGAAGGGATATGTTTTTATTTGAGTTTATAAGGGAATACGGAGTTTCAATAGGTGTAAGCTGTTCAAAAGGAATATTTATCCCGGAAGTTGCCTCTGAGATCATAAGAGGGGCTTCTCTCCTTATGGGAGATGTGCATGATGTGCTTGAGGCAGTTACATCCCGTTGCCCTGACAGCATTTATCTTGCGGCAGGTATTATAGTGGACTCGGAGGCAAGAAGAATACCATATGTGCTCAGTACGGGAGGGCAGGTATTCGGTAAGACGTTGCAGACCGTCCAGTTGCTCCATGCCATGGAAGTGGATATATACATAGCATCCGGGGACCGAATGTCTGCTCTCGTGCAACTTGCAGAATTAGTAAATATCCCGCAAGAAAGAATCTTTGCCTTTGCAGATTCAATTATAAAGGAAAAAGTGGTGCTTGAACTTAAACACAGGTATGATAAAGTAGTTATGGTAGGGGATGGAATTAACGATATTCTGGCTCTCAGGGCAGCAGATGTGGGTATAATGACGACCCAGCAGGGAGACGACAGACCAGAAGCGCTCAGAGAAGCAGCCGATGTGGTGCTCGATGATATAATAAAAGTTGTGGACGTGGTAAAAGGATTATAACGAGCAAAAATTTACTAAATTTACCAACTAATGTTGGTTCTGGATGTTCACAGTGACAAAATAATGCGTTATGTTTATCTAATGTTTACTCTTATCTAATTGTTGCCCATATGTGTGAAATTTATTGATTAGGTTAATACGGTATTCACTTTAAAGTAATTACTTTTCACTCTTGAGCGATACGCCCAGGCAGGCAGAAGAAAGCTACTTAAATTTATTTGCAGCTCGTAATTTGCGGAGGAAAATGCATGCCAGTATTTATTGAAGTTAAAAACTTAACTGTAGACTTTGACGGTTTCAAAGCCCTGAAAAATGTAAATTTAAGTATCAACGAAGGGGAAGTCGTTGGGATCTTGGGAAAAAGCGGATCCGGGAAAACAATCCTGATGCATGTATTGCGCGGGACCGAATCTTTTGAGAATATCTCAGGTGAAGTAATCTATCATCTAGCTCGCTGTGAAAAATGCGGGTATATAGAACGTCCAAGCAAAATCGGCCAGAAATGCCCGGTATGCAGCGAAAGTCTTGAGGCGTACGAAGCTGATTTTATAAAACTTTCACTTTACGACCCGATAAGAAAAGACATCGCCAAACGCATTGCAATTATGCTACAGAGAACCTTTGCCCTCTATGGGGATGAAAGAGTTCTGGTAAACGTCATAAACTCCCTGAATGAAATCGGGTATAAGGGAGAAGACGCCATGAAAAAAGCGATTGAACTCCTCGAGGAGGTAAACCTGAGCCACCGTATGATGCACGTGGCAAGGGAGCTTTCCGGTGGAGAAAAACAGAGAGTTGTGCTTGCAAGACAGCTTGTCAGAAACCCTCTCCTCCTGTTAGCTGACGAGCCTACAGGTACCCTTGACCCCATGACTGCAAAGCTGGTTCACGATGCTATGATTAAGGCAGTGGAGAGCTACAATATGAGCATGATCCTTACCTCCCATTGGCCGGAAGTTATTGAAAACCTGGCAGATAAGGCGATCCTGCTCGAAAACGGTGAAGTAATCCAGGAAGGAGATCCGCTTGAGGTTTCTGCGATCTTTATGCAAAGTGCATCCCTGACCAGGCAGGAAAAGAATGCTCTGGTAGGAGAACCTATTATCCGCGTAAGGGACCTGGCAAAGCGCTATATCTCAGTAGACAGGGGCGTGGTCAGAGCCGTGGACAAAATCTCTTTTGACGTGAAGGAGGGAGAGATTTTCGGACTTGTCGGGCTAAGTGGAGCAGGCAAGACTACAACCTCGAAAATCCTTATGGGAATTTTACCTCCAACCTCAGGAGAAGTTGAAGTACGTATCGGAGATGAATGGGTGGACATGACTAAATTAGGGGTTGATAACAAAGGCAGGGCAACAAAATACATGGGATTCCTGCACCAGGAATATGGGCTTTATACTCACAGCTCCGTAATAGACAACCTTACAGAATCCATCAGCCTGGACCTTCCATTCGAACTTGGGGTTAGAAAAGCCTTAATCACTCTCAAGGCAGCAGGTTTTGACGAAAATAAGGCAAAAGCTGTTTTGCCCAAAATGACCAATGAAATGAGTGAAGGAGAGCGGCATAGAATTGCACTTGCGCAGGTCCTTATCAAGGAGCCAAGGATCGTTATTATGGACGAACCAACAGGGACCATGGACCCCATTACCAAGATATCAGTGACAAACTCCATCCTTAAAGCCAGAGAAGAGATCGGAGAAACCTTTGTAATAGTTTCTCATGACATGGATTTTGTAAACGAGATCTGTGACCGTGTAGCACTTATGCGTGATGGAAAGATTGTGGAACTAGGGGAACCAGGTACCGTACTTGCTCAGCTCACAGAAGAAGAGAAGATCAAAGCTGCAGAAGAAATATAAATATGCTGTCACCTCTTAGTATGGAAAATACTAAAATGAGGTGCCGATTACGAGTAATGAGATCAGCGTAGAGGTGAATGGGCAAAGTTATACTCTGCCTGCAGGCTCTACCCTTGGAGACTCCCTTAAAGTTTCCGGAGCCCCCTACATAGCCGGTACAGCGGTTGGTATTCTTAAAAAAGCCGCTGAGAAGAGAACGGAGAAAATCACCGAATACGCTATCAATACGTCCAGAGGGGAACTTAGGATAGAAATCAATGATCCAGAATCATCCTCTGGAAAACTATGGACTGAACATTATAAAGAGTTCGAAGGTAAAAATATCCACTGGGCAAGTCCTGAAGCGCTGGCTTTCGGACCTTTTGAAGTTGATATAAAGCCTTTACGTGAGACAGGAAATTTTGAAGCATTTGATGTTGTGTTCGGGGCAGGAGGATTCGACTCCCGTAATACTCATCTGATCCTGTCAAGAAAAAGACATTCTGCTGAGTATGGATCTCCCGATGATGGCGTTTTTGCAACAGTTGTAACCGGGAGAAATCTTATTTTCAGGCTTTCGAGAGAAGACTCCATCCTGAGTATAGAGCCGATTATAGAATGGGAGCAACTTGCAGAGAAATACTGCACCACTGATCTTTCGACCCTCCTTGAAGATGAAGACAGTGTATTTACTTATTTCGAGGTCGAGCTTTCCATAAACGCTCCTAAGGGAGCTGAACACTTCTATGCCCTGACTCGTGAGGGAACTCTTTCCATAGATGCGGTAACTAGCGCATTTATTTCAGATGATAGCCTGAAAGAAGAACCCGTTCCTTATGAAAACTTTGAACCGAGAAGAGAAGGCGCCATCTCTGTCAGGACTGCTGGATACGGGACAGGCAGGGTATATATTTCCAGAGATGACCGGCCTTCAAGCCTTGTGCATTCGGTTGTAGGGCAGGTAACAAAAGGCCTTGAACTTATCAAACTCGCGGAAAAAGGGCAGAAGCTGTCAGTAGAAAGTCTTCCTCCCCAGATAGTCCTGCTGGGCCACAGCTTTGAAGAGGTCGAGCCCGTGCTTTCCTCCATAGGAGTGGAACTGGTAAGAGATGGACATACAGGAAAAGATGCAGTAATTGTCAGGCAGGACCCGCCAACAACCCTGGAAATTCTCGGAGAAGCGAAAGTGACTGCTTATGCGGTATCCAGGGAAAAACTTATTGAAGTTGAACTTTACCCGGAGAGCGCCCCAAAATCGGTGGACTTTTTCCGTCGCTCTCTTGAACTCAAAACAAAAACCGTCGGGAAACTTCCTGTTTATATGGTATATGAGAACACTTTCCTTTTCAAAACAGAAAAGAAAGTGGTGAAATACGTAGAATTACTCCCTGAAAACACACCAACTGACAGGGTACTTGCCGGGGAAATAGGAATTACAAATCAGGCCGCAAAAAGGATGGGGAATATAGGAGTTAAACTTATAGATGACGATCTCTTCGGTCCTACCGGAGAAAAATTATCCTCAACGAATATTATCGGTCGGATAGTCGAGCCCGAGAGACTCAAGGGTATTGAAGAAGGAGATACGATATATATAAGTGAAACTGCACGCAAGAACACTGATGATCAGGGGAACTAAGAATCCAGAGTATTGATACTCATATACTCCCATAAATATAAAAAAGGAACTAATTAATTTACTTGAATAATGCATAATAAAATATTACATAACCGAATTAATGTACTTGATACTTGAGCGGATTCACATGTTTGGATTTATCACAGGTGAAGTCTCCCGAAGTTGAGGAGAGACAGAAGATGACAGAAATAAAACAAAATGAGATTACAAAGTACATTGTAATCAGTTCGGATATAGTGCTACCTGCGGATGCAGCCATGAAGATTTATGAATCAGAGTTTCCGGTTATTGTAAAGGAGACATGCTTTGGACTTATTGTAACAGGACCAGAGGAGGATGTCCTTGCGGTGGTAGAAAAGATCCAGCAGATGGATAAAAACCATATTTTTATAAAAGAGAGGGGATTTCCTGCCGGCGATGAGAGGCGCTGCCGGGCAAGCCGGGGTGGAGGCCCGAGGCCGGGATTCCATTTCCTGAGGGAAGAAGTGAAGATGCTCCCTGCCATAGGGGCTGCACTTGATGAACTGGACGCAAATGGGTCCGTAAAAGAAAAGCGCAAAGAGAAAAGCAGGCTTAAAGTTTCTGATTTGGAAAATATTATTGAAGAAGAGCTTGCGAGGTGAATTTTTTGGCAAAGGTTTTCATTTACCCTGTAAACAGTCTTATTTTGTCTGACCTGGTTGAGCGCTTTGAGCATAAACCCCTTACAATGATGAATCAGGTAAAAGAAAAAGTTACAAACATCAGCCTGGATTCTCCCCCTATTAATATTACTCCGGAAGACCCAAAAATCGGGCTTCGATATGCTGCGGTTGAAGTTCCGGCTGGAGTAAGGGGCAGGATGGCTCTAATAGGCCCCCTTATAGAAAAAACCGAAGCTGCAATAATAGTTGAAAATCCACCCGCAAACTTTGGCTGTGTGGGCTGTAACCGCACAAACGAACTGATGAAATATCTGGTGCGCGATAAAGGGGTTCCTATTCTGGAAGTAAAATACCCGGAATCAAATGAGGATGCTCGTGACTTCGTGAGCAAAATCGCTGCATTTCTACAATCACTGCCAAAAGAAAATCCTGAAGAAGAGGGGTTGCCAGAAGAAGATGAAAAGCCAGTAGAGGATGAACCGGCAGAAAAGGGGGCTGAGTAATGAGTGCCGAGGAATCTGGACTTGTAAAGATTGCTCTGGTCTCCTGCGGCTCTGAGTATGCCGGAGTTCAGCCAGAATTTGAAGCTGCCGCAGCCAAAGTAAATGCAAAATTCATTTTTCCTGAAATTGATATTGCATCAATAGATACCATAGGTAAAGAATTCGGGCTTGAAGTTGCAAGTGGGGACCTCAGGCTCATGATGGCACGGGCAAAAGCCGTCGTTGAAGGTCTGACAAAAGTAGATGGAGTCTTTATTACTACCTGCTTCCGTTGTGCAGAAGGAGCCATTGTTCGAAACGAGGTCCGAAGGTACATCCATAAGCACTCCGAGATCCCTGTAATCAGCTATTCATTTACCGAACGGACAAGTGCAGGCACTCTGCTGACCCGCCTTGAAGCCCTGACCACAATTGCCAGGCGCAGGCATCTCCTTGCCCGGGAAGTCCAGACTGGACTGACTGCGGGAATTGATTCGGGGTCAACAACCACAAAAGCTGTGGTTATGAGGGATAACAAGATCATAGGGAAAGGCTGGGTGCCCACAACAAAAGTCCTTGAAAGTGCAGAAGAAGCCTACTCTCAGGCCCTTAAAGAAGCCGGAGTTACCAGAGAAGAAGTACAGGCTCTGGGCACTACTGGATACGGTCGTTTCCTTATAGGGAGCCATTTCAACGCTCAGCTTATCCAGGAAGAAATTACTGTCAACTCAAAGGGAGCTGTCTACCTTGCAGGCAGGCAAAAAGGCTCTGCAACGGTCATTGATATAGGAGGTATGGACAACAAGGCGATATCTGTTGAAGACGGAATCCCGGGCATGTTCACAATGGGGGGGATCTGTGCTGGAGCCTCGGGACGTTTCTTTGAAATGATCTCAAAGCGTCTGGGTGTGGATATTACGGAACTCGGGGCACTTGCTGTCAAGGGTATGCAGGAAAATGTAAACATGAACAGTTACTGCATAGTCTTCGGGATACAGTCCCTTGTAAACTCTCTTGCCAGAGGAGCTACCCCGGAAGACGTGGCAGCTGCAGCCTGTTATAGTGTGGTAGAACAGATATACGAACAGCAGTTACAGGAAGTGGACGTAAAAGAGCCGTTGATCCTTGTAGGTGGGTCTTCCCTTATCGAAGGAGTCCCTAAAGCTCTCGGAGACCTTCTTAAAATTGAGGTTCTTGTACCGGAAAACTCCCACTTGATTGGGGCGGTAGGAGCAGCACTTCTTGCTTCAGGCTATGTGGAGGAGTGAGGTCATAATGGAATCGTTAGAGATCTTTATTGTCAAGTCTGCGATTGATTCGGAGCAGGAGTTTTACAGGAAGATTATCGAGGACAACCTTGCAAGTCTCAAGCTTGCTCCTGCAATAGGAAGGATCAAGGTAGTGCTGAGACCTGAAGATTCTCTCTTCCAGATGGCAATCATTCTCAGGGATGTTGGCACCAGGGTTACGGTAATCGATATTGCTGACGTGGAAGCAAAACCTCTCGCCAGTGAAATAATGATTTCGATCAAAAAAGAGCAGTACATTCCGGAACTGCTTGGGAAACTCTGGGAGCGCTACGGGAAGGCGAATATCCGCCAGCCGGACCGCTGGACTGTAGCTATAACCACAGATAAACCAGCAGAAGAGGCGGCTTTTCTTAAAGAAATGATGGTTGCAGACCCGAGGCACAGGCTTCATGAAAACCTTGTAGATTTTGCGATTCGTGCCACTCCCGAGGGGTTCAGGGTTCGCTACCATCTATATAAAGGTAATCGCTTTGTTTTTGTGGCATCTGAGGAAGCATTGAAACAGGAGTGGATTGAAGAAGCAGGAACAATGCTTAACGAACTGATGGAAGGAGGGAAGAATTAAGATGGTTGTACTCCTACCCTATCTTTACACCGGTGGGGTTCATAAACACGGGCTTTTAATCGAACTAATGGAAGACCTCGGAGGCTACATAATTCAGAAAGTAGTTACCGGGGTCGAAGTCAATCTTATAATGCTTATCCCTGAAAAAGATATTGATCTTGTAAAACAGCTCTCAGCCGAACTGCTCGGGGTTCTGTTGGAAGCTCCTCTTACAGGGGTAGAGATTGCAGTTGTCTCTCCCACTCTTGCCTCACACCACCTCCCACATTCGGCTTGCGATATAGCAGAATACCTCCGCCATCCTGGAGCCAATACAAATATGATCGGGCTTGCAAGGGGAATGGGTCGCAGGGTCTCCCTGTCTATGGACTATGAAAGAAAGCTTATCAACGAGCATGATATTGCGGTTTTTACCTTTGGGTCTTTCAGTGATTGTATTACAAAAAAGAAGCCGAAACTCTTTGAAGGCATTGAGATCCCTATTGTGGTTACAGGAGGGCCTACTGAACTGAAAACCGAAGATGTCCCCGGGGCAGACCTCTACATTGGAAATATCGGAAGGGTTTCTCACAGATTAAGAAGAACAGAAGAGATTAATGCCCTCGAAAACCTGAATGAAGGGGTTTCAAAGATCGCTTCTGAGATTCGCCAGCAGCAGGCAAAAGACCCCCTTGCAGTGCTTCCTGCACGAGTCATGAAGGAGATCGAAAACCAGGTTCCGGAAATCCACAGGGTGCTCTCTCCTGCCCCTCTCACTCTTCAGCTTGACGGGATCAGGGTCAAACTGCCATACGATGAATACCATGAGAAAATTGAAAAGCTGGAGTTTGATGAAGGGGTCATCCTTTCCGAGCTTGCAAATATTTCCAGATCAAAAATGAAAAATTATATATTGATAAAAATCAAATCTAAGTCTGACGTTGGTTTTGCAATTTGATCCGAATTCTGTTGGGTTAAAATTTATCCACTTTACATTTTTACTGGGTTTGTGCCTTTTCACTTATCCTTTAAACTGTAAATCCTTGCCCGAAAAACGGTGCCTGACCAGGTTTCTACGTTAATGTGTGCTGGTGGTTTCTTATGGAACTTGAGGATATTGTAGAAATTTTAAAAAATGATCCCGAGAAGGTCATTCCGGAACTCCTCGAGGATGTCCGGAAGCAGTATGGGGAAGTTCCTTACATTATGAATTTTATGAAAGACCTCCCTGAGCTCTTCATCCCAAAAACTCTTTATGATAATTCCATCATGCGAGAGTTCAAAAATCTCGACCCGGAATCTGTAGAGCTTATTTCAATAGGTGTGGCTTCTGCCCTCCGCTGCGAGCATTGCCTGAAAATGCATATAAGAATCGCAAAAAGAAAAGAAATCCCAAAAGAAAAAATATTTTCTGCAATAATGATAGGGGCATCCCTGTCCAACGCTGCAGTACTTGCAGAAAGTACAAGGGCTCTTGCCTCCGAATTCCCTGGTGATGACGACGAAAACGAAGAAAATGAACAATGCTGCGATCCTGATTGCGAAGTATGCAATATCGCAGGAGCTAATATTAAGTAATATTAAGTAACCAGTAAGCAAAATTCTAGAAATTTTACTTCTTCAAGCTTACTTTAAAAGTTCAATTTTAGATTTTATTTTGAAAAATGATTTTTGAAGATCAGTTTAAATTAAAAATCGGTTTACAAATCAAATTCTCGGTTAATTTTTGGGAAATATATTGTGAAGTTAAATTCTTATAATCTTAAGGCTTATTTTTTAACAGATCTTTCAGGTCTTTGATTAACGTAATTTATATACTTCGTCAAGACATCCTGAGAAATCCTTAGGTTCAACAGGTCCACCTGATATTAATATTCCTAATATGATTCATAATAATATTCATAATGAGATCTATAACAATATTTATAAAAATATATATTCCGACTGATACAATATCTCTAAAAAGATATGTAAATCGGTTGTAATAATATTTATATAAATCGGTTGTGATAATATTTATACTAATGATCACAATTGAACTTAATAGTATTGCCGATACGGAGGTTCATTTGTATTAATCAAAACAACATTTTTAAAATAATTTTACCTTTCATCTTATTGCTGATGGTATTGGTTTTACCTGCTGTTTTACCAGTATCCGGGGCTAGTTCAGAGAAGATTCTCGAGAAACCTTGGAATCATTCTCCTATCACAGTGTACGTAGACGACAAAAATATACCGCCCCATTATAGCCCTACATACTATGAACAAATAGAAAAGGCTCTTGAATACTGGGAAGAAGGAGGAAACGGTAACCTCGAATACAGCCCTGTTTTTGAGATTGTTGACTCCGAAGACGCTGACATAAAAATAATGTGGGTGGAAAACCTGGAGAACGTTGCAGGTGCTCCTTCGGGTGTAGCAGGCTATGCAAAACCCAGTATCTCTGGAGACCGTTTCGTTGAAGTGGATATAGTCCTTGAGGTTGGAAACTATCAGGGCAGGGGCTGGCGGCAGTATGGCGACGCAACCATGCTCACCATTGCAAAGCATGAGCTCGGGCATGCTCTTGGCCTCGGGCACAGCAATGATCGGGGAGATATAATGTATCCTGAGTACGAACTCAGGGATAATGTGAACCCCATTCTTTTGAGCAAATATGGAACTCTGCTGCGTGCGGCAGGTTTTATAGCTCTTGCAATTCTCCTGTTCCTTGGTGTAAGCTGGCAGTACAGCCGGAAAAAAAGAAAAAAACTTGAAGATAAGTACTTCAAATGAGAAAGAATAGATAGGCATATTTTTCGGATCAAACTGGAGGCTTGTAAGGTTTTTTGTTTTCGAGGGCAAACCTTTTGAAAAAATCCCTGAAATATGCAGGAAGTGTCTCCATTTCAAGAATACTTTCAAGGGAAGTCCAGGCATATTCCATGTGTTCATAGCTTAATTTAACGTCAGCGACAACATACCCCCCATTAAATACAATAGCAATAACCTTTTTTCTCGGAAGTTCAAAGGTTACTTCCCCTGCAATTTCCCCTGGAACGATTGAAATTCCCGTTTCCTCCCAGACCTCACGTATAACTGCCTCTTTAAGCGACTCTTCCGGGTTCACCTTCCCGCCTGGAAGATCCCATTTCCCAGGGTTGGTATGGGAGTTTTCCGAGCGCATGAGCAGCAGGAATTCTCCTTTTTCGTTCCGGACAAGGGCATATACAGAAATGATGTAAGGTTTCTCCAGATTCATGTAATATTATCTAAGATTTCTTTGCCTTAAAGTCTGGCTCTTTCAAGATCTTCACAGTACAGATCCTGATTAAAAATTGCTTCTCAATAGAAAGGCTTTAAGGCAAATATTTCTATAGAGCAGTTAAAGAGTTTAAGGAAAGGACAGAATTCACGCAATGGACGAATAATAATATAATATGGGATTGATATGGCTGGCTGGACAGGAAAAACAGTATATGTAGACCTTAGCTCCGAAGCAGTTACCGTCACCGGTACCGATGAAAGATTAATCCAAATGTACCTGGGCGGCAGAGGACTTGGAGTTAAGTTACTTTTCGAGCTTTCAGATCCTGATATTGACCCTCTTAGCCCCGAAAACCCCCTGATTTTCACTATCGGGCCGCTTACAGGCATTGCCCCCATGGCTTCAGGGACAGTCCTTACTTCGAAATCTCCTCTCACAGGCACCGTATTCAGCTGGAACACAGGTGGGGGCTTTGGGCGAGAACTGAAAAAAGCTGGAATCGATGCCCTGGTTCTTGCTGGAAAGGCAAAACAACCTTCCTTTGTGGAAGTAAGGGGAGATGAGATTAAAATTGTGCAGGCAAGCCAGCTCTGGGGAAAAGGTACTGACGCATGCACCGAGGCCCTGAAAAGTAAAGGAAACGTAGCTTGCATAGGCAGGGCAGGAGAAAATGAAGTTCTTATTTCTTCTTTCGTCATTGATTCCATCCACAGCGGAAGGGGGGGGCTGGGAGCGGTTGCGGGCTCAAAGTTGCTGAAGGCAGTGGTTGTAAAAGGGGAAAAAGAGTGTTTACCAGCCAGTCCTGAAAAGTTCAAAGAACTTGAAACAAAAATGCTAAAGCTTTTTGAAGCCAATCCCGTGCTCTCCAAAGGGCTTGCAAATTATGGTACGCCTGCATTTGTAAAGCTTCTGGATTATATGGGACTCATTCCATGCAAAAACTTTTCCGGAAGGGAAATTACTTTTGCGGACCTGTTTTCAGGGGAGTATATCAAAACCAGCTTCGAGCTTGAGAAAGAAAGCTGCTCTGCCTGTCCTCTGGGCTGTAAACGAAGGATTAAAAAAACCGGGCAGGTTCTTCCTGACTACGATTCCCTCTGGGCTTTCGGGTTCAACCTTGAAAATCAGGTATTTGATTCGGTGCTCCTGGCAGACAGAATCTGCAAGGATTACGGGCTTGACCCCATTTCTGCAGGTTCCGTGCTTGGCGCCTGTGCAGAACTCCAATCCAGGAAAATGAATGTCAGGGAACTTGAAACCCTGCTTGCAGGAATCGGAGAAGGAAGCGAACCCGGAAAAGGCTCCAGAAAGTACCTCTTGACCCGGGATAGGAAATACCTCAGTATGGATGTAAAGGGTCTAGAACTCGGAGGTTTTGATCCCCGGGGGATTAGAGGACAGGCCCTTGCTTACGCGACTTCCTGTCACGGAGGAGATTACCTCACAGCCTTTATGGTCGGGCCCGAAGTACTTGGAAAGCCTCTGCTCCTTGATCGTTTCAGCCTCAAAGGAAAAGCTGGAATTCTGCAGGTATTTGAAAACTTGACTGCTGTGCTGGATTCTCTTGTGTTCTGTCCGTTTTCGATTTTTGCCATCAATGAGGAACTCTGTTCAGCTCTTCTACATTCGGGGGCCGGGATAGACGTATCTCCTGCGGAACTCCTGAAAGCAGGAGAAAGAATCTGGAATCTGGAGAGGATTTATAATTTGAGAGCGGGGTTTACACGGAAAGATGATACTCTTCCGGAAAGGTTGTTTGAAACCGGCAGCGAAGAAAGAGGAGATGGGATTCCCAGGCAGGAGTTTGAAGCTGCTCTTCAGGATTATTACCGTTATCGTGGCTGGAATAAGGAAGGAGTACCCTCTCAGGGAAAACTGAGAGAACTTGGACTTGGATGATAAAGAAAACCTGAAAACAGGCTGCGGATTTTGCATGTACCTCAAATTCCACAGGAACGGGGTTCGTCTGGACCTCATTCAAACAGCCAAATTTTACCTATAATCTTGAAGACTTCGTTCACATTAGTGGAATAATCCGATTATTTAGGACTTTTTCTCTAATTTTTGTGCTCGGAAATACGAAATCTCTCATAAGCGTTATATACTCTAGGATAATTAATCGTATTAGTTCTCTATCTGTGAGATTGTACATGCATTCAGGTAGTAATTACTTTCCAGTTTTTCTATACAGAGCAAGTAAGCAAAGTATGGATAAAAGGGTAGACAGGCTTAAAAATTAGAACAGCCATCTTATACCACTTCACCGGAATTGGCACTGGAAAATTTCCAGCAAATTCGGTATGGTGCTTACAACTTATTGATGCACATAGCTAAAACGTAAGGGAGATTTGTTATGAAACAGCAGGTTGAAGTTAAGGAGTTAAAAGAAGGGAAGTACATGATCGTCGACGACGAAGCATGCGTTATAAAGAGCATTACAAAATCCAAACCCGGGAAACATGGATCTGCAAAGGCAAGAATAGAGACAATTGGCCTATTTGACGGTCAGAAGCGCTCCTATATCGGCTCTGTTGCAAACAAAGTATATATCCCGATTGTGGAACGGAAGAATGCACAGGTAATCTCAATCGTCGGCGAAATCGCTCAGCTCATGGATCTGGGGGATTTCTCAACATTTGAGATTATAATCCCTGAGGAATACAAGGATAAAGTAAAAGAGGGCGAGGAAATTTCTTATATCACAGCTCTTGGAAAAGTCAAACTCGATATAAGGACATAAACCCTGAAAAGCAGGAGAAATCTCAGGTTAATAACCTGAACTCTTTTTTTAAGTGAACAATTTACCTCAGGTAAGAGTATGTTTTTACCCACTTCCTTTATAGATGCCCTTGCAGACTATGAGTCTGCACGTTATGTTATTTTCGGTGTACCCTTTGACAACACCTCCTCGTATCGCGCAGGCAGCCGTTGGGCTCCGGATGCGATGAGGCAGGTCTCTGCAAATTTTGAAAGTTATAACCATACTTTTGACATTGACCTTGTGGATCTTCCTATTTATGATGCCGGGAACCTGGAAACTTCAGCTTCAGTTGACGAGACCCTGTGGGATCTTTACGAAAATGTAAAGGGTTTACTGAATGACGGAAAGCTTCCAATTATGCTTGGAGGAGAACATTCTCTGACTTATTCTACGGTTAAAGCGTGTGCCGAGTTTGCAGGAGATGATTTCGGAGTTCTTGTCCTTGATGCCCACTTTGACCTCAGGCAGGAGTACAGGGGGTTCAAGCATAACCATGCATGTGTATCCAGGAATATTCTCGATCAGGTCACGGAGAATCTTGTTTCCATAGGCATAAGGAGCGGCCCGGAAGAAGAATGGGTTTTTGCCAGGGAAAATAGCCTGAAATACTACACGGCAGATGATGTTGAATCCATGGGGATGGTCGAAGTCCTCAAAGAAGCAATCGAATGGCTGGATTGCAGCCAGCTCTACCTTTCCCTTGACATGGATGCAATAGACCCTGCTTACGCTCCTGGTCTAGGCACACCTGAGCCTTTTGGCCTCAGTGCCCGGGATGTCAGAACTGCAATAAGGACTCTTGCTCCTTTCTCAATGGCTTTTGACATTGTTGAAATTGCTCCTGAATATGATTCCGGACAGACAGCCATGCTTGGAGCAAAACTCATGAGGGAGTTCATTGCCTCCCATGCAAAAAGTTGCATCAAACTATAAGCTGCAAAGAAAAAACAGTTTCAGCTTTTTGTAAAAAAGTAATGGAAAGGGACGAGGTTTCCCACTTTGGAACTTCTCCTATTTTAAGTGATCCTTTAAGTGATCCTGAAATTTAAAGTTTTGAACTTACTGAGCCCACAAGGCAACAATCTTGTCAATGGCTAAATGCGTCAGTTTTCCTTTATTACTATGGGAGTGCAGAGGGTCACGAATACCCTGACCTTCAGGTCGGGGATGAAGTGAACCCTCGCTGGCTGTTTTGTATTCGCTTAAACTGTATCAATCATCGTTTTTTTGTAAAATGAGGTTTTTTGACACCATAGCCACAGGTGGTTCCAGCTACCTATGGCTAGGATGTGATAAGCGTTGGAATTGCGCAGTTTTAGCCATGGCTATGGTCAGATTACCTACCACATCGTGTTGGTGCCTAAGTATCGATACAAGATATTCTACAATAAACGAGTTAAAAAGGATTGCGAGTCTATATTCCACAATATTTGCACAGAGAAAGGCTACAAAATCCATGCTCTGGAAGTTGTAGATAATCATGTTCACCTGTTCCTGGAATTCCACCCAAGCACCTCTCTATCAGAGGTGGTTCAATACTTGAAAGGAGGTAGTTCTTACAGATTGTTCAAGCTTCATCCTGAACTGAGAACACGATATTGGGGTGGAAGTCTATGGTCAAGTGGTAAATTCTATCGATCCGTTGGAAATGTAACCGCTGACACAATCAAGCACTACATTAAGGAGTCGCAGGGAAAACCGAAAACAGAGGTTCAATCATATAGATTAAAGTCTAGGCAACGGAAAATTGACGATTTCTAAGTACCAGAATAACCGGGCGGGCGGCCCATCAGCATACCCCATCCTTTAGGTTGGGGTGGCCGCACGCAATTTGATTTTCGAGGGTGAGTACATTGTCTGCACAGGCTTTTACTTCCCCCTTGAATATATCTGGCCCACCACAGTAAACATCCACGGCACTCTCCAGGTAGTGCTCTACTATAAAAGATTGCAGCATATTTGTTAACTCCTGTTGATATTCTTATTTTCAATAGATGTTTTGTTGATATTCTTATTTTCAATAGATGTTTTTATTTGCCTGTTACCTGTTGATTTTATTCTTTATTTCCGAGATTTCCATTGTTACCATATATCAGCTTTCAAACTGAGGTCTTATAAACAGACATCTATATTTAACTACTTGTTCATTCTTTATAAATTTATTTGGAAATTGTTCTTGATTTTCCGGACGCAGTAGATTTAAACCCCCAATTAAGAAAATGAACTTATGCACTGAAATCTCAGTTCTTTATTAGATCTCGATTTTGTCAAATATAATATCCTGATTATATGGTCTTTTACTTCAGGTTTATTTGCGTGGAAGGGCTCGTGAAAGTTAAGTTTAGCTGGAAAAATTATTATAATGTCTGCTTTTGTGACAAATCGGGGGAGAACTCAGGCAATAACTGAGAAAATACTTTTTACTGTTTTTATTAAGAAGATGATGTTCCGGTATCTTAAAAAAAAGGTTTATATGTCTCTTTACAGGGGACCTCTCAATTCTTGCCGTCCTCGTAGAGAAAAATATCTTCAATGCTTGTGTTAAAAAGTCTGGAAAGCCTGAACGCAAGATCAAGGGAAGGGTCATATTTTCCTTTTTCAATAGCGTTTATTGTCTGCCTTGTTACCCCCACCTTTTCAGCAAGACTTTCCTGGGTAAGGTCATGAATTGCCCTGTAAACTTTAATATTATTCTTCATCCCAGCCCCCATATTCCCTGTTGTAAAACCTGTAAAATAGAGTGTAAAGCACAAGGACACCGCAGCTTGCGTATGCCATGAAGAAACCAAGGTCAGTATGTCCGGGATATGTATTCCTCATGGCTATCAGGACTGCACCTCCAAGGGCAAGGCCCAATGCCATTATCTGGAGAGTAACGCGCGAAGCCTTCTGGCTAACCTGTTGAATCCTCTCATCTTCAACCACACCTTCCAGCCTGCTTTTTAAATTGTACATAGCCGCCATGCCTGCGAGTACAACACCTGCTGCAAGCGCCGGATTTCCTATCGAGACTGAAAAACCTACAACAGCCCCCATGATCATCGTGATCAGTAGGGTAATCATTCTAAATTGCTTTTTTTTCATCTGAAAAACCTCTTCATATATTTTCCAATTACAATAGTTATCATTTTCATTTTTTCAATTTTAACTCCAAGTATACTTCTAATGACATATTGTCAATATAGGTATACAAAATGTAATGTATATTTTACATTAAGTTGGATAAATATTACATTATTTATAGATTTCGGAATGGGAAGAATAGTTAAAAACTCTGAATAAATATGGTCTGGAAAAAAGGTTTGAAGAAGAATATTTGAAGAGGGGGTTGTCCTCTTCGAGTGTGTCTGATAGGAATTTCAGCTGCTTAATCTTAATCTGGAACATTGTGCCAGATTGTTTAAATCTCTAAAAATCGAAATTCCATATAAAAATTTGAAGTTTTAAACCTGTTCAGCAGTCCATCTAAAATAGTTAATCTGTATCAGAGGGTTTTTCGCATTTTATCTGCACTGTACTAAATAATTTATATCTGATTAACCCATTATTATAACTATGGAGGATAAATTTTTAAGATATGCTGAAATTATATTTTGTATTACTCTTTTTGTACTTATTTTGGTTGCCTACAGTAATACACCGGTTTGAAATAAAATGAATTTTCTCATTTCTTCTCCTCAAAAAGCTCTCTAAGCTCTTCAAGTCTCTCCGGAGGGCTTATCACAAGCAGGATATCATCGGACTTAAGTTCTGTCTCAGCTCCCAGATCATAGATTAGCTTGTGGTCCCTGGAAATTGCAAGCACAGAAACTCCATACTTCTTCCGGATATTAAGGTCCACCAGAGTTTGCCCCGTGGCTTCCGAATTCTTCCCTACTCTTACGCTTCGGATTTCTACATCGGAAAAGTCAAGGGAAATTTCACAGATACTTTTCCGGCGCATTTCAGGGCTGCGAAGTATCCTGTAGTGGTTAGCTCGAAGTTGGTTTCCCATTGTTTCTATCTCACTGAAAGGGACCATGTACTTGTGGAGCACCCGGGAAAAGAGTTCTATGGAACTTTCAAATTCGTCCGAGATGACCTCATCCGCCCCAAGAGCATAAAATCGGTCGAGTTCACTCAGGAAGTGGGTTCTTGCAATAATATGGATTTCAGGATTCAACCTCCTTGCCGCTTCAATGATCCTCTGTGCACTTACGGGGTCGCCTGCAGTTATAACAACTGATTTTGCAGCCCTGATGCCTGCATGTTCCAATACGGCTTTCTGGGCTGCATCTCCGTACATAATAGGTTCTCCTTTTGACTTTTCTTTCCTTACGGTATCCGGGTTGATGTCGATTATGTTGTAGGGAATCAAAGCTGCCCGGGCAGCGGTCGCAACGTTTCTTCCGTTGACTCCGTAGCCTATAATGATCAGATGGTTTTCAATTCCTCCTTTTCTGCTGTACTCTAAAAACCCTCTGTACCAGCCGGATTTTAGCACCGGGGGAAGGGAAAGCCCCTGAGCGAAAGCCGCAGCTCGGGGGGCCATACCCATGATGAAAGGGGTAAGCACCATGGAAAGCACTGCCACGTCCAGGAACTCCTGATAGATTTCTGCGGAAAGGAGCCTGTTTTCAAAACCGACACCTGCAAGGATCAGGGAAAACTCTCCTACCTGGGAAAGGGAAAAGCCTACCAGGATCATCGTATTCAGGGGAAAACCGATAAGGAAGGTGCTCAGGGCATTTATGAAAGCCTTGAGTAGCAGCACTGCAAAAGTGGCAGTCAGGATCAGGAATAAGTGCTGCCTCAGGATGTCCAGGTCAAGCAGCATCCCTATGGAGATAAAAAAGATGCTCATGAACATATCCCTGAAGGGGATGACGTTTCCAAGGGCCTGGGTTGCATATTCGGACTCGGAAATAAT
The DNA here is from genome assembly GCF_000969965.1 of Methanosarcina sp. WWM596. GTDB lineage: Archaea > Halobacteriota > Methanosarcinia > Methanosarcinales > Methanosarcinaceae > Methanosarcina. The sequence goes on from NZ_CP009503.1 coordinate 503,082, forward strand.
CAGCCCTGCCAGGAAAGCCCCGAGGGCGAGGGAGAGCCCTGCCATGGAGGTTATCCAGGCAACAGAGAGCCCTATTACCACCACACTCAGGAGAAAAAGTTCACTATTGCGGGTCCTTGCAACCTGGTACATAATAAAAGGAACCACATACCTGGCGCTGATCAGGGTAAGCAGGACAAGCCCCAGGGCTTGCAGGATAAGCTCTAAAAAGCCGTTTCCTTCTCCCGAAACGCCCGCAAGAGGGGGAGTCAGGAGGATAATTACCACTGCAGCCACGTCCTGGAAAATCAGGATTCCCAGTGAAGTTCTCCCGTGGGCACTGTAGATCTCTCCTCTTTCTTGCAGGATCTTAAGGACAATTGCCGTGCTGCTCAGTGCTACCAGCGTCCCCAGGAAAATAGAAGTTTCCCTGGAGCTCCCCAGCAGCAAGAAAATAATAGTGATCGCAAGAGTAGTAATTGAAAGCTGAAGCCCACCTCCAAGGAGTACTATTCGCTTGAGCTGCAGGAGGTCGCGCAGGGAAAACTCTATCCCTATGGTGAAAAGCAGGAGTACGACCCCTATCTCGGCCAGCAATTCGATTTCTCCGCTCTCCTGAATCAACCCGAGCCCAAAAGGCCCGGCAATGATACCTGCAATTAAAAAGCCCACCAGCGGTACAATCCTTAGTCTGGAAAATGCAAAGACTACAGGGATCGAGAGCCCGAAAATAATCAGAAGGTCCCTTAAAAGTAATGATACCATCAATTGTAGATTGATTTCTAAATTAATATATATTTCATTGATGCAAAGTGGAAACACCCCTGCAATGGGGTACCCTGGCAATAACAAAATTCATCGGGGATATATCCGGAAAATAAATGTAAAAATGGAATTATAGGGCATTAAAATCTTTTTTTAACCCTAAAACCCTTAAATAAACTCTATTAGATAATTAAATGTAAATTATAGCCTTTATCTCTTTATGAAAATTTTATTACATTCCGGAAACTGCTAAATAAAGAATCAATTTCTTTTCTTCCTTTTTATGTGCATATACTCTCCCCAGAGGAAGCAAAATAGAGAATGCCAGAAGAATTGTAATTTTAAAAGAAGATAAAAGGACAGAAAAAGGTGAAATCTAAAATTGTCATGAATATAATAGTGATTTTTAAGATTTATTTTTGAAAAAGGGAAATTTTTAAAACTTCTTTAACAAAAAAGTATTTAATATATGCATTAAATCTTAGTATTATTCAATTAAAGACGCATTTTCTTTAAATAAGCTGGAAAAGACAGGATTTTTTATCCTAATCAGGATTCCATTTACTATATTTTGGACATGTGTCCCTTAATTTTTCTTCCAGCTTTCACGAGGTTTAAACGTGAGATCTAAAATTAAAGACTATTTTAACGCATCTAATGAAGAATTTTCAGACTGGAAATGGCAATACAGGCACAGAATTACTACCGTGGAAGAGCTTGAAAAACTGGTTCCGCTTTCGGAGCCTGAAAAAAAAGACATAAAGAAAGCGCTTGACGTTTTTCCAATGGCGATATCTCCTTATTATGCTTCCCTTATTGATCCGGAAGACCCGGAATGTCCTATCCGAATGCAGGCTGTACCCCTTTCAGCTGAACTTCAAAAATCATCATGGGAACTTGAAGATCCTCTATGCGAGGATAGTGACTCTCCTTCTGAAGAGAGTTGCATAACTCACAGGTACCCGGACAGGGTACTTTTCCTTATCTCAAATCGCTGTGGGATGTACTGCAGGCACTGCACCCGCAAACGCAGGGTCGGCAACAGAGAACATGACTATTCTGAACAGGTAATCAGGGAGGGGGTCGAGTATGTCAGGGAGCACCCTGAAATAAGGGATGTCTTGCTTTCGGGGGGAGATGCCCTTCTTGTTTCTGATGAGAGGCTGGACTGGCTCTTAAGGGAACTTTTTGATATTCCTCATGTGGAGATAGTAAGGATAGGCACAAGGGCTCCTGTAACCCTGCCCCAGCGCATAACCCCGGAACTGTGTGAAATCCTGGGGAAATACCCTTCGGTCTGGCTCAACACCCACTTTAACCACCCAAAAGAGATTACTTCTGAAGCTAAAAAGGCAATGGATATGCTTTCCCGTGCAGGAATCCCTCTGGGCAACCAGTCCGTACTCCTCAGGGGAGTAAACGACTGTCCGGTAATAATCAAAAAACTCTGTCACGAACTCCTGAAGATAAAGACCAGGCCCTATTACCTCTACCAGTGCGATCTTTCCTTCGGGCTGGAACATTTCAGAACCTCAGTTGCAAGGGGTATAGAGATCATAGAGATGCTCAGGGGGCATACCTCAGGGCTTGCTGTCCCTACTTTTGTGGTCGACGCTCCTGGTGGAGGAGGAAAAATCCCTGTTGGACCCAATTACCTTATCTCAAATTCAGATAATGGAGTCACCCTCAGGAATTACGAAGGGGTGATCTGCATATACCCGGAACCTGCAGAGTATTCTGCGGTGTGCCAGCAAAAATGTTCAATCTGCGATAAGAACCCCGGGCTTAAAAGTGATACGGGCCTTGCAAAACTCTGTGATGAAGATAATGATGTCATATCCATCGAGCCCGAAGGGCTTGAAAGAAAACAGCGTTTCTGAAGAGGAAAAAGCCAGGAAATACCGGTGCTCCGAAAGCAAAAAAAGTGTTTAATAACTTAAGGAGGTGTTACTGCGGAAAAAAACGTTCCTTTAACGCTTGAGATTAAAGAAGAACTCCCGGACTATTGGAAAAAAGCAGAACTGAATACTCCAGGGGCAAAGGCTGAACTCATTATTGATTACTACAATAGAAGAATAAAAATCATGGATTTTTCCGGGTTTTTTGAAGAAATCTCCGGAGCCCTCGAAGCCCTTGCCGAAGCAGAAGAAATGGAAAAAATAATCGTATACACTCCGCCAGAAAAAGGGCACGAGGTCAAAAACTGCGGATATGTAGAGGAAGGGATCATCAGAGGATATTACCCCGAAAAGGACTGCCGTATTTTCTCAAGCTACCTGGATAAATCTAGAGGAATTTCCTTTAATAAGGAAAAAGAGGATCAGGTAATCAAAAATTGCCTGAGGAAGGGTAGAGGGACTGGAAAACACCCACATAAATCAGGAAATTCCCGGAAAAAAGAGGGCTGGAAAAAACAAAAAGAAAAAATCCAGCTTCCAGAAGAGTACGTACTCAGGTTCGCAGTCCAGGCTGATGCCTCCTCAATGGCAACTCTTTACAGTCAGGAATTTCAATTTTATCCCACTCCCGTGCACATGGAAAGCTACCTGCTCAAAACCATGGATTCCGATGTCCTTTACCTTCTTGTGGAAAAGCAAGGGAAAATTGTGAGCCTTGCTTCGGCAGAAATGGATTCCGAAACCGGGAGTGCTGAAATCACTGACTGCCTGACAGTTTCTTCAGAAAGAGGAAAAGGGTTGATAAAAGAGCTTATTGTAGCTCTGGAAAAAGAACTTTCAAACAGAGGCTTCCGGAGTACCTATACTCTCTGCAGGGCTTTGTCTTTTGGCATAAACACAGCCTTTGTCTCCCTTGGCTATGCTTACACAGGCAGGCTCGTGAACAACTGCAGGATAGGAGAGGGGTTTGAAGATATGAACATCTGGTGTAAAATGCTAAAGTGAATGCCCCTGAAAAATCAGGACTTAAGGAAAAACGCTTAAGGAAAAACGCTTAAGGAAAAACGCTTAAGGAAAAACGCTTAAGGAAAATCGCTTAAGGAAAAATGCTTAAGGAAAAACGCTGATTTGCTGTTGAAGCTGTTCTACGGTTTTCTTCGCAGCTTCTTCAGCCAGATACTTTCTGTAAACTTTTAAAGACACAATCCTTTTTGTGGAATCCTGCAATTCCATATTCCCATGTATCAGCTTTTCCCCACCCCTGGAGCCCGTGTTTACAAAAGTTACAGTTACATTTCTTTCTTTGAATTATTCAAAATATTTTGTGTCTCTCCCGCAGAGGTATAGAATAACAGGATATTCGGGTCTGAAGAGGCGTAAACAGGTGTATTGAGCCCATCTTGTTTACTTACATTCACCAGAAGGGCTTGAAAATCATACTTATCCTCAACCGCATCGGTGACTGATATTTCCATGCATGTTTTTCCAGTTCCGCTTCGAGTTTTACTCAGGTATTTAGAGGTGGAATCGTCTCCTTCTACATAAAGATAGATCCTGCTCGGGAAGTCAATCTGAGGGTCCCCCGAGGAATAAGCACTTACCTTTGAATTTGTTTGCGTCTCACTCTGAGCCGCCTTAGAGTCCAGAGTATAAAATGAATAAAATGACAACTGTAAGGATAAGCACGAAAAGGGGAACTTTTTTTATATACCTTCAGCAGGAAACCCCTGAGTCTTTAGTCCAGGGATCGTTAACTTCAAACAATTACACAATAAACATTATATATAAAATATTAAAAAAATATAAAATTAAGTGGGTTTTCGATTCATTCTTTTGACTTCAGGTATTCTGCAATCTTCTTGCCCAGTTCTTTTGCGGCAGTGACAGCTTCAGGCTGGTCTTCAAATTTGTTTATTCCTGCGGACGCTTTAGTTGCATCCGGGCCGAACATCATCTTGATGCCGCTCATGTCACATTCGTCTCCATATTTGCATTTCACACAGGGGTTATTGCCAAGGACCCTGACAGAACCTACTGCCTCCATCCCTTCCTCCATCATGTAATATGTGATCGCATTAATGCCGTTCTCACATGCAGGTGGCAACTTAAATGATTCCTTAGGGACTGCACATGTAACTATGATCCCGCCTGGTTTTCCCTTCATGAATCCGTATCTATGGCGAAGCGGATAGAGCCTTTCAATGAATGCCTTTGTACGTGAGTCAAGGGTGGAATATGGTGTAAAACCTGCAATAATAAGAGCATCTGCTTCTTTAGCTTTTTCTGCCAGGGCAATGCCGTCGTCTTTAATTACACAGACATTTGTATCTACGCAGCCCAGACAGGCCTTGCAGGGAGCAATGGTATAATCGATCAGCTTGACAAATTCGTAATCCATACCTGTTGCTTCAAGTGCCGCTTTAAGAGCACGATCCGTATTGCTATCTTTAATCGGGGAACCCGATACTCCCAGAACTTTCATAATTACCCTCCACTTAAATAATCAGTTTGTAATCACTTTAAATCTTGTGCTTAAAAGAAGGTTTGGAAAGGAGGTATCAAAACTGAATATGAAAATGATGAGTAAGATATTGGAGGAAATGTCTTTATATATCAGTCTCTTATCTTTTTCAGCAGTCACGCCATGTTCTGACCGAGTTTTTTCATGGTCTGCAGTTTGAAAAGTGGATCTTTTCCTCTATTATGCTCTGATCCAGAAACTATAACTGCCCTTTCTATCAGAGCTTTCATCTCACTTTTCAGATCGGCAACATATGTGGGTGTTGTCAATATGATGCCATCGGCTTCGATCATCTTTTCAATGCACTCATTTATTCCATCTCCAGAAGCTCTCGGATAGCGGTATGATCATTCAACAACATGAAAGAGGGGAATATGTGATCACTGGTAAAGGATTCAGGGTGATGGAAAGTGTCAGCGATATATGTTTCTTTTTCGTTTCTGAAGAGAATTAAGCATTCTGGAACAAATGTAGAGGGGCAAGGAATGTATTCAACATGATACCTCTCTTTACCGCAGACACATGAAAACCCATCTTATTTGAAGAGGATATACGTTTTTTTTGCTTAATTTCTGCTTAATTATTCCTCTGAAACCGATTCGTAAAGTTTTCTCCTTTCCGGGGGCATGGCTTCAAGATATTCCTTTGCTTCTTCGGGAGGGACTGCTCTGCAGGTACCGTCAGGTTCCTGTATGACCACGCCGCTTTCTTTGAGCATCCTGTACCGTGCTTTTCGGACTTCTTTGTCTGGATGGCAGACGAAGTGGCAGTTGGAACAGGTATATTCCATTCTATTTCCTGGAATCAGGCAAATAAAAAACCCACCCTTTATCTTCGGCCTTTCGAGGTAAGCTTCTATGGTACCGGGCAGAGCAGCAATGAACTCTTCATCCTTTTCAGGGATTTTAAAGCGCGCAGGAGACCAGGTAGACCACTTTCCTGAAGAGTTGAGGCCTGCGAGTCCTCCGCAGACAAGGAAGCAGCGGCTATTGCTTCTTCGCTTCCCATAGCTAAACTCTTTTCCTCCAAGGGTTATAGTGACCTTCTCAACCGGGTCCACGTATCCGGAGGAACAGACTGAAAGGCAGAGCTTGCATTCGTCACAGTAGTTTTCTTCTTCTGGAAGAGGGTCTGTTGGAGTCAGTTCCGCGTCAGTAACGACTGAGGCCAGGACAATCGCTGACCCGTATTCCTTTGTAATAATGTTTCCTGAGTATCCGAAGTGCCCTATCCCTGAGCGAACAGCCAGGTACCTGTGGGAAATAGGGGGGTGCATGTCCATCATCCAGTTTTCCGTATCCATCCTGTAAACGAAATTTGCAGATTGAGGGACAGCTTTGTACCCCATCTGCTGCAGGAACCCTGCCATTTCTAGGGCGATCCCGTTGGCAAGAGTGGTTGTCCGGACCTTATTCTTTTCGAGGGATTCATGGTCCTCTTTTTTGAAGTAAGGGTCGATAAGGCTCTGGTCAAAAGCCAGGGCAAAACAGATAGCTGACTTTGCTTCAGGCAGTACATAGGTCAGGTCGGCAGAAGGGGGGCCTCCTGCAAGGGTTTCAGTTGTTGCTATTCCCACTTTGAAGGCTCCAAGGGTCAGAGCCATCTCTTTGAGAGATTCGGTTAGTTCGTTCATTTTCCTATTCCTCTTAAACACCAAAAAAGATTAATTCCCAGTATAGTTTATGTAAGGTCACCGATATATTCTTAACCTGCACTGGAGTGTACTTCTAAGACTCAGGTATAGTCCAATGACCTTTTGCCTACTTCTTTTAGTACTGTTTTTCAGAACACGTTTTTTCTGAATTTGGAAGCCCCAGGATAAAAAATGTAATAATAAAAGTAATAGAAAAGTTAGTCTGCTTGAGCGAGTAAAACGAGCGAATCAGACAGCTCACTGCAGAGTTGCAACTCTGCTGGCACAACTATACTGAAAAATAAAAAGTCGTTTTTAGGGAAAAATCATTCCTCTGAAACCAACTCGTAAAGTTTTCTCCTTTCCGGGGGCATGGCTTCAAGGTATTTTTTTGCTTCTTCGGGAGAGACTGCCCTGCGGGTTCCATCGGGTTCCTGTATAATCACACCGCTTTCTATGAGCATTCTGTACCGTGCTTTTTTTACTTCCTTATCTGGGTGGCAGACAAGCTGACAGCAGGAACAGGTGTATTCCAGCCTGTAACCTGGCATCCCTGCGAAGAAAAATCCTCCTTTGATCTTTGGCCTTTCAATGTACGCTTGCATAGCAGGAATCTGCGCATCAGGATTCAGCATATCAGGAACATCTTCGTCTTTTTCGGCAATCTCAAAGCGTGCTGGAGACCAGGTGGACCATTTTCCTGAAGGGTTCAGGCCTGACAGTCCTCCGCAGACATAACCGCAGCGGGAGTAGTTTCTTCGCTTCCCATAACTGAACTCTTTTCCCCCAAGAGTAACCGTGACCTTTTCAACGGGGTCCACGAATCCGGAGGAACAGACTTTGAGGCAGAGCTTGCACTCGTCACAGTAATTTTCTTCTTCTGGCAGGGGGTCTGTCGGGACAAGTTCTGCGTCTGTAACTACTGAGGCCAGGACAATTGCAGACCCGTATTTGTTTGTGATAATTTGTCCGGAATACCCGAAGTATCCGACACCTGAGCGGACTGCCAGGTACTTGTGAGATATCGGGGGTTTCATGTCTTCAGGCCCGTTTTCGCTGTCCATCCTGTAAACGAAATTTGCAGCCTGAGGGACAGCTTTGTACCCCATCTGCTGCAGGAACCCTGCCATTTCCAGGGCGACCCCGTTGGCAAGGGTGGTTGTCCGCACTTTATTAGTTTCAAGAGATTCATGATCCTCTTTTTTAAAGTACGGGTCTATAAGGCTCTGGTCAAAAGCCAGGGCGAAACAGATTGCCGATTTTGCTTCAGGAAGCACATATGTCAGGTCGGCAGAAGGGGGCCCGCCTGCAAGGTTTTCCGTGGTTGCTATTCCCACTTTGAAGGCTCCAAGGGTCAGAGCCATTTCTTTGAGAGATTCGGTTAATTCGTCCATTTTCAATTCCTCTAACACTAAAAGATTAATTTCCAGAATAGTTTATGCAGGGTCATTTATATATACTTAACATACACTGGAGTGTACTTCTAAGACTCAGGTATAGTCCAATGACTTTGTTCCAGCTATTTGGTTCAGCTATATGCTCTTACGGAACAGAGCGGAATATGGGAAAAAAGTATAAACAAAAATAAAAATAAAAGAAAAGTTAGTCCGTTTGAGCGAAGCGAAACGGACCGCGTACTGTTGCGATTACATCGTAACTTCCCGAAAATCTCCGATTTCCTGAGATTCCAAAGTGCAACTCGGGTTTTACGCCATCACAACTCCGTATTTCGCAAACACCTGTACAAATGTCTGTCTCAGTTCTTCTGCTACCTTTATTGTTTACACCGTATCATTGAGGCTTACAGTGTTTCCAAGTTCTGTGATTTTTAGCTTTACAGCCTGCACTGCAGAAATGTCGTTTTTACAGGAAGAAGTGTAAAACCCATGAAATATTAATTTCATAGGATATAAGCGTCAACTTTCATAAATTCACTGTACCAAGTTCGTATTCATGTAAAGCCTAAACGGACGAATGGACATAACTCAGTAGGTATGGTATAGCCCGAATTAACACTCATGGAAATGTCGATGGTTTTCTATGAAGTGAGAAGCTGCTAAGTCTTTAGCTTAGGGGTAGTTCACTTTTATCTTTATATGAAGAAGCATAAAACCCCTGAGTCTTTAGCTCAGGGGATATAAGCGTCAACTTCACCCCTGATTCCGTATGTAATATTCTGCCGCCTCTTTACTCACATTTCCGATAGTATACGCAAAATAACCATCACTCCATAACGTATTCTCACCCCAATAATACTTTTTCAGATATTCTTTTTGAGTTTTCCATAACCTGTTAGTATATTCTTGTTTCAATTTTCTGACAATTGACAAAACGCTAACTTTCGGCTCACTCTTGATCAAGAAATGAATATGGTCTTTGTCAGTTTCCATTTCAAAGATTTCAAAGTTAGACTCTTTTGAAATGTCACTCATAATCTGTTTGAGTTCTTCGCTAATTGGTTCAAATATGACTTTTTGGTATTTGCAAACAAAAATAACATGGTACATTAACAAAAATTTGCTATGATTCCGTGTTTCATACTTCGTATTTACCAAAAAGTACATGTGTTGTTAAAGCATATAATGCCTTTGTATGATGCAAGCGTTCAAATTTAGACTCTATCCTACAACTACACAAGCTATTCAATTGAATCAGCATATAGGTAGCTGTAGATTTGTCTATAATTGGGCACTTGACCAGAAAATTAAAACTTATGAGCAGACAGGGGGATCAATTTTCCAGATTTGACTTAAACAAATTAATTCCTACTCTAAAGGCTTCTAATGAGTGGTTAGGAGAAGTTAACTCTCAATCATTACAGGGGATGACTAAGCAGGTTGAATCCGCTTTCACTAGATTCTTTAGAGAGAAAACAGGGTTTCCAAAGTTCAAATCAAAAAAGAATCCGATACAGTCTTTCCCTGTACCTCAACACTACACTGTAAACTTTGAAAATAATACTATCAAGCTTCCAAAAATAGAACCAATTAAAGCAGTTCTTCACAGGAAGTTTGAAGGAGAGCCTAAAACGGCTACGGTATCAAGGACATGTAAAGGACATTACTACATCAGTATCCTTGTTGAAGATGGAAAAGAACTTCCAGTAAAGGAAGCTTTCACAGAATCAACAACAGTAGGAATTGATGTAGGTATCAAAGACTTTGCTGTCCTTTCAACAGGAGAAAAGGTTGAGAATCCAAAGTACTTGAAAAACTCTCTTAAAAGGCTCAAAGTATTACAGAAAAGAGTCTCAAGGAAACAGAAAGGCTCTAAGAACAGGGCAAAAGCTAAACGAAGACTTGCTGTACTGCATGACAAAATAACAAATCAGAGAAATGACTTCCAGAACAAACTCTCTTTTAGACTTGTTAGCGAAAACCAAGCTGTAGCTCTGGAAACTCTAAATGTTAAAGGCATGGTTAAGAATCATCACTTAGCACAGGCTATAAGTGATTCTGCGTGGAGTAGTTTTGTAACAAAGTTGGAATATAAGGCTCAATGGTTTGGAAAAACCGTCCTGAGAATAGGACAATTTGAATCCTCTTCTAAGCTATGTAGTGTGTGTGGATACCACAATAAAGAGCTTCAGCTAAAAGACAGAGAATGGATTTGTCCAGACTGTAAAACCAAACACCATAGAGACATTAATGCCGCTATCAATATCAAAAAATTCGCTCTCATAGATCAGAATCTAATTGGATTATGACACCGTAGGGACTACGGGGATGAGCTTGGGGACTTGCCCTCAATAGAGGGAGGAATGAACCAAGAAGCCACTCAGTCTTTAGCTGAGTGGTAGTTCACCTCCTCCTCTTGACTTTCATATTTCCTTCAACTTTCTTTTCCCCTTAAATTCAGGGACCTTTGTTTCAGGTCCTTATACCCTTTTATGCTTCCTTCTTACTGATCTCAGTGCCTGTTTTTGACTCTTAGAGTTTCCCGATTTCGAAATGCGGTCGGCATGCCTTATATATCGCAAACATTCGAAAGTTTAAATATTATCTTCTCTAATTAAGGTGCAAATATTAATGGAGGACTTTAAGATTAAAGACGAGATCTGGATTGAAAAATACAGGCCAATCAGGCTGAATCAGGTAGCAGGGCAGAAGGAAACAATCGAGCGCCTGATGTCCTATGTGGCAACTAAAAACCTTCCCCACCTCCTCTTTTCCGGGCCTCCTGGTGTCGGAAAAACAGCTTCCGCAGTTTCAATTGCAAGGGAACTTTTCGGGGAAGATTTATGGCGAGAAAATTTTACTGAACTCAATGCTTCCGATGAAAGGGGCATTGATGTAGTTAGAAATAAAATTAAAAACTTTGCAAAAACTGCTCCTATAGGCGGAGCTTCGTTCAAGATCATTTTCCTTGATGAAGCCGATGCCCTTACCTCGGATGCACAGTCTGCCCTCCGCAGGACCATGGAAAAATTCAGCAGTAACTGCCGTTTTATCCTTTCATGCAATTATTCCTCCAAAATCATTGAACCTATCCAGTCCAGATGTGCAGTTTACAGGTTCAGGCGACTTTCCGATGAAGCAATTAAAGAACGGCTTGAATACATTGCTAAAGACCAGGGTTTGTCCATCACAGAAGGTGGGTATGAAGCTCTGATTTATGTAGCTCAGGGAGACATGCGAAAAGCTGTCAATTCTCTTCAAGCTGCCGCCTTCATTGATACGAAAAATCCTATTTCCAGAGAAACAATTTACAGGACTACGGCAACCGCAAACCCTGATGAAATTAAGAACCTGATTGAGACTGCCCTGCGCGGAAATTTCAGGATTGCCAGAAAAGAGCTTAACAGGTTGCTTTACGAAGAAGGGCTTTCCGGAGAGGATATTGTGGGCCAGATCTACAGGGTGGTTTCTGAAATGGATAACCTTATGGTTCTGGATCTCGGACTTTCGGAAAGGGACATTGTCGCACTTGTGGATATCATCGGGGAGGCCGATTTCAGGTTAACCGAAGGAGCCAGCGAAAAAATCCAGCTGGAAGCCTTACTTGCACATTTCGCTCTTTCAAGAGGAGAATGAGGCTTCAGAATTCCTTACAAACAGGTTTTGCCGCATGTTTACATCTGGATCTCTGAAAGGTAGAAAAGGCAGATGAAAAAGGCCTTAATGAAGCGAGCCTTTTTCTCTCTAAAGATTATAATTATCACTCCTGATCATCATGTCTGTTGAAAATTTACTGGTAGAAATGCTAGGGTCTGTGCCCCATTGGCTTGCAGTAATGGTTATAGGGGCTATTCCGATCTCCGAACTGAGGGGGGCAATCCCTGTTGCCATGGGTATCTATGGAATGGGGCCCCTTGAGGCTTATTTCCTTTCGGTGCTTGGAAACCTTATTCCTGTGGTCCCCCTTCTGCTTTACCTTGAGCCAGTCTCCGGGTACCTGAGGCGCTACCACATCTTCGATATCTTTTTCACCTGGCTCTTTGCAAGGACCCGGCGAAACCACACTGAAAACTTTGAAAAATACGGGCTCTTTGCCCTGACTCTCTTCGTTGCCGTGCCTCTGCCAGTTACCGGAGCCTGGACAGGTTGTGCAGCCGCGTTTGTGTTCGGGATCAAGTTCAAGCATTCACTGCCAGCAATCGCTGCAGGGGTAATGATAGCAGGAGTCATTGTAACCGTACTCACGATGACGGGCATGGGCCTGGCTGACCTGATTTTTGGAGTTTGACCTGAGGTCAGTCTCTTCGAAATCTTCATATACCTTAAAAATATCAAATATATCATAGACATATCAAATATAAATTTCTCTTTATATTTGCAGTCAGTCCTGCTTCTACAGATAATTACAGGTATATTTCCCGTTGTCTGGCAATTCTCTGGAGTTTTTGAGGTGATTTTTAATGGTAAAGGCAGATAAGAAAAACAAAAAGGTAGTTCAGTCCGAAAAGTGTATTGGGTGCGGGATATGCTATTCCGTCTGCCCCGTGAACGCAAAAATTATGAAAAACGATGATTTTGATCCTGAAACTGCCGAACTTGCAATCCGGATCATCGACGGAATGGCAATTATCAGTGATGAATTCTGCATCCGCTGCGGAGCCTGCTCAAGGATTTGCCCTGTGGAATCTCTCACTATGGTTGAGCTTGAAACTGCAACTGCATAATCAGGATACAGTATAAAATAAGAAAAATGCTGTTTTTCAGCATTTTGTCTTTTTTAATTTAAAGCATTTCTTTTGCTAATTTTATATCTTCAGCCTTTACGGTTTTTCTGCCTGCGTGTTCTGCAAGTTTTATAGCTTCTTTTGATATTTGAAGTCCATATTCTTCCAAAATTTCCGTAAGGGCCATTCCTGCACTTTCGCTTACTCTGTGGGCACCTGCTGTCCTTATTAAACGCTCAATTGGTGCAAACGGTATAACTTTTGCTGTCATGTTATCCTCCAAGCTTCTTTTCTTTAAATAAATCCCTTCTAATCTCTGATTTTGTAATCAGATTCTATAAATACCTTTGCTTATATCGGGGTTTTCTTCACTTCTTATTCAGCTTTTAATGCTCTTTTTCCCCTTTATTTACTTTGTAAAGCTTATTTATCTCTTTTTCTTATTGTAACTATTTTTATAATGATCCTCAAATACTCGTAAATTCCTGGAAATCTGTTGCTTTTTTATTTCTACTAACTTTTATTTAATTCCTCTCATTTTATTCTGGGCCTCTTTTTCGAAATCTTGATATTAGATTATTCGAATCTAGTCCAACATGCTCTTACAGGAACTCCTTGACATAGAAGAAGAGATCTACCTTGTAGAAGAAAGTTATACTGCCCAGAGGGCTCCTGAGCGTACCTTCCAGTACCTCAACGGGGTCCGAAACTTTCCAGGCGCGGGAAACATTCGACTTATCAGGGTCAGGGAAAGGGAACACACGCTGGGATTGCTGTTTTTCAATCCTGCCGATGAAAATGTTCCTGTAGATTTCTGGTCAGTATTTACCGGAGCCCTTGCATCAGCTCCCCTTAAAGCCAGCTTTGAAGCCCTTGCAGACTCCCTTCTTGCCTCTAACCCTCCTGAAAAGGACATTGAGCTTTCTGCCGAAACCTGGCGGGACGTAATAAACGAATATTACTCCTTCATGCTTGTTAGCCGGAACCTCTGTCCGGGCTGCTCTGTTAGACCCGAGTCCTACAAAAGTGTTTTTTCAGAAAATCGTGTAAAGAGGGTCACAGACATTTTTGAGCTTCTCCGAAAAAAAGGCTATTACCCTGAAGGCAGGCTCCTTGAGGTTTGCTGTGGAAACGGGATGTCCACACTTGCACTCTACAGGCTTGGGCTGAATCCTCTGGCAATAGAAATCAATAAATGTACTGTCTGTCAGGGGCTCGAGCAGCAGGTCCTGAATCCCCAAAGGGTCGTGGTTATGGATGCAACAGCCATTTCAAAATACTTTGAGCCCGGAAGTTTTGATGCGGTAATGGGTTTTATGCTGGGGCTCGTCTACGAATTTAACAAAGGGCTCTGGACCGGTATTATTAGAGAAGCTGTCTCGGTCGCAGCTGATGGGTCTGTCCTGCTCTTTACTGTAAGCAGCAAACCCGAGATTGAAATTCTCGCCGATGCTCTCCTTAAGGAAGGGGTCGAGGGGGAGATTGTGGACAATACGGATTCAGAAGGTACTTATGACCAGTGGCTCTTTGTCGGGCGAAAGCAAAAAAGTGTATTTTCCAGACAATGAGCTTTTTTTTTGTTCTCTTTGTCTCTCTCGTTTTGTTCTCTTTGTCTCTCTCGTTTTGTTCTCTTTGTCTCTCTCGTTTTGTTCTCTTTGTCTCTCTTGTTTTGTTCTCTTTTTCTTTCTTTTTGTCTCTTTTTTTGGCATGAAAGTGCTTTAATTATTTTTAATTACTTTCATTTTTTGTGCCTGTCATTCAAAGAATTTTATGTACATTTTTTCGTTTTTTCTCAGGTTCGGGAGTTTTCCTTATTTTTGTATCATAATTATTTTTTTTTATCTGGGAGATAATTGTTTTTCTGATCTGGGATCTTCTTTTTGAAAAGAGTACTCTCCAATGTTAACGCTAGCGAAAAGTATTTACTTGTTAACAATGGTATTATTAAAAATATTCCTATCGACGCAAGACACGTTGAGTTTTGCGAGTTTATCTATAATCTTAATTTTCTCCTGCTAAGTTATGCGGTATCGGAGATTCGGTTATACTATACCGAATTAACCCCTCTCCAGGCAAATTGCAAGCTACTGCAGTCAACCGCTATCAACCGCTATCAGGAGACTAATATGCTTTGACCGAACCGAATCAAAAAACAAGTTCCCATTATACTCTGTAAATCCCAGATCAATCTCTCTGGAAAAGTCACGGATGGGTATATTTCAGGGTATATTTCAATAACTTCTGTTTTTTTGATTTGATTTAAGAGGCTCATCCATGCGTATAAAAATTACTGAAACCGTCCTCCGGGATGCACACCAGTCCCTCCTGGCAACCAGGATGCGGACAAGGGACATGCTCGAAGTGGTTGAACAACTGGACCAGATTGGATATTTTTCCCTCGAGATGTGGGGAGGTGCCACCTTCGACACCTGTATTCGCTACCTTAATGAAGACCCCTGGCAGCGCCTCAGGGACCTCAAGAAAAAGATGGTCAACACAGATGCTCAGATGCTACTCCGTGGCCAGAACCTTGTAGGGTACAGGCACTATTCTGACGACGTTGTTGAAAAGTTCGTCACCAAAGCCTATGAAAATGGCATCGATATTTTTCGGGTTTTTGACGCAGTCAATGATATCCGGAACATGGAACTTTCTATTAAAGTGGCAAAAGGCCTGGGAGCCCATGTACAGGGTACGGTCTGCTACACCATAAGTCCTGTGCATACAGTAGAAAAATATGTGGAGCTTGCAAAACAGCTTGAAGAGCTGGAGTGTGACTCTCTCTGCATCAAGGATATGGCAGGGCTGCTCTCTCCCAATGAGGCTACCAGAATAATCAGTGCCATGAAAAAAGAGATATCGATCCCAATTTCTCTGCATTGCCACTGTACTTCGGGAATGGCCCCGATGAGCTATATGGCAGCCTGTACTGTTGGGGTGGATGTTCTGGACACCGCGCTCTCTCCTCTAGCGTGGGGGACATCTCAGCCTCCTACCGAGACCGTTGTTGCAGCTCTTAAGGGAACTCCGTATGATACAGGTCTTGACCTCGGAGCCTTTGAAGAGGCTGTCAGGTATTTCAAAGACCTGAAGGATAAGTACCGTGGGATTCTTGACCCTATTTCCGAACAAATTGACACCAATGTCCTTATCTACCAGATTCCCGGAGGGATGCTCTCTAACCTGGTTTCCCAGTTAAAAGAGCAGAACGCCCTTGACAAGTATGCAGCTGTGCTAGAAGAGATGCCAAAAGTCAGAAAAGAGCTCGGGTATCCGCCTCTTGTTACTCCTACAAGCCAGATAGTAGGCACGCAGGCTGTGCTCAATGTGCTCATGGGGGAAAGATACAAGGTCATTCCTAAAGAGGTAAAAGATTATGTACGCGGGCTCTATGGGCGCTCTCCTGCTCCAATCAGCCCTGAGATTATCGGGAAGATCATAGGCGACGAAGAACCTATTCACTGTCGCCCTGCAGACCTCCTCAAGCCGGAGTATGAAAAGAGAAAAAAAGAAGCAGAGGAAATGGGTATTGCAAAGTCCGAAGAAGATATCCTTACATATATCCTTTACCCGGCAATTGCTCCGAAGTTCCTGAATGGGGAAATGGAAGAGGAATCCCTGGCAGTTATCACCCCTGCCCCTGAGGCGCCTCAGGAGTACACAATGCCTACTCACTTCAGGGTCGAGGTAGATGACGAGGTCTATGAGGTCAAGATCGAGCCCCTTGGGGGAGTTTCCATCTCCGAGGTATCCACTAAAAAACCCGAATCCATTAAAGGCGGAGTTACCTGCTCAATGCAGGGTATGGTGCTTTCCCTGAAGGTTAAGGTAGAAGATGTTGTGAAGGAAGGGGACACAGTTGCCGTCATCGAAGCCATGAAAATGGAAAACGCGGTTCATGCTCCACATTCGGGAACCATTAAGGAAATTTTTGTTTCCGAAGGAGATATGGTTGCTCCCGGCAACATAATACTGTCAATCGAGTGAATTGAGCAAGGTGGAAGGTATATGTTCAAAAAAGTACTCGTTGCAAACCGTGGTGAAATAGCAATCAGGGTCATGCGTGCCTGCCGGGAGCTCGGAATTTCCACTGTAGCTGTCTGTTCGGAGGCTGACAAAAATGCTCTCTTTGCCAAGTATGCCGATGAGGCTTACCTGATAGGTCCTGCCCCTGCCAGCCAGAGTTACCTGAACATGGAAGCTATCCTCGCAGTTGCAAAAAACACCGGGGCCGATGCAATCCATCCCGGCTATGGTTTTCTTTCTGAAAACCCTGTCTTTGCAAAACGCTGTGAGGAAGAGGGTATTATCTTCATAGGTCCTCCGAGCCATGTGATTGCCGAAATGGGAAGCAAAATCAGGGCAAGAAATCTGATGATGAAAGCCGGGGTCCCTGTAGTTCCGGGAACAAAAGATGCAGTTGAGGACGTGAAAGAAGCCCTTGATGTGGCTGAGATGATAGGTTATCCCGTCCTTATCAAAGCTTCTGCGGGTGGCGGCGGAATTGGGATGAAAGTCGTTCATTCCAGGGAAGAGTTTGCTACAGCCCTGAGTTCCACGCGGCAGATGGCAGGTTCGGCTTTCGGAGATTCTTCTGTATTTATTGAAAAGTACGTAGAAGAGCCCAGGCACATAGAGATCCAGATTCTTGCTGACTCTTTTGGTAATACGGTCTATCTTTCGGATAGGGAATGTTCCATCCAGAGAAGGCACCAGAAGTTGATTGAAGAGGCTCCTTCCCCTATCATGACTCCCAAACTCAGGGGGCAGATGGGAGATGCTGCCGTAAAGGTAGCAAAAGCGATCGGTTACGTAAACGCAGGCACTGTCGAGTTCCTTTACTCTAAAGGAAATTTTTACTTCCTTGAAGTCAATACCAGGCTGCAGGTGGAACATGGAATCACTGAAATGGTTACAGGGGTCGATATTGTAAGGGAACAGATCAGGGTTGCCTGGGGCGAAAAGCTCGAGTTTGAGCAGGAAGATATAGTTATTGACGGGCATGCAATCGAATGCCGGATAAACGCTGAAGACCCCTTAAACGACTTTGCCCCGTCTCCAGGAAAGATCCGGAGATACCGTTCGGCGGGAGGTCCCGGAGTAAGGGTGGACAGCGGTGTGCACACGGGGTATACGATCTCTCCTTATTATGACTCCATGATTTCCAAGCTCTGCGTCTGGTCAAGGAGAAGAGAAGATGCCATTGCCAGGATGGAAAGGGCTCTTTACGAATACGTGGTCGTGGGAGTAAAAACCAATATTCCTTTCCATAAAGCCGTCATGAGGAATCCAGCATTTCGCAGAGGAGATCTAACAACCGGGTTTATCGAAGAGCAGAATATCCTTGAAGCTGTGGAAGATGTCGTTAAGGCTGACAGTGAAAAAGGGGCTACCCTGGCTTCGGCTCTGGAGGCAAAGGACAAAAAGGTCGCAGCGATCACGGCTGCTGTACATGCCTATGTTAACATGGCACAGAAAACACAGCGGTGATTCTGTTTACTCTCCGGAAATCAGTAACATAAGA
The DNA here is from genome assembly GCF_000969965.1 of Methanosarcina sp. WWM596. GTDB lineage: Archaea > Halobacteriota > Methanosarcinia > Methanosarcinales > Methanosarcinaceae > Methanosarcina. The sequence goes on from NZ_CP009503.1 coordinate 521,523, forward strand.
GATTTCCGGTCTGTTTGGTATGAATATATGTTTAGACTAAGAAAATATATACGGTGGAACGTATACATTTGTATGGGGTGCACGGATGGGAGATAAACGATCTCGAATTATTAAGGCACTTAAGGATGCGCAGAAAACCCCCGTTTCTGGGGAAGAACTGGGGCTCAAGCTTGGAATTTCTAGGACTATGGTATGGAAATACATCAAATCCCTTCAAGCGGATGGATATGAAATAGAATCATCCCCGAAGAGGGGCTATGTCCTGAAATCCGTGCCTCAACTCCTGTACCCTGATGAGATCCAGATGGGGCTCAAAACAACTCTTCTGGGACAGAAGATCCATTACTTTGAGGAAGTTAGTTCTACTAACAGTGTCGCTAAAGAAATTGCAGCTTCCGAAGAAGAAGGAGCTCTTGTTATCGCTGAGGTTCAGAAGGGAGGCAGGGGCCGCATGGGCAGGGAATGGGTCTCGCCCCACGGTGGAATTTGGATGTCTGTGATCCTGAAGCCCGGGATTCCTCTCAGACACGCCTCAAGGCTGACCCTTGTTGCCGGGCTTGCAGTTGCAAATGTAATCCGCAATATGGGGCTTGATGCTCGCATCAAGTGGCCAAATGACGTCCGTATCAATGGGAAGAAAGTCTGCGGGATCCTTACCGAAGCAAAGGCTGAAGTGGATAGGGTGGACTATGTCGTTCTCGGGATAGGAATCAATGTAAATATGGATTTAAAGGATATTCCCGAGTCTTTCCGTGTAGGTTCGACCACTTTGAAAGTCGAGCTTGGAAGACATCTTAGAAGAGTTTCGTTCCTTCAGGATTTTCTCTTTGAGCTTGAGCAGCAGTATATAAGTTTCAAGACTCAGCCCTTTTCCCAGATCCTCAATGACTGGCTTGCTCTCTCGGATACTATTGGTAGAGAGGTAAAGGTGACCACCCCTTCCAGGATTATAGAAGGCAAAGCTATCGGAGTAACTCCGGACGGAGCGCTTATAATCAGGAAGGCAGATGATACTAAGGAAGAAATTATTGCAGGTAGATGCATTTATGCGCGTCCCAAATAAGCACGGAAGAAAAAGCAGGAAAGGAACAAATCTCCTGCCTGCATTTTTTTTCACCCTTCTGGTCTTTTTTTTCTTTTCAGTTATCTTCTGTGCAGTCTTTCCTGTCCCAGCCTGTGCAGATGAGGAGAAACTTTCTATTATTTTAATTGACGGGGACGAGATTTATGTTCGATCCGGCGATTACTACACATTCTTACAGGATTATCAGATTCATGTAAAAGGTGCTGATACTGAGGGCAGTAGGGTATGGATTGAACTTCGAAGGAAAGAGTTTTTCCTTGAAGACGCTATTGTAAGTGAGGGTAGCACTTTTGTATATTCTAATAACTCTACAGAGATTTTGAACCTCACAGTGGACACTATCTATTCCGGGGCAGATGGAGTACTGGTAAGGTTCTTTCCGGTGTATCAGCACCTTGACCCCAGGCTTCCCATGCCTCAGAAACCTGAGACTTCTCCTGCCAGTGACTCCGTTAGCAACTCTTCTACCTCTATCGGGTTTGAAAATCAGGCAGAAGGTTTTGATCTCCCCCTTTTTCTTCTGAGCATTGGAGCTGTTTTTTTGGTAACTGGCTTTTTTGCGGGATTATATAAGAAAAAGTGATTTATCCGAGTAAAACCAGTTTAAAAATAAAAGTCAGACTTAAAAGTAAGGGCAGGCTTGAAAGTCAAAACTATATGCCTAAAGCAGAACCCGATTTAAAAACTGGGAACTGAAGTTTTTAACTGGAGCTCCCTATGAATAAATAAGTCTGAAACGTCTGAAACAGACTTTTTAAATAACGGTTTCTATCGCTTTTTTATTTTTTGCTCTTTCTTCCGGTCTCAGTCGTTTGTGGAGAACTTTACATCTCCTTTCTCTATGAGAAGCTTAAGATCTTCCAGGCTGAGGCGAGCATTTTTCTGCAGTTTTTCACGGGCATCGCTGTGTTTCTGGCTAACTTTATGTTCATTCTTTGTAAGTTGGATGTCTTTTAATCTGTCAAGGTATGACGAGAGTTCTTTTCGATTGCCTGCGATGTTGCTCTTGAGGGGATCTATTTTTTCTTTAATGGAATTTATGTTTGCAATTTTATCCGTAAGCTGGGCATGGTACATATTTGCCTCTTTTCGGATTTCGTCTGCTGCCTTGAAGTTTTCGAGCATTTCCAGGTGGCATGCCTGAGATTTGTCTGAAAGCTCCTGGATTTTTTTGTGGAATTCGTCCCCTTCTTTGTGAATTCCTTTGGACTCTTTATAACTGTCCTGAATCAGTGAATGCAGTTCGTTTGCTTTTTTCGCAGCTTCAAGGCGATTAATCAGGTCGTTTAACTTCTGGATTATCTTGATTTCTACTGCAAGGGGGAGTTCTTTGTTTAAAAGAGCATCCAGTTCAGCCTCATACGCCCTTGAGAGGGATTCCACGCTTCCGTGAGAGAGTTTGTTGCATTCATCACGCTGTTCCTTGAGGTCTGCAATTCCTGAAAAAAGTTTCTGGGTTTTGGAATTTACGTCGCTCCTTTTTTCCTTGTACTCTCCAATTTGCTTGTTAATCTCGTCCCTTCGGTCTCTAAGTGACTGTGCTTTTGCAACCCTTTCCTTAACCTGCTTGTTCAGAGAGTCTCTCTTTTCTTTCAATTCGTCGATATCGGTCCTGTTTATTACTATGGGAGTGCAGAGGGTCACGAATACCCTGACCTTCAGGTCGGGGATGAAGTGAACCCTCGCTGGCTGTTTTGTATTCGCTTAAACTGTATCAATCATCGTTTTTTTGTAAAATGAGGTTTTTTGACACCATAGCCACAGGTGGTTCCAGCTACCTATGGCTAGGATGTGATAAGCGTTGGAATTGCGCAGTTTTAGCCATGGCTATGGTCAGATTACCTACCACATCGTGTTGGTGCCTAAGTATCGATACAAGATATTCTACAATAAACGAGTTAAAAAGGATTGCGAGTCTATATTCCACAATATTTGCACAGAGAAAGGCTACAAAATCCATGCTCTGGAAGTTGTAGATAATCATGTTCACCTGTTCCTGGAATTCCACCCAAGCACCTCTCTATCAGAGGTGGTTCAATACTTGAAAGGAGGTAGTTCTTACAGATTGTTCAAGCTTCATCCTGAACTGAGAACACGATATTGGGGTGGAAGTCTATGGTCAAGTGGTAAATTCTATCGATCCGTTGGAAATGTAACCGCTGACACAATCAAGCACTACATTAAGGAGTCGCAGGGAAAACCGAAAACAGAGGTTCAATCATATAGATTAAAGTCTAGGCAACGGAAAATTGACGATTTCTAAGTACCAGAATAACCGGGCGGGCGGCCCATCAGCATACCCCATCCTTTAGGTTGGGGTGGCCGCACGCAATTTGATTTTCAGTTCCTTAAAAATCGAAGCCAATTGCCTTTCGCTTTTCTCTATCCTGCTCCTGAGCTCGTTCACCTTGCCCTTAAGCTCCCGTTCGTTAAGGTTTGAAAGGTCGGCCGTTGCAGTTTCTGCTGTTGAAACGTCGTTGTTCATGTCCTACCACCCAAGTGTTTTCTTTAAATTGTTATACTTTTTGTTTTTCCCAGTAACTCAGGGCTTCTTCGTGACTTTTTATTTTGCTGCTGAGCCATTTGTGCTGGGGTTTATTTTTGGAAATTTCACTGTTTTTGCTTCCATCATCCTCTTCAAGTTGTTTTTCAGACTCTTTGATCTCTTTTAGCTCCAGGTTTGAGTCCCTGGCTTCCTCCAATCTGGCTCTGGTTTGCAAGAGAAGGCTTTCTCCGACTCCTTTTTCTCTGGTGAGCTCTTGCAGGTTTTCCATAAAAGAGTCTTTAAGTTCCTGTTCTTCTTCCGGTTCGATCTGTCCTTTGAGTTTTTTTATATCTTCCTTTATTTTATCAGCAGTTACAGGGTCCAGTTTCGGAAAGAGCTCTTTTTCGAGCAATCCCTCTGCCTGATGGTAATATTGCTGGCGTTTTTCCTTCAGGACCTCTTTTCGCTCCGCCATCCGGGTTCTGGAAATTTTTGCATTTTTTGCGTCTTCTTCAAACTGGCTCAGCTTGCTGTCCAGTTCTTCAAACTCCTTTCGATATTCTTCCAGAAACCTTTTGTGTTTTTCCACAACCCCGGAAATCAGTTCACCTTCTGTCAGCATTCTGATTCCGACTTCTTCGATATTTTCGCTCACAGTATCACGATTTTGCAATTTTCTCTTATAGGTTTTATTTTTATCCGGTTCTGGTAGGGCCAGCCCGGAAAATTAAACCGGGAATTGCCGTATACCACATTTTAGCCATTTACACAACCAGCGTGAGATATAAGATCTTTTTCAAATTCTGAATATCTGGGCGTGTGGTACACTATCGATAATGATTACAGAATCAGGATCGATAAGCCCGCACTTTATGGCGCATTTGATTGTTTTTTCCCCGAAGAGATTTGCAGTCATAGCTTCTTCCAGAGCTTGCTGAAGTTCTTCCTCAGAGACAAGTTCCACTCCATAGAAAGCACTGCTGATCTCTATTACGGCGTTGCCATGTTTCAGGGTTTTTCCGAGCACTTCCTTATCACAGGCTGCAACAAGCCCGCACCCTTCATTTTTATAAATTTTTAGATACATATTTTCCCTTTTTAAGTAATACTTCGCCCTTTTAGTATTTACAGCTTAACCATTTTGCCCTATTTAGTATTTACAGCTTAACTATTATTATTTTGTTTACGGGTATGCTGCTCGTCCGCTGGACTTCCAGTGTGCAGCAACTTTTTTAGGCTATGAAATACCACTGTCTTTTGATTTAATTAATGAGCCTGATATGGTTCTGGTCCGGAGAAAGAATGTCCCCTTTCTGCTTCATTTTCTTTATATATTCTTCTGCATGATCTCTGTCCATTCCATGCTCATTTTCAGCTTCGGTGTAAACTTCTTCGAGAGGAGCTTTGGCACCAGTATGTCTCTCGGAGACTTTTTTTATTATGTCTTTAAGGAGTTTTATTTTATTTCTCTGGCTCATGCTTGTGCCTGAAGCAAGTACGTCTGCATCAAGAGCTCCCGTTTCAGGATCAACACCCACGTTTTTAAGGCAATTCATGGTGATTCTTATAGTCCGTTTTGCATCTTCCAGAGTGACTATATTGCTCAGACGTACTCTTGCACTGGCTTCGGAGAGACGAACCAGCGCCTCAAGCTGCCTTGCTGTCACGGGTACGGGCGTATTCTTACCTTCTCCACTTTTCCTGATGTCTGTATAGAAGTTGATTATGTGGCGCCGGGCGTTTTCTTCCATTACTGGGTACACATTTTTTCGTGCATATGCAACGTACTTTCGCATAATTTCTGCTTCTATTGCGGGCTCTATTATTTCCAGTTCTGCATCAACAAAATCTTCTGTTACCTGAGATCCGGGAAGTTTCTGCCGCTGTTCGAAGAGTTCTCCTGCATAATGCGACTGAAGAATATGGTTTGCGATCCTGCTGTCCAGGGTGTGGTTTGGGGTGTCGAGCAAAACAAAGATGAGGTCAAAGCGGGAAAGCAGTGCTGGAGGCATATTTATTTGTTCTGCGAGGCCCTCATAACGGTCAAAACGTCCGTATTTTGGGTTTGCAGCTCCGAGAAGTGCGCAACGGGACTTAAGGGTAGCAATAATCCCGGCTTTAGCAATACTTATAGTCTGCTGTTCCATTGCCTCGTGCAGGGCGCTCTTATCCTCAGTCTTCATTTTATCCATCTCGTCAACCGCAGCAATCCCCATGTCAGCCATGACAAGGGCACCGCCTTCGATTGTCCACCTGCCGTCATTCATGTCATCTTTAACGGCAGCAGCAGTCAAACCGCTTGCGGATGCACTTCTTCCGGATGTAAAAACGCCTCTTGGTGAGAGTTTTACCACATAACGTAGCAACTGGCTTTTTGCAATTCCGGGGTCACCTACAAGCATCATATGGATATCCCCTCTGATCCTGGCTCCGTCAGGAAGGGTTTTCACAACTCCTGAAAAAAGCTGAAGGGCAAGGGCTTCTTTGATATCTTCATATCCATAGATAGAGGGTGCAATGGACGCTATGATTTTGTCATAGATTAACGGGTCACGGGAAAGTTCAAGGATCTGTTCCTCGTCTTCGGCAGTTATTTCAAGTTCGTCATAATCTTTGTCCAGGCGCTCGATAGAATTTGCTTCCAGCACCAGGTCATAGAAAGTGGATTTTCCATCTTTGAGGGTGCGCTGCCTTGATTTCAGGATTCCGTTAATGATGACGCGGTCTCCGGGGGTGACATTTCCCGTGAGGTCGTCTTCGGAATCTACTTCCAGGCTCTGCGGCTGCGAACCTCCTTTTAGATTTTCCGGAGATTCCTGGATCTGGAGTTTCTGGGCATCTATAAAGGTCGAATCTTCAATTGCAACCTTAAAAGGTCCTTTTTTTCCGCATGTCTCATTTTCACAGCCTGCAAAGGGTTCCTCAAACTTGAAACTATTTTGTTCGACAATGGTAAGGTGCCCGCATCTCAAGCACTGGAAGGCAGCTTTAGTAATCCTTGGTCTTACCTCTGTGGCTTTCCTTATCATGCCTTCGATTGCAATAAGGCGTGATAGGTGTTTGCTTCTCAGTTCTCTGATAGGGACCCTGTTTGGGATTTTTATAATCCTTACATGAGCCTGCTCAAGGCTCTTTTCTACAGGAAGGTCAATTTCTTTCAGGGCAGCTTCAGCTGCACATATAAGTTCTCCTGGGTGCTCGAGCAGCTCTTTTGAAAGCTCCCTGTCAAACTTCTCTATATCTGTAAAATCCACACCAAGGCTTCGCTGATCCGGATATTCGTTTGCAAGTTGAAGGATTTCATTCCAGTAGTAGTCTTTAAAGAATCTTTTTAGTTTCTCGTCCCACTTGCTTTCTGTCTCGGTCATGGCGTTCTCAAAAATACTTGGCTTTTATGTAAAATTTTTCCTTTTTGATAAGGTTATTTCTGCTTAAAAATGATCCTAAAAAAAGTTAAAAAATGTATTATAGATTCTGATGTAAATCAGGCTTAGTATCATATGAACTTTTCTATGCTTTCTGAATCTTCTGCTTTCTGCAGGTTTTTAGCTTCTGCTGCGAACCCCATTTTTCTCTCGGTTTTCCTTATTATACCCCTCAGAGTCTGGACTTCTCTTGGGGTCAGCCCGGCTCTTCCGAATATTCTTCTCAGCATCAGGGAAGTTTTGTCTTTTTTGTGGGCCGGATAACCTATTTCCTCAAGCAATTCATCCATATGCCCGTACAGGAGCTGCAGGTCAAAGCCTTCAGCAAGTGGGTTGTTTCCCCCTTTGAGTTCCGAAAGCTCGTAAAGCACAATTGCAATCGCATGAGATAGATTCATTATTGGGTATATCTCTGAGGTCGGAACCGTGATAAGCATATCAAAACCTTTAAGTTCGTCGTTTCTGAAACCGCTGTCTTCACGCCCGAAAAGGACTGCAATGGTGCCGCTGTATTCTTTAATTTTTTCTTTGAATTCCTTTACAGTGTAAAGGGGAAGGCGGATATGCTCTCCTGTCTTCAGGCTTGAGATTCCTGTTGTCCCTACGAGCAGGTCTGTGCCTCTTACGGCTTCTTCAATGGTTGAGGTAATTCTTGCACCTTCGAGCACATCCCTTGCATGGGAAGCCATTGCTCTTGCCTGTCCCTCGAGTTCACAGGGGTTTACCAGAACCAGATCAGAATATCCAAAGTTTTTCATTGCTCTTGCAACCGATCCCACATTTCCCTGATACATGGGTTCTACAAGCACTACACGAATTTCAAGTGACAAATTTCTCAATCCTGGTTGTGTTTTTTGTTTTTTAAAATCAGTTTTCAAGGGTGATTGCGTCTTCCATACAGACGGTCACACACATTCTGCACCCGAGGCAGTAAGAAGGATCTTTCTGAATACAAACTCTCTTACCATTTTTTTCTTCTATGGAATAAATCCTCGGACCTTTAGGGCAGGCAGCCTTACATGTCCCGCAGCCTGTACATTTATCTTCATCAATATAAATTTTCATCTTAACTATTTTCCACTTATCATTCTCAACTTTGATTTTTTTTTCTTTATCTGTTGCAATATTTTTTATCTTTATATATATGCAGAACTCTTATTTGTCCTCTTTTATATATTAGTGTTAAACCTTTCAATTTATAGGAAGAAGCGTAAAATCCATGAAATCTTAATTTCATGGGATATAAGTGTCAACTTTTTCACGTTCGAGTGTTATTGATTCTGGTAACTTATTAATATTTTGAAGTCTATTGTTCTGTGCTGAAATTCCAAAGCGATAACCTGGCACAGGATAAAGGGATTTTGCTGTTACCACAATGTTTAGGCAAGTTGGCTAACAGGGCAAACTTTTCCGATCATACCCTCTAAGGGCTAGAGGCAGTGCCAGCGAAAACTGGAAACCGAAAGGTAGCTCAAGTACATCTTTCCACCTGCGGAATACGGGGTAGAGCCTGTATGACTAGCAGACAATAGTCGGTAGATGATTCAGGAAGCCCTTTAAATCTTTAGATTTAACGGGTAGTTTACAAATAGGTTTTTTTTAAAGGAGAAATGGTGATTTAATGGACCTTGAAAAGATTCTGAAAGATACCTTTAGAGGAGAGACAACTGAGGTTGGATTGTACCTGGCAATGTCCAAGATTGCTGAACAGGAAGGGTTTGCAGATGTTGCAGTCTACCTCCGTCAGATAGCAATGGACGAAGCCTGGCATGCCACGGAAGTGGCTGAAATTATGGGGCTCGTAAAAAGCACGACAACTGAAAATCTTGAAATGATGTTTGAAGGGGAAAGCAAAGCCGAGATCGAAAAAGCCGAAGCTGCGGAAATTGCCAGAAAGGAAGGCAATACCAGAGCTGCTCTTTTCTTCGAGAGGGCGTCCCTTGACGAAGCCAGGCATAAAGCAGGTCTCAAGGGCTTTCTGGAAAGAATAAAAAAGCAGCAGTAAAAACTATTGACGGATCTCATGATCCGTTTATCAACTGATTAATCCGGAACCACCCATGCATTTGCTCCGGATATTTAATTCACTCCCTGAAACCGGTTGTTGTGGCACATACAATTTATATTGTTTCGAGCAATATATTATCTGGTCTGGTACTCTCTTTATGGGTCCAGAAGTCTAAATCCTCTAATCCGGAAGGGTGCCGGGTTATCGAGGTTCTGTAGTTATGGAAGGGGTCTAATTCACCGGGGTTAAAACAGGTTCACATATCCGTTTCTGTGCGGGTCTCTGTACGGATCGAAGATATTGTTCGGAAACTTCAGCCTGTTCGTCAATCTCAGTTTTTGCTTTGATGTCCAGACATTGGTCTCAGGCTAACCGATAATTAGATCCTGAAACAAACTTGAAACTATTTACCAGGAGAGTGTAAAAATATGACAAAAGAATACGTTAAAGGCGACCTTCCTGAGAAGGCTGCAATCCTGCAGAGAGACGGAGAATCCTACGCAATTGCTCCCCACATTCCCGGAGGGATCGTATATCCAGAGACCCTTAGAAAGATCGCAGACATTGCAGAAAAATATGGGGCAGCGGCTTTAAAAATCACATCGGCCCAGAGAATTGCTATTGTAGGGCTTAAGAAGGAAGACCTGGATGCAGCCTGGGGTGAACTGGGTATGAGCCCGGGAGCTGCTATCGGGCTCTGTGTCCGGAGCATCAAAATCTGTCCAGGAACTACGTTTTGTAAGAGGGGCAAACAGGATGCTGTCGGGCTTGGCCTGAAGCTTGACAAAAAATATCACGGAATGCAGCTCCCTTCCAAATTCAAAATGGCTGTTTCAGGTTGTCCTAATTCCTGTTCTGAACCAAGTATAAAGGATTTAGGTGTCATGGGCACGGCAAAGGGCTATAATCTGACTGTTGGAGGAAGCGCAGGGCCGAGTCCGAGGCTCGGAGATTTGGTGGCGAAGGATCTTTCGGAAGAGCAGGTGCTGGACCTTGTTGAAAAAATCATTAATTTTTACAAAGGTTATGGGAAGCCAAAAAGGCTTGGAAAAGTTATAGATGAGATCGGGATTGAGAAATTCAAAGAAGAGATAGGGCTGTGAGCAGTTCTCCATCATGGTTAATATGAGTTAAGCTCAGGAAATATGAGTTAAGCTCAGGAAATATGAGTTAAACAGGAAGGACGCCGGGTAGTTTTTTTCAGAGTAAAAGGTGCTTTCAAACATCTTCTATGAATTTTAATCCGGATATCCCTCTTTTCCCATCTTTTTCCACCTTATAGTTTTCGACTTTTTCTGAGTACGTTCTATCTTTTTAGATGTTCGTCATTATGTGTGGGTAACACAATTCTCAATTCAAGACAGCGTTGGTTTTTATGGGTACATATGCACAAAAAAATAAAGTGTTTTTTTTCAGCACCTTTTTCTTATTTTCTTAAACTCATTTTTTTTCATTATCAGCTAGAATGAATTTTAGTTAGGGTTTCCTATAACCCGTCTATTATAATTTTACTACTATTTCCCCAGTTTCTCTTTTTTTTATCTGTTAGACCCCTTTAATGTTTCCCTATTTTCGCGCCTCTTGCGAGCTTTTCGATGTATTGTATGTTAAAGATAACGTTTAAATATAATAGATACAAAGACTAACAGACTATTCAAACCTTATACAGACAGTTGCTACGGTTCTTGCTCTGTCTTTACTGTTATTGATATCCTGTAACATCAATACAGACAGTTGCTACGGTTCTTGCTCTGTCTTTACTGTAATTGATATCCTGTAACATCAATGATATTTATAAAGCAGTATCAGTTCTCAGTTTTTACCCATATATAGGAGGAATAAACTATTAGCAGTGAGATGGCATACTTCTCTGGGCTCTCGGATGCACTCAGACTTACGTTTGTCCAGATAATGATATTCAGCACAATCGCCATTGTGATTTTCTTGTACGGTATGATCCTTAACTTCCAGAAATGGGGTGCTGGCGTCACAGGCTATGCTCTTGAGCCTCAGGCAGGAAGCAAGGGAAGTGCGATCAGATTTTTAAAGACCTGGTGGGAACAGGTAGTAGAAGAGTCTCACCATGGGCACGGAAAACCGATTCTTGAGGTTCTTATCCTCGATATTATGTTCCAGAGGAGAATTCTCAAGAGAAGTCCGCTGCGCTGGTTCATGCACTTCACGATTTTTGCAGGCTGGATGGCTCTGTTTGCCCTGTCGGGGCTCATGTTCGCGGTGGAAATGATCGAAAAGTTTGGAATCGAGCTTCCATTCACCCCCGCCGAGTTCAGAGATTTCCTCGCCATCCCGAACTACATTTTCGGATACGTTCTGCTTCTTGGAGTCATAATTGCAGTGGTCAGGAGACTCTTTGTCTCTAATGTAAGGGAAGCTACCATCATGTATGACTGGATTCTGCTCGGAGGAGTTTTCATAGTCACGATTTCCGGTTTCATTGCCGATGGTATCAGGACCGGATTTATCTGGAGCTTTGGGCTTGATCCCTCAACTGCACCCCCCGCAGCTCTCTTCCACTCCATTATTTCCCTGCTATTCTGTATTGCATACATCCCGTACAGCAAGTACATACACGTAATCGCCACCCCTCTTGCAATTCTTGCAAATAAGGGAGGAGAATAAAAATGGCAAAAAAAACTCCATCAATAGACACCAAGAACCTTACAGCCGTCCAGCTTATGGAGCTTGACTCCTGTACCCGCTGTGGTGAATGTGTGAAGTGGTGTCCAACCTACGCTGCTTCCGGGCAGAAGCCCGGGTTAGCTCCCAGAGACAAGATCCTGCGCTGGAAGCAATTCATGGATAAGTCCTATGGACTCAAGGCAAAGCTCTTTGGCCCGAAGGAGATCCCTGACGCCGAACTCGAAGAGTTCAAAGATGACGTCCACGGCTGTACCACCTGTGGTATCTGCGGAACCGTCTGTGAGTCCGGGATCAACACCGTGGAACTCTGGGAAGCCATGCGGGCAAACCTTGTAAAGAAAGGAATTGGCCCCTATGGGAAACAGAATATGTTCCCAAAGCTTGTTAACAAGTACAACAACCCTTACCTTGCAGCTCCTGAAGACCGCCTTAAATGGATTCCGGATGATGTCAAGATCGCCGAGAAAGCCAACATCCTCTATTTCGGTGGGTGTACTGCCGAACTCAGGCAGACCAAGCTGGCTGTTGCAACCGCTAGGGTGCTTAACAAGTTAGGCATTGAGTTCACCATGCTCGGGGAAGAAGAATGGTGCTGTGGTTCAGCTATGATCAGGACTGGTCAGTCCCATATTGAAGACGTCGCCCGCAAGGTTGCCAAGCACAATGTAGATGCCATCAAGGCCAAAGGCGCAACAAAAGTCCTCTATGCCTGTGCAGGCTGTTTCCGTGCCTCCAAGGTCGATTGGCCAAGGCAGCTAGGAGAAGAACTGCCCTTTGAAGTGGTCCACATCACCGAGTTCCTGGCAGAACTTATCAAGAAGGACCAGATCAAATGGGAAAAGTCCATTGACAAGTCCATCACCTATCACGACCCCTGCCACCTGGGCCGCCACGTAGGTGTATACGATGCCCCCAGATATGTGCTTGAGCATATCCCAGGTGTCAAGTTTGTTGAAATGGACAGAGTCAAGGAATTCCAGCGCTGCTGTGGAGCTGGCGGTGGTGTGAAAGCAGGTATCCCTGACCTTGCTCTGGGAGTTGCCGAAACCCGTGTAGAGGATGCTCTTGCAACCCACGCAGATATCCTCTCAAGCGCCTGTCCGTTCTGTAAGAGAAACCTTCAGGACGGAACGGATTCCCTCAATAAAAAGAACACACCGGGTGCAGAAAAGCTGGAAGTCGAGGACATTATTGTTCTTGTCGCAGAAGCTCTCGGGCTCGAAGTTATAGGAGATTAAACCCTTCGGGGTTATTTTTTTCCTTTTATTTCCTTTCTGGTTCCTTTTTGGTTCCTTTCTGGTTCTATTCTGGTTCTACTCTGGTTCTACTCTGGTTCTATTCTGGTTCTATTCTGGTTCTACTCTGGTTCTATTCTGGTTCTATTCTGGTTCTATTCTGGTTCTATTCTGGTTCCTTTCTGGTTCTATTCTGGTTCTATTCTGGTTCTACTCTGGTTCTACTCTGGTTCTACTCTGGTTCTATTCTGGTTCCATTCTGGTTCTATTCTGGTTTCATTGTTTGCTTTTGCTGCCGGTCTTTGATTTTATGGATAGGTATAAATACTGCTAAAATCTCATGACCAATGTATGCAAATTCCTTACGAATTCATGGGAAAAGTGTTCGTATTCCTGACTTTCCTGGCTTTGTGCGGGACTGTGTTTGCTCTTCTGATAGGGGCTTACTCTTTTAAAAAACGCAGAATACTTTTTCCAAGTTTTACACTCTTCACGCTCTATCTTTTCTATTCTCCTTCCAGGTGGATATGCAAGGTTTTTCGAATCCGGGAAACGCTTGTTGACGATATCCTTATCGATGTCCGGAATGCTATGATGCTGGATGATTTCGTACATACGAAGGAGGGGAGGGTTGTCCTGCTGCCGCAGTGTATGCGCCATCCGAATTGTAAGGCAAGATGTGACCCAGTGCACGGGTATGAATGCAAGCGCTGCGGGCTCTGTGATATTGCAAAGATTTGTGAGGCCGGCGACAAGTACGGGTTTAAGGTATTCGTAATTCCTGGAAGCAGTTTTGTCAAAAAGATCTTCAAGGAATACAGGCCCCGGGCTTGCCTTGGTGTTGCCTGTTACAATGAGCTTGCAGAAGATATGCAAGAGGTATCTTTTGTTCCTGTGCAAGGGGTTCTTCTCCTTCGTGACGGCTGTTTCAATACCGAAGCGAACGTTGAAGAAATTATCCGAAAAATGGAGATGTGCAATGTATAATCTTATAGGAAAAGTCCTGTTTTTTACCGTGATTTTTTCGGTTTTTATAGCGTCGATTGCTCTTCTGGTAAGTCGGATAAGCCTGAACAGATATGTCTGGCTGGCCGGTTTTTTTGCAAACGTGCTTGACTTTTTCTATTTGCCACTCAGGCATCTCTTTGTTAGGTTTTCGGATTCCAGAACACTGGACAAATGGATGGCTTCCCTGAAAAACATGGCTCATAAATCAGCTTTTGCAAAAACCAGGAAAAGGATCATTCTTGCTCCCCACTGCATGCGAGCCCTTGACTGTCCCGCCCATTCCACGAGGGAAGGTATCCAGTGCAAGTCCTGTGGAAAATGTGTGTTTGCCCAGCTAAAAAAAGATTCGGAAAAATACGGGTACAAGCTTTTTATCCTGACCGGGTCTTCTTTTGTCAAACGCATCCTGCAGATGGAAAAAGCTGATGGAGTGCTCCTTATCGCCTGTGATTACGAGCTCAACAAGGTTATGCGTGCCATCAAAAGTAGAAAAATCGTGACCTACGGGGTTCCGATGGAAAGGGACGGTTGCTTCGGAACGGAAGTGGATTATCAAAAGGTTCTGGATGCTTTCGAAACTTTCAAATACTGAACCTGATTTCCTTCTTTCGGGTAAAAAGCAACTTTTTCCCTGCAAATCTATATTTTAAATACGTGCCTCTCAAAATTAATATGTGATTTTGAATTCATTTAAATATACTTTTAAAGGTGCTACTTTCATGTATGACGTAATTATCGTAGGTGGTGGTCCTTCCGGAGCCTCGGCCGGAAGAAGAGCCGGAAAACTTGGTCTCAGTACACTGTTGCTTGAAAAAGAGGAATTTCCCAGATACAAACCCTGTGGTGGGGGACTTTCGGACCATGCTATCTCTTATCTTGATTTTGAACTTCCCGAGGAGTTTATTGAGTGGGAAGTCACAGGGGCAAAAGTCTTTTTCAAAGGCCAGTTTATCGAGACACATAAAGATTACCGTTTGTCAGTGATTGTCTCCCGATACATGTTTGATAATCTCCTGCTTGAAAAGGCAAAGGAAACCGAAATTGAAGTTCATACAGGGGAAAAGGCTCTTTCTTGCAGAGAAATGCCAGAATGTGTCGAAGTTGAGACTAATAGGGGCACATACAGAGCAAAATTTGCAATTGTTGCCGAGGGGGTACAGGGGCTCGTCAAAAACTGTGTGCGGCATTCGGATACTAAAGAGGAGTACGGGATCTGCATGGTCACTGAAGTTCCTGCCAATGAAAAAGAAATTGAACAGCGATTGGGAAAAACCATTGAATTGCATTTCGGGATTGCTGGCGGTGGTTATGGCTGGGTTTTTCCTCATAGAACCTATTATTCTGTCGGGATCGGCGGAGTTGTTAAAGACCTGCCTCACCCAAAAGAAACAATGCTTAATTTCCTGAGAGACAATGGTTTTTCCGGAAACTACAAATTGCATGGGCATAAGATCCCCTGGGGAGGGCTTAAGCGCAGAATTGCAGGTTCAAGGGTTCTCTTGAGCGGGGATGCTGCAGGTTTCGTTGATTCCTTCTCCGGGGAAGGGTTGGCCTATGCCATCAGTTCCGGACAGTTTGCTGCAGAAGTAATTGCCGGGATTTGCATGCATGGTGGAAAAATCAAAGACCTGAATAAATATGAGTCTCTATGCCAGGCTGAGTTTGGGACTCACCTTAAGTATTCCCTTCTGTTTTCAAAGGTAATGCACCGCTTTCCGGATAGGACGTTTAAGATCTTCACTTCAAGTGAAAAAATGATTTATAAATATCTTGATGTTGTGGATTTCAAGATCAATTATAAAGATTACCTGCGCTGGGCACTTCTGAATTTTAAACTAAAATAAATTTATTTTTGCTTAAGAAGGGGCATTTTCCCGGGCAAAAGACCGGATAAAAACAAAACCAGAGAAAAGGAATAAAGAACAAATTAGAATAATTGTATGCGAGTGAGGCTTGTAAGCTCCCTTCTGTTCATGCAAAAATTCCTGCCATTCATCAGTGGAAGAAATGGTCCCTGAGGACTCTTGCATCGACGGCATTCGGCTAAGCGTTACCAAAACCAATCGGGCGATTCCGGACTACTCGTTCTTCCCGATTTCCAACTTGCACCCACGAGGATTCGCCGTTTCATCCACTCTCCCTGCGACCTCAGCTTATGGCATCATTGCATTTGCAGGGGGCAGTTATCGTTTCTGTGCCAGAGCCCAGGCTCTCGCCCGACATCCTTTACAGATGTTCGTGTGTCCGGAGCGGTGGGGAGACTTTCCTCAGACCAAAAGGTCCGGCAGCCGCCCAGCCTCTCTCGCATGTTGTTGATTAACCTGTCCTATGTATTTTTTGATCGTATATATATTTATGGGATAATATTTTTGCAAAAGGAGACTGGCTAAATAAGGTGCTTGAGTAACATTGTTTTCAGCAGCTATTGGCTTATTTTTCGGGCTGATTTTTTTAACTCTTTCCTGGTCTGGATCAACAGGTGCATTCCTTCTGTATGTTCTATATAACCTTTGAGTGTTTGAGATCTGCCCAAATATTAATATATATGTATTGTAATCGGAAAAATAAAATGGATTTTCCATTTTAATAATGGATTTCCCATTTTAATAAATCTCTGAAAAAATATTCTCATAAGATTAAAATGATTCGTTAGCTTAATATGTGACTATAACTATCATTTTTGTGTTCAGTTTCCAGTCTTATTTTTTAGAGGTAAAACATGAGTGATTATCTATTTGATTTGCATATTGGATATGTCCGTTTTAGAAATCCCATTGCACTGGCGCCAATGGCAGGTATTGTCGATAGCGCTTTTGCCAACCAGTATGCAGGTGATGCCGGGCTGGTAGTGCTTGGAGCCTTCAATCTGGATAAAGGGTCTATTGAAGTTGCATCAGCCCTTGTTGCCAGGGGTAGAAAAGAGTTCATCTCCGATGAACCTATGGAGCTTATAAAACAGGAAATCCGGGCAGTAAACTCGGGTAGTGCTGTTGCAGTAAACGTAAGAAGCACTACCCTTGAGCCTTTGGTTGAAGCCGCAAAAATCGTAAAGGAAGAAGGGGCGATCCTTGAGTTAAACGCCCACTGCAAGCAGCCTGAAATGCTTGAAGCGGGCATAGGGGAAGCCCTGCTGCATGATCTCCCCAGGCTTTCTGCCTGGATAAAGGCAATAAAGGAAACAGGAGTCGTGCTTTCCGTAAAGGTAAGGGCAAATGTAGTGAATGATGTTGAACTTGCCAGGCTTATTGATAAGGCTGGGGCTGATATCATCCATGTAGATTCCATGCTGGAAGGGTTTGGAGCCGACCTTGATTCGATTTTAAATTACAGAGATGCTACAAGGCTCTTCCTTATAGGCAACAACTCGGTTACTGACTTTGCCACGGCAAAGGACATGTTTTCTCGAGGAGCTGACATGGTCTCTGTTGCAAGGGGAGCGATGGAAAACCCTGAACTGATAAAGGAACTTGTAGAAAGTGTCAGTTCGTATCAGGAGTCAATAGGCTGGTATAATGCTCCCAAACACGTTTGCAGTGAAGGGGACTTCAGGGGTCTGGCTTTCTGCTGCCTCCCGGTAAAACCCTGTCCTGTGCACGAGAAATCCCGAAAGCTGGGGTACACTGCCGAAGAGTTCGCCCGGACAAAAATGGAATTTGCCAGAGGCACAATGCTGGAGTTCGGGGAGGATACCTGTTTCGGCAGCCTTGTCTGGTGCTGCAAGATTACAAAGCCCTGCTGGATCAGGGATGGTGTACTGAATACACTTGACCTCTCTGATGCGGAGTATATGAAGCTTAAGGAGCAGTTGTCAAAATACATCCTTGACCATGCCAGGATTCCGGTAAATGAAGCCCAATAATTCTGCTTTCTCCCTTCATATCCCTGAATGGGTAGAGGAATCCCGAACCCCGAGCCTGATTGCACGCTGTGCACAGCTTGCTATGTTGCTCGAGGTCTCAGCCTCTCCGAAGCCGGGGAACGTTGATAGGGAACATAATTATCCTGACACCTGTTTTGAGCATTTTATAGCTTCTTCGGTTGCCGCCTATCCTGTCCTGGAGCTTGCTGCAAGAAGCAGAGATGGAATAGGAATTCTTCTCAGGAGTGCGGTTTACGAAAGCTCTGCCTGGCAGCAGGGAGGGAATACACATTTTGGCGCTTTTTTACTCCTGATTCCTCTGGCAATGGCGGCAGGTGAAATCTCCGGAGAACCCCCTCATCGCGGGAAGGCAGGCTTTCGGCTTGAAGCCGGGGATTTTGAAGGGCTTGCTGCCCGAGCCCATGCTTTTGTCCGCGCAACTAACTGCGAAGACGCCGTTGAGTTCTACAGGGCTTTCGGGCATGCAGGAGTCAGAGTAAATAGTGTGGACGAATTCGATCTTGAAGACCCTGAAGCAACTGCCGATCTCAGAAAACAGAACATTACCCTTTACGACCTTATGGAAATTGCCAGAGGGTATGACCTTATTGCAGATGAGTGGACATCAGGTTTCGGGCGTTGTCTTGAGGGCGCAAAAAGCATCCTTGAGTTCATGCAGGTACGAAACTGTGAAGCAGAAGCTTTCACAGGAGGCTCGGTTTCCACCTGTTCGGGCACAGGAATCAACGAGGCTATCGTGTATACGTTCCTGAAACTGCTTTCCAGGCACAGGGATACCTTCATCCAGACCAAGTTTGATACTGAAACTGCAGATTACGTTTCTTCCAGAGCAGGCAAGATCCTTTCAGGCTGGGAAGCTTCTGGGAAAACAGCCCGAGACTTTACCTTTATCCTGCCTTCAGTACAAGATTTTGACTCCGAGCTTTTGGAAAAAAGGATCAATCCTGGTTCTACGGCAGATATCATTATTGCAGGACTTTTTATTTCTTTTCTTGGAGGCTTGCGCTTTTGACAGGGCTTTCTTCTGATTGCAGGGAAGTTGGTAAATTATCTCCGGAAATCGACTTATTTTCGTTCGGGATCCGGGAGGGTATCTCGGAAGTAATAGTAAGTACAGGCTTTGAAAGCCCGAACGCTGCTCCGATAGGTATCATTACAAAGGGTGGAAGGTCTTTTGTCCGGCTTTTCAAAGGCAGCCATACCTGGGCAAATGTTTTTCAAGAAATGTATCTTGCTTCAAATGTAGTTTATGATCCACTTCTTTTTGTGCGTTCCACCTTTTTCGACCTTGAACATTCCGAGTTTGAATATGTGACGGCAGGCAGGCTTAAGTTCCCAATCCTAACAGAAGCCGCTGCCTGGGTCGTTTTCGAATGCGTTAATGTTAAAAACACAGAACAGGCTCTTGTTGCCGATCTTGTTCCTGTGGAGGCGGGCTTTAATGAAGATAAGAGAAAAGCCTTTCCCGTACCCAACAGGGGATTCAATGCCGTGCTTGAAGCTACAGTCCATGCAACCCGTTACCAGTTGTCGGGGGATAAAAAATACCTTGAATGGATCCGGCACTATGAAACCCTTGCTTCCAAATGCGGGGGCGAGGGGGAAAAGAAAGCTATGAAACTGCTTTATGAAGTGCTGGGGATCTGACTTTCTTTATATCTCCAGACTCTTTTGATTCTTTTCCGGTTTCAGTTCTTTGTTGTAATTTTCAGTTTCCTGTTTCAAGTTACTCTTTTTTAGAAAATTATATTATCTTCCTCCTGCATGATTTCTTTTCATGAGTTTTAAGAGCATTGCATGGGGTATTACAGGAGCCGGACATTTCCTGGACCGCAGCTACCAGGTCTTTAAGGAACTTAAACTCAGAGACCACGGGCTTTCCGTAAACACGTATATTTCCAGGGCAGCTGAAGAGGTCCTCCGGATGTACGGGCTTGAGCAGAAGCTTGTAAAAATCTCGGGAGGAGACTACCTTGAAGAGATCTTTCGGGAAAGTGAGCAGGGTTCAAGTTCTCCCAAGGTCGGGCGTTTTCTCCTTGAAAGGTACGATGCCCTCTTCGTTACGCCTGCAACCTCAAACACAGTCTCGAAAATCGCCTACGGAATTGCCGATTCCCTGGTAACCAATGCCGTTGCCCAGGCTGTCAAGGGAAGGATCCCGGTTTATGTTGTGCCTGTGGACATTGAAGGCTCGATCGTCTCGGAAATGCCCTACAACATTGACAGGAAACAGTGCCGGCATTGCGAGGACTGCCCCCCCAGGGCAAACTGTCCCCATGGAGCAATCACCGAGAAAAATGGTGTCACAGACCAGATAGAACTCCTGAAATGCAAAGGCTGCGGGATCTGCAAGGAATTATGCTCTTATAATGCCATCAAGGGCGGACCTGTTGAAGTCCTGGTGCGGGACGTGGACATGCGTAATGTCGAAATTGTAAAAAAGCTGCAGGGAATTACTGTACTTGAAAGCCCGGAAGCTATTCTGGAGCTATTTTGAGGTTTAGGTGCCTGGTTTCAGGTACCTTTCCGATTTTCTCTTTGTTTTCTCGGACCCTATCCTTTTTCATTCTTAATTAAAATAAGTTGATTTGATTTCAGGGCATGACGAAATATAAAAAATAAAAAATGGTTTGTAAGGTATCGTTTTTTATTGAATTTGTGGAGGTTTTTTTGGCAAACGAGTACAAATCAATTTAACTTGTTTTACTGGATATTGATATACTTTGCTTCTGTATATATTTTGTCATACATCTCACTGCTTTTCTTTTTTGAGGGTCTGAAGCTATAGTTTTGCTACATTTTGTTTCTCCAGTTTAATTTGTTTTTCAGCTTTCCTTGCCAGTTTTTCTTCCGGGTGCAAACGCAATGAGGCAGAATGTCCTTTATTCAGGATTATGAGGATTATTCAGGATTTATGGGGATCTTTCTTTCTTGCGATAATAAGTTGCGTGGGAATAGCATCGTGAAACTCCGTTTCATATTCTGCTTCGAAGCCTGCATCTTCAAGAGCCTCCCGGATTTCCCCGCTGCTCATCATGTACATATTTCGGCCTGCAATCTTTTTGTATAGGTCATGGAGAAGAGAATTCAGAGGGCCGGTCCTATCAGCCTTTATTGCAAAAGCCTGGATTATGAAAATTCCTCCGGGCCTTAAACACCCGGCAACATTTTGATAAAACTGTTTCACGTCGTCTAGGTTGCTTTCAAAAGATAAGATTTCAAGGGCGATGTCGTACTCTGCCCCCTGTTTATCCTTTACGTAGTCTCCTGATACGGCTCTTACGCGTTTTTCCATGCCGTATTTTCCGATAAATTCCCGGGATATCTCAGCCATTCCGGGGCGGTCAAAAATTACCACTTCCAGGTATGGGTTTTCCTGGGCAAGCCCTATTCCGAACAGTCCGTGCCCGCCCCCAAAGTCGATAAGGCGCCGGGCCGCCTGAAATTCCGGAAGCGCGATAACGATTTTCAGGATCTTTTGCAGCCTACCGAGCAGGGTGGATCTTGCAATCAATTCCATGGACTTCCGGTCATAAAAATACTGGTAATCAGGCTTTTCTTTCTCCTGTGGACCGTGTATCAGGATTTCTTTCAGGTTCAGCCAGTTACGTTTTTCCTCTTTGGATAAGAGGAGCTGCTTTGAATAATAAAGCCCATCGTCTGCAAGGAACGGATAAAGGTCTGCCGGTGTTACGTAGGCTCCATCGTTTTTGGCAAGGAGGCAAAGGGCAACGAGTACATCCAGAAACCTGCCAGTAAGTACAGGGTCTGTCCCTGTTTCCCGGGAGATTGCTTCGGCGGTCATTGGGGTTTTGAGTTTTGTAAAAACATCAAGTTCAAGAGCCGTCTGAAAGACCTGCCCTTTTTTAAAATTCGCAGCAAGGTCTCTGAGAAAGGGATTTTTATCTTCCAGGGGAGGCTTTATATCGGTTAATTTTTCCATCGTAAACCCTTCTTCGTTCTTTTTTCACTTTTTCTTCTCTTCACTTTTTCTTCTCTTCACTTTTTCTTCTCTTCACTTTTTCTTCTCTTCACTTTTTCTTCTCTTCATCTTTCCTCATAATCTGCTTGATCCGGAATCTGTTCCGGTTTCACGCTTCAATAACGTCCAGCTTCCCGTTTTCAAGCATTCCCATCCTCTCCGACATGAAGCGGATAACGGCTTCATCATGGGAGATCAGGAGGTAGCCGATTCCCTGCTCTGTCTGCACTTTTTTCAACAAGTGGAGGATCTGGGCCTGAACCGAGACGTCAAGGGCTGAGGTCGGTTCGTCAAGCACAATGTATTCCGGTTCGAGCAGGAGGATCCTGCCAAGGGCAAGGCGCTGGAGCTGGCCGCCTGAGAGCTGGGTCGGGTAGCGGGCAAGCACTTCTTCGGGGAGGCCTATGGTCTTCAGCATTTCTTTTGTGCACCGGATACACCCGGTTCCCGGGGTATCGAGCAGTTTCAGAACTTCAAAAATCGAATGCTCAATCCTCTTCCTGGGGTTAAAGGCATCTGTCGGGTCCTGGAACATCATCTGGACCCTGCGGCGGAAAGTCGCATGTTCGGTTTTTTTCATCCCGAAAAGCGGACTCCCGTTAAGAAGAACTGCGCCATCGGTGGGCCTTTCAAGTCCTGTAATAACTCTTCCGAGCGTGCTTTTTCCTTCCCCCGAGGGGCCCATCAGCCCGAAGGTTTTCCCGGGTTCAAGTTCAAACGACACGTCCCGGAAAATGCATTTTCCTTTTCCTAACAGGCCGGACCCGTATGTCTTTGAGAGGTTTTCGGCTTTCAGGGACATAAAAAACACCTCACTGCCCTTCCGTTTCCTTCTTTGAGTTCGGGGTGTTCCTGCGTGCAACGTTTTTCCTTGGAGGGGCATCTCGGATGGAACCTGCAGCCTGCAGGCGGGCTGCTGAGGGGTGGGGATGAACCGGGTATGGGTACAAAACCGTTTTCAGGCAGGCTGTTCAGGAGGCCCTGGGTATAGGGGTGGAGCGGGCTTTCAAAAAGGGTTGATGGGGTGGCAATCTCAACGATTTCTCCCGCATACATTACGGCAACCCTATCTGCGATCTGCCGCACAAAACCGAGGTCGTGGCTTATCAGAAGCAGGGATGTTTCACTTTTTTCTTTCAGTCCCTTCAGCTCGTTTTCCAGTTCGGCTACGCGGCTCCTGTCGAGCCCTTTGCTGGGTTCGTCTGCTATAAGGAGGACCGGGTCAAGCATGGTTGAAGCCGCAATCAAAAAGCGCTGGTTCATCCCTCCGGAACACCAGGAGGGATAGTAACCCATGTATTCCTGGGGATTTGAAAAACCCACTCGTTTAAGGGCTTCCACGACTTTTGATAGGGCTTTAGTTTTTTTCTTTCCCTTCACTTCCTCTTTTTCCTGTCCGTGAATCCGGAGAGGTTCTGCAAGCTGGTGCCCTATTGAATATACGGGATTTAAAGCAAGAGACGGATTCTGGAAAATGATGGAGATTTCTTTTCCCCTGAGTTTTGCCATCTCTTTTTCGCTCAGTTCGAGGAGGTTTTTGCCTCCGAATTCTATTCTCCCTTTAACTCTGGATTCCGGGGGGAGCAGACACATAATCGCATGTGCGACAACGGATTTTCCGCAGCCCGTCTCCCCTACGAGAGCCACAGTTTCTTTTTCCCTTATAGAAAGCGAAAGGCAGGAAACAGCGGCCACGGTTTCGTTTTTATTCCCGGTTTTATTCTCATTCTCATTTCCCTGAAAAGAAACGTTGAGGTCTTTTATTTCCAGCAGGGTGTTCATTCCGCATCCACTCCTCTTTTTCCACGTTCTTTCTCTTTTCCTTCGAACCCGAACCCTATCAATGCAATGGACATTACACAGAGTGTTATGCAGACTCCCGGAGGCAGGTACCACCACCACATTTCCCTGATAAAACCACCTCTGGAAAAGGCAAAGGAAAGCATGATCCCCCAGCTTTTCATGCTTATGTCCCCGAGTCCCAGGAAGGAAAGTGAGGCTTCCGAAATCATTGCCGAAGCCGTTGCCAGCATGAACTTGGGGAGCAGGACATGGAAGAGGTTCGGGACGATGTCCGAGGTCATGATGTGAAATGGGGAAAAGCCCATGCATCGGGCACTTTTGACATAGCCTGATTCTCTTATCTGCAGGGTTTTTGAGCGGACAACCCTGGCAATTGACTCCCAGGAAAGCAGCCCAAGTACGAGGATCAGGATCCAGATGCTCGGGTGGAGGAATGCTCCCAGGATTATTATCAGGGGGATTTTGGGGATTATCAGGACAACGTCGGTAAAGCCCATAAGCAGTTCGTCAAGCGTCCCCCTGAAGTAGCCTGAAAAAAGCCCTATCATGAGGCCTATTAAGGTTGAGATGCAGGCTGAGGCAAACCCCACCGTCATCGAGATTCTTGCCCCGTAAACCAGTTCCGAGAGTATGTCATTTCCGATATCGTTTGTCCCCAGAAGGTGGGCAGTCGATGGGGCTTCATAGGGAATGAAGCGCTCTGTCGGGGAGTAAGGGGCAAAAAGGGCAGGAAAGAGGGCAAGAATTAGGAAAAAAGTAAAGAGAAATAGTCCTCCTTTGTTGAATCTTTTCAGGTTTCTTCCGTATTTCCGGATATCAAGGTTTAAATTAAAGGATAGAAAATCTTTCCACTGACTGTCTCTTTCCTGGGCGGTGCTTTCCCCTATGTATGTTTCCTTCTGTATCATGCCGGCCTCCTTACTCTCGGGTCGGCAACTGCATACAGCAGGTCCGCAAGCATGTTTGCCAGCAGGACTGCAAGGGCTATTACCAGAAACGAGCCCTGGAGGACCGGGTAATCTTTCCCGATTATTGCATCATAGATAAGGGTCCCCATTCCGTTTAGGGAGAAAACGATCTCTGTAAATAGTGCTCCGCTGAAGAGAAAACCGAAATCAAGGGCAAGCAGGGTAATGATCGGAAGGGAAGCATTCTTTATGACATGCCTGAAAAGAATGGATATGTCATAGAGGCCCTTTGCCCGGGCATAGAGGGCGTAAAGCTGCCCTTTTTCCTGTATGACGCTTCCCCGCATTATCAGGAAGTTTCTGGAGGCGGAAAAGAGAGCCATCACGGTTACCGGTAAAAACATGTGGTGTGCGATACTTCCCGGGGTCGGGACGTTATAAAAACCCTTGAAAGGAAAAAGCCCTAGCTTGAAGGCAAAGATCTCCAGGAAAAGCAGGGCAAGGAAATAGGGAGGTGTGCAGGAAAGTGCAATAAACCCGCAGCATAGGATGCGGTTTGCCTTTGTTTCTGGTTTCCAGCCCGCGTATGCTCCTAGCAGGGTTCCCAGGGCTGCTCCCAGGAGCATGGATACACCCACAAAAAGGAGGGTCCAGACAATCCTATCCCTCAAGATCTCGGTCACAGGGCTGTGAAGGTGGTAGGAGTAACCCAGGTCAAAGCGGAGGAGGTCTCCGATGTAAGCAGTAAACTGCTCGTAAAGCGGTATGTTAAGCCCCATCTCGGCTCTCAGTTCCTCCATTACAGCCTCCGAAACGTAGACGTCTTCCCCTATGAGGTTCTTTACTGGGTCCCCTGGCATAAGCCTGGGGAGCGCAAAGTTGAGGGTGACTATGAGGAGAAAGGAAGCCGCATATCTTAACACTTTTTTTGCCACTTCACGCATTGTACCACCTTCCCGTTTTCAAATCTCCTTACCTTTTTCAAACTGTTTTGTTATTTTCGAGGCACTTCGCCTTTTCAAATCGTTTTTTCGTTTTCAAAGCAATGTTATCCGGAAACTGCTCCTGTCTCATACCTCATGTACATCGAGGAAGGTATCCAGGGTGTAGATTCCTTCAAGGCTGTTGTAGTGCCAGCCTTCGAACCTTTTATTATAGGGGGTAACCTCCTTTTTCCAGTAAACCGGAATTACCGGCAGCTCTTCTGCATAATAGTCCTGCAGGGAGTAAGAACAGGAACGCAGGGTTTCGGGATCGGTAGTATTCAGGAGCTGGTCGCAAAGTCCGGTAAAGACAGGATCTTCGATGTATCCGTAGCGTCTGGAATCGAAGTACCCGGTACCCAGTCCCGCGTGCATCAGCATGCCCCAGGGTGTGGTCCTGGAAAAGACAAGCTCGTACCTGGAACTGTCCTTTCGGTCCCCGTAGGTGTTCAGGTCAACGTTTTCTATTTCAATGTCGATTCCCACATCACGGAAGTACTCCTGCAAAAGTTCAGCATCCCTTTCGTAGCCCGGACAGATCATGAGTTCTAGGAGGATATCTTTTCCGTTTTTGTCTTCCATGATCCCGTTTCCATTGTGGTCTTCATACCCTGCCTTTTCCAGGATTTCCCTGGCTTTTTCCGGGTCGTAACTGCATTTTTCCGTGGGTTTGTAGTATTCCATGTCCGGGGGAACCAGCCCCCTGTTGGGAATGCTTCCGTAACCCAGGGTGTCAAGCTGCATGATTTCTTCGTAATTTATGGCATAGGATAGGGCTTCCCTGAATTCAAGGTCCGAACGGGGGGCTTCGTTTAAGGTAATCCCAAGATAGAAAATTCCGATACTGTCCTTTTTGACAAAGTTGAAGTCCCCAGTTTTTTCCAGACGCTCGATGTTCGCGTAGGGGTAGGAGGAAGCATATTTGTAGTAGGTGTCAGCTTCTCCTTTTTCAAGGGCCAGGCAGGCGGCATCTTCATTTGCGTACCAGTCAACCTCTACCTTATCAAAGGCACAGCTTTTGCCTTCCCAGTAAGGGTTTTTCCGGAAGACGAGGCGGGCGGTGTTCAGGTCTACGGATTCTATATAATAGGGCCCACAGCCCACATAAGGGCCTTTGCTTGAGTATTCCATTGGATTGTCTATCTTTTCCCATATATGGGCGGGAAGAATATAGTAGGTCGCAAATTCCAGGTTGATGCGGGTGTAGGGTCTGTCGAACCTGAAAGTCACCGAGTTTTCAGTCTGCGAAACGGAGGAACTTTCCAGGGTTTCGTTGATCCAGCGGCAAGCAGGATGTTTTTCTCCATAGTAAATTATGCTGAACTGTACATCTTCGGGGGTCACCTTCTTTCCGTCACTCCAGTAAAGGTCATCCCGGATATAGAAGGTCCATTCCCTGTGGTCTTCCGAAACCTCATAATGATCAGCCAGCCTGCCGACTATCCTGCCGTCTTCGGACATTTGCATTAGGGGGAAATTGGAGAGATGGGCAAAGATGCCCAGGTAGTAGTCTCCTATCAGGGATTCAGATTTTATGACGTTCGGGGTTGCAATCTTCAGGACTTTTTCAGGTCCTTCAGATGATTTCGCATCCGTATCTGCTTGCGCACCCGGAGTTTCAATCCCCAATGCCTCTTCATCTCCCGAAGGCGGCATGACCTGGAATGCCCCTCCTAAAAATAGTAAAGAGAGAGCTGCAATACAGAACAGCTTGCTTTTTGTCCACTCCATACGTATCTATCTCCTTAAGCAGAATTTTTCCTTACATTCACGAAGTTTTCCAGGTTATAGATCCCGTAGAGGGGGTCTGCATACCAGCAATCGAATTCCCGGTTGAACGGCGTTACCACATTGTTCCAGTAGAGGGGAATTGCGGGCAGCTCTTCTGCATAGTAGTCCTGAAGCTCGTGGGCACAGGTTTCAAGTTCTGCAGGGTCCGTTGTTGCCAGGATCTCATCGCAGAGTTCCAGGAACTCGGGGTTGTCCACGTTGTGCATGACTCCTTGTCCTGTCCTTCTGGAATCGAAGTAGCCGCTCCCCCAGCTTGCGTGCATCAGCATGCCCCAGGGGGTGGAACGGGTAACGGTCAGGTCATATTCATAATTGTCTTTCAGGG
This sequence comes from Methanosarcina sp. WWM596, assembly GCF_000969965.1. Taxonomy (GTDB): domain Archaea; phylum Halobacteriota; class Methanosarcinia; order Methanosarcinales; family Methanosarcinaceae; genus Methanosarcina. The sequence continues at coordinate 549,101 of NZ_CP009503.1, forward strand.
TAATCCAGGTATCCGAATCCGCAGTCCTCAGGTCGGCGGCAAGACTCACATTCTCAAAATACTCTTTAAGAAGTTCGCCTGTGCGGGCGTACTCGGGCCGGATAAGGATTTCAAGTTCGATGTTTTCTCCGTCTTTTCCTTCCAGGATTCCGTCCCCGTTGCTGTCCGAATATCCTGCTTCTTCCAGAATCTCTCTGGCTTTTTCAGGGTCATACTCAAGTTTTTCAGTTTCCTTAAACGACTCCATCACAGGTGGCACAAAACCACGGTTAGGGACTTCCCCATACCCTAGGGTTTCAAGCCTGACGATTTCTTTATAATTTATGGCATAGGCAAGAGCTTCCCTGAATTTCAGGTCCGAAAAAGGAGCTTTTTCCAGGTTCGGGGCAAGGAAAATCAGTCCGATATCCGTTTTTTCCAGAAAATCAAAATCTCCGGTTTCTTCAAGCTGCCCAATTTCGGAATAAGGGTACGACCCTGCGTATTTGTAGTAAGTGTCGGCATCCCCGTTTTTTAGGGCAAGGGTGGCAACGTCCACGTTTGAGTAGAAATGGACCACCACACTTCCGAATGCCGGGGCTTTTCCTTTCCAGTAAGGATTTTTCTCAAAAACGAGTTTTCCGGCATTGAGGTCTATCAGTTTGAGATAGTAAGGTCCGCAGCCCACATAGGGGCCATTGTTTATGTATTCCATCGGGTTTTCTATCGTTTCCCATACATGAGCAGGAAGGATATTGTAGGTCGCAAACTCCAGGTCGATGCGGGTGTAAGGCTTGTTGAATTTGAAGGTCACGGAATTGTTATCTTCCGATACGGTCGAACTTTCCAGGGTATTATTGATCCAGCTGGCCCAGGGGGTCTCTTTCCCGTAGTAGCGGATTGAGAATTCTATATCTTCCGGGGTCACCGGTTCTCCGTCACTCCAGTAGAGGTCATCTTTCAGGTAAAAGGTCCAGCACGTGTTATTTTCCGAAACCTCGTAGCTTTCAGCAAGCTGACCTGCAAGGTGCCCCTCAGAGTCCATTTTCATGAGGGGAGGGTTTGAGAGATGGGTAAAAACCCCCAGATTTGAGTCTCCTATAAATGATGCAGATTTTATTACATTTGGAGTTGCGATTTTCAGAACCGTTCTTTTGGAAATTGCTGACTGCTGCATCTCTTTAGCTGCTGCTTCGGAGATCGGTTCCGAGTTCTGCAATTCTTCCCCTTCTCCGAGCAGGGCTTTTATATACGTAATAACCTGGTCCAAAATTCCGTCTTCTGAGGGCGTAAAGTTTTCTCTAGAATCTTCAGACTCTGCCGCTCCTGCTGGATACATGTTTGCACAAAAAATAAAAATGAGTGTGGCAAAAGTTAGCCCCTGTTTCAATCCTCTGTTTAATCCTGATCTCTTGAAATGTTTCCTCTGTTTCATCCTGCTGCCTCTTCCTGTTTTACTTCCTTTCTCCTGGATTGCAGAAATAGCACCAAAGGCCCCGGTTATTTTGAAAAACTCATTGTTGTCCTGCTTCTTCTTTGCACCAATAGAGGGTGGGGACAATAGTATGCGTGAATTTTGAGTACTCCTACACGTTACATGTTAAATTTGGAGTCTGAACGATAATGGTAACCTTGATGTGTATTTTTCTTCAATTTTATCTGTATATTAATAATATTGGATATATTGATAATTAAAAATCATACGAAATTATTTTTTTTTATGTTATAGGTTCTAAACAATTTCGTAATATAAACCTTTTGATTTTTAATCTCTTTTTTAAAAAACAGATTTCTACGCAGCCTATTTTTTGAGTGTAGCTTCAATCTAACTGGAAAACAGAAAAATGCTTTGAGAAAAATTGTGTTTTTACTTTTGACTTTTAATCTCAATCTTTTTTTCAATTTTTCTTGCAAAGCTTTCTTTCGAGTGAATATAGATGGAAGCTGGAAGCCCGGTATTTGAGATCATATAAAGCAGGTCCATGGTTGTCCGGTTAAGCCTGGGAGAGTAGTTTAAAAGTGTGCTCCTCGAGACCCTTACCATTGTATCCAGGGACTTTATTCCTGTCAGGTACCTTTTTATATCGCGGGTTCTCTGGCTTTTTTCAAATATCAGGTCTATCCACGTATTCATTTCTTCCATCAGAATTTCCCTTGTAAGGTCTTCAGGGACAATGTAACTTTTTCCTTTCTCTATATTTTTGAAATATTCTCTGAAGTTGTCTCCCTTTGCAAGCGTATACACCTTCCCAAGCCCCCCTGAGTGGGTGTCCGTTGTTGCAGCGATGCCTTTACCGAACCTTTCCGCAAGGGCGATCGTAAGCTCATTTTTCTGCTTGAGCTCATGCATGTTATATTCAAGTACAGGAAATAATTTTGCCAGTTTAGGCACTGCAGAGAGGTCAGGCTCCTGGCGAAGCTCAAACCAGAAGGGATGGTTGTAGATAAAGGGCAGTTTATGACTTTTGAGATATCTTATAAAACTCTTCAGGTCATGTTCTATTATTGAAATCTCTGTAAGTTCTAAAAAGTCTTCTCTACAAAGTTCGAAAACGTTCACATGTAGTGTGTGCCCTGCAAACTCCGGGTCATAGATGGTCATTTCAACGCCAGAGACCAGTTTTTCCCTGTCCCATCCGAGAATTTCGTATGCGTTGACTGTATTATGGTCCGTAAATGTTACAAAATCCATTCCCATCCCAAGGGCTTTTTCATAAAGGCTTTCAGGACGCAAATCTTTTGCCGGGAGCACATCAAAAGAACAGGTAGTATGCACGTGCAGATCTGCCCGTTTCCAGCCTTCCTCCATAAGCTCAGCTGCCCTTTCCGGTGCAATCAGCTTTTCCTGATAATTCTTCGGCCTTCTCCCCATAGGCGTAGAATCCTGAGATTTTTAATTTTGTCCCGATTATTTTTATTCGGCTTTATATTTCTTCTACTATAGTATACTCCTTTTTTTAAATTAAGGTTTTCCGGGCTTTTCACTGAGGAGTACAGTCAGTATTTTTTTGTATTTCATACCACCATGTTTATAAATATGCTAAAGTATCCCTGTAGCTTCACAAAAACGATAGTGATTAACTATGGGGTTATTCGGAAAACTAAGAAAAATCATTAGCATTATTTTTGAAAATGAGGCCGAGCAAAAGGGAGATGACTTCGAAAAATACGTGGTGGACCTCTTCGATGAAAAGCAATTCTCCATCGTGCAGTGGACTACAGATATGGCAAGAAAACATACCCGATTCGTAGAATCCGACTGCGGCCCTGACCTTGTCTTCCGCTACAAACCCACCAATGAAATCTTCTGCGTGGAGTGCAAGTACAGGTCAAAACTCTTCAAAGGCAAACTCCAGTGGGCTGCAACCCGTCAACTAGGACGCTACAGGAGCTTTGCAAGGGACAATGAGATTCCGTTTTACGTCGTCATAGGGCTCGGTGACAAAGCCGGAAAGCCGAAAAGAATGTTCAGCATCCCCCTTGAAGAAGCAAAGTCTCCTGTGCTTTCTCCGGAGTGCTTTGAGAAGTTTGAACGAAGTCCAAAAAAGAAGTTTTTCTGGAAAGGTGGAATGCTGAAATAAATTTCCCAAATTAATTTTGGTTATCCACTAATACCTGATTGATGTTTTCATGGTATATTCTCAAATATGGCTTTTGCTTGCGTTTGTATGCCCACACAGCAGTTCGGTCACAGCAGTGCTAAAAATGTGGGAAAGGAATAGCTGTAAACTGTATTTCGATTATTTTGAATTAATATCAATCAACAAATGATGGACGACCAGTTTTCCTTTATCGTAATAACCATGGAAAGCCCAAAAACAAGCCGTTTGATTTCTCTAATTCATCTAATATTTTTTCAAGGGCATATATTTCACCCAATTTAACCAGAGGAACAAGAAAAAACTGGGAAAGAATAAGAGGACTTCAAACACTTTCCGTGAGCCTGGCATTTGTAGAACCATCGTGTTGTAAAGGCATCAAAAAGCAACCAAAAGTCGCGTTTGGTCTTCTATCCTGAAAACACCAATTCTGTATCAGTGGACGACCGAAGCACTGGTTTGTTTTTTTTTGTAACTGTATCAAAAAGATATATTTTTATAAGAAATCGTAACCAACTGTAGTCAAGTTACGGCTGATTATCAAAAAATCTTGGAGCCTATTCGAAGAGTCAGTAATGCATGTTGATAAGTTCCAATAGACCTCTAATGTCCAAGTATCCTTTCCGTTTGTGAATATTGCATTTTGTGATAGTTACAGTAAGTCACAATACTTTTCGGATAAGTACTCTTAGCCAACTTTCATTATTGTATGACAAGAATGGGTATACAATTTTTAAAGTGTTTAATTCTAAACAAACTGGATTTCCATCAAGATGAAATTTTGAAAGGGAACGTAAAAACCAGATTTAAGTCTAAACGAGGATAATTAAGGGGTGTAGTGATTGAAGAAAAAAACAGGGTTGTGTAAAGGAACACTTGGTAGTAAATGGAAATTAACCTGGATTTTATTAATTCTTATTTTTTCAATAATTTCAGTATCAGCCACAGGGGTAGAAAACAGCACAAAAAGCCACTCAAGTGGCATAGTAGACTATCATGAACAAAAAAAGGATGTAAGTAATGTAGTAGACGATCATGAACAAAAAATAGATGTAAGTAATATAGTAGATGATCATAATCAAAAAACAGATGCAAGTGACGTAGTAGATGATCATAACCAAAATACAGACACGGGCGACATAGTAGATGATCATAACCAAAAAACAGACACGGGTGATGTAGTAGTTAATCATAAACAAAAAACAGATGTAAGTAATGTAGTAGATGACCATAACCAAAAAACGGATGTAAATAATGTAGTAGATGATCAGGACCAAAAAACGGATGTAAATAATGTAGTAGATGATCAGGACCAAAAAACAGATTCAAGTAATGTAGTAGATAACCGGGACCAAAAAACAGATACAAGTGATGTAGTAGATGACCAGGACCAAAAAACAGATACAAGTGATGTAGTAGACGATCAGGACCAAAAAACAGATACAAGTAATGTAGTAGACGATCAGGACCAAAAAACAGATACAAGTGACGTAGTAGATGATCATAAACAAAAAACAGATTCAAGTGGCGTAGTAGGTGATCATAAACAAAAAACAGATTCAAGTGGCGTAGTAGGTGATCATAAACAAAAAACAGATACAAGTAATGTAGTAGATGGTCATAAACAAAAAACAGATTCAAGTGGCGTAGTAGATAATCATAAACAAAAAACAGATTCAAGTGGCGTAGTAGATAATCATAAACAAAAAACAGATTCAAGTGGCGTAGTAGGTGATCATAAACAAAAAACAGATACAAGTAATGTAGTAGATGGTCATAAACAAAAAACAGATTCAAGTGGCGTAGTAGATAATCATAAACAAAAAACAGATTCAAGTGGCGTAGTAGGTGATCATAAACAAAAAACAGATTCAAGTGGCGTAGTAGGTGATCATAAACAAAAAACAGATGCAAGTGACGTAGTAGATGGTCATAAACAAAAAACAGATTCAAGTGGCGTAGTAGATAATCATAAACAAAAAACAGATTCAAGTGGCGTAGTAGATAATCATAATCAAAAAACAGATTCAAGTGGCGTAGTAGATGGTCATAAACAAAAAACAGATTCAAGTGGCGTAGTAGATAATCATAAACAAAAAACAGATTCAAGTGGCGTAGTAGATGGTCATAAACAAAAAACAGATGCAAGTGACGTAGTAGATGGTCATAAACAAAAAACAGATGCAAGTAATGTAGTAGATGGTCATAAACAAAAAACAGATGCAAGTAATGTAGTAGATGGTCATAAACAAAAAACAGATGCAAGTAATGTAGTAGATGATCATAAACAAAAAACAGATTCAAGTAATGTAGTAGATGGTCATAAACAAAAAACAGATGCAAGTAATGTAGTAGATGATCATAAACAAAAAACAGATTCAAGTGGCATAGTATATTCTCATAAACAAAAAACAGATGCAAGTAATGTAGTATATTCTTATAAACAAAAAACAGATGCAAGTAATGTAGTAGATGATCATAAACAAAAAACAGATTCAAGTGGCATAGTATATTCTTATAAACAAAAAACAGATGCAAGTAATGTAGTAGATGATCATAAACAAAAAACAGATGCAAGTAATGTAGTAGATGATCATAAACAAAAAACAGATGCAAGTAATGTAGTAGATGATCATAAACAAAAAACAGGTCCAGTTGACGTAGTAGACTGCCAAAATCAAAAAACAGATTCAAGTAATGTAGTAGACAGGCAGAACCAAAAAACAGATGCCAGTTCCGGATTAGATTGTCCGGCAGGCTCCCAAGTTAGCTCTGAAGAAAAAACAGATGGCATTACTGGATTAGATTATCTCACAAGCTCCAACGTTATCTTTGAACAAAAAACAGATGCAAATAATGAACAATATATTGGGGCGAAAAATGAATCAAAAACCGAAGTGTACAATGATACACAAACTCTAAAAAATGGGGAAATGAGCCCTGAAATAAAGGTATACAACTGGAATGACAGCGCAGGAAACGAGTCGGTGATACCTGAGATAAAAGTAGGGGGCAGCAGCTGGAACCATTTGAAATTCATACAATCATATTCCTATTCTCTTCGTTCTTTTTATACTGTAAACGAGAAAGTGAAGATAATCTATAGAGGGCCTGAAACTCTCGGACAGCAGAAAATTAAAATATATCTTGTTAAGGAAAAAAGCCCGTTTCTTCCTGAAAATGGCATTTCAAACGGCATAAATGAAAGTACGATTTCCCTTGAAGATGTTTTCAATAGTAACACGGAATTTTATATCCAGATACCCGGGACTTTGAACAAATACGGAGACTTATCTCCTCTAACTGTTGGTCCTCTTCCTGCTGGAAGTTACTGGGTCCTTATAACCCTCGCAGGAAACGAAAATGAAAAACCTGAATCCGAAAAAGAGATTCTTTTAGCGAACTATTTCGAAGTTCTCAAATACGAACTGGAAGCCAGAGTTCCGTATACCTTCGAGGAAGGCGAAAGTTTTGAAGTCAATCTGAAACTGAAGAATGCACCTGTTCAGAAGAATTATACGTACTGGGCTTTACTGATAAGTGAAGATGCCTATACAACATCTGAAGGCACAAATTCAGGCCGGATGAATATCGGAATCAGGCCCATCGTGAACGGGAACGATATTCTCAGGAGTTTAAATGCCAGTTTGATTGAATCTGAGTCCGAAACCGGAAAAGGAGAGCTTGAGAGCAATATCCAGGCTCTTATCGGAAAAGGCAATGGTATTATAAGTATAAGCGAAAAAGACCAGAGCACTTTTTCCCTAAAAAGCTTCGAACTTCCTCCAGGAGACTACCTCTTCCTTGCAGGTGCTTATGAAAATGACAAAGGTCTTGCAGGGATAGCCCAGAAAAAACTAAGAATCTCCGCCGAAAACTCACATGGGTCAGGCTTGAAATCCAGCTCGGAAAATCAGACCTTTGACAATATCTCTCCAAAAATATACACAGTCTCTTCCTTGATGGGAATTAACCCTTATCTCGAAACTCCAGACGCATTCATATCCAAAGATCTCAAACCCTACGTTCAGGCAAGAGCATCAGTAGAAGTCGTAAGAAATCCCCCAAAAATCCCCTCCTTCCTGATAGGTTTTTCAGGAACCCTCCTTATCGGACTTGCTATACTGAGGAAATTTAGATAAAACCGAAAAATCAATTTCGAACGGCCACTTCACCCCAAACAGGTCGCCCGACAATTTAGAATATTTTCTTTTTCAGCGATGATTGAGTATTAAAGCTGGGAATCCTTACAAAGTATCTCTTTCTGGGGGACTGCGTACTGAGATAACTCTCTAATTGTACTTAGCTTGTGATTTCCGTTTTCTATCTTTTTTCTCTATCATTTGAGAGGATTTTTCCTAAAAAACAGTTGTATATTTCTTATTTTCAGCACCTGTTTCTCAGAAAATCTGCCTTCTATCTACCCTCTATTCCATCTCCCACTCAACAAATATATATTACTCTTTAAGTATCTTTTATTCATGACCCTTGAGCCCGTGCATATGCATAAGATCTCGGAGCTTGCAGAGAGGATTGACCGTTCATTTGAAGCTGATGAATCAAAAACGGCAGCTGATATTTATTTTCTGCTTGAGGAATTGAAGATTGACGGGAAAGTAATCCTGAAGGCTGTGGAAAGGCTCTTTCGGGGGATGGTCAGGCCCGAGCTGATGACACAGGGCGAGGATCCGTATCCTGTTACTTATGCCTGTGACAGCGGGAGCACGAACCCGAAAACTTACGACAGTGGGCTTTTTGTTGACTTTTGCCACTGCGGGCTGGCTGCAACACCTACCGATCTTGATGTCCAGAGGTGCAGAACAATTGTCTGTGCGGCTTATTCTTCTTCGCAGAGGATAGCAATGCGAGCGACATCAGGCTGGGAAACCTTCGATGAAGGGCTTGGGAGGGCAAAGCTGGTAACAATTGCTCCGGACGAGCTGAAAAGAAAGGCTCCTGACATGGTGCACAGTTTAGCCATGTACCTGGCAGAATCCGAGCACATGCTTTTCATGAAGGATCTGTTAGAACCGGAGAGCTTTTTCATAATGGACGGGCCTCTTTATCCGAAACAGCTCATGTACTGGATGGTGCTGGACGACGAGGAAGTGCAAATCCGGCAGAACAATAATGCCCGAAAAATCCTCCAGAATTACATTGATATTATGGACCATTTTCTGGAAAAAAAGAGACCTGTGATAGGCTTTGTAAAAAATCCGACTGACGTGCAGATCATGGACAGCGTCCGGAAGAAAAGGGAAGGTTTTGACCTGCCCTGGATGCTTGATTCACAGTTTTTCCGAAACCTTCTCTCCCTTTACAAGGTTGAAGGCCAGAGAGGGCAGGGGCATGACAGACATAATTCGAAAACCAACGGGAAAAACGGCAAGTATAACGGTTCCAGAAATACTTACATTACTTACACTAATTGGTTTTTGCAGCCCAACCGATTTTACGAAAGGATGCTTAACGGGACTTCTCCTCTTGCAGCCGGGGATGCATTCCAGCAAGAGCTCAGGCATAAGTTTTCGCCTGAGGACTATGCTCTCTGTTTCTTCATGCTTTACGTACCTTCCACGGATGTGGTTTTTAAGGTTGAAGCTCCTTATGGGCTTATTAAGGATGATTTCCTGCGCATGCAAATTACCAAAAAAGTGCTCTTTGACCTTTCTTTGCATGGTTTTCCCCTCACTCTCACAAAGGCAGACCACCTCGCAAAAATCAGGAAAGTGGAGAGGCAGGAGATCGATAAATTTTTTGAAAATATGAGTCCTGATATCTCTTATAATGACACTCGGTGGGGTAATATCAATGAAATATGAAGATGCCGATATTCTGGCTTTTATTTCCAATAAGTCAAAACCTACTTCTGCTTCTGAAAAGGATGCCGAATCCGACGATAATGCAGGCTCAGATGAAAGTTCCAAGGCGAGGGATCTGGAAAAAAAAGACCTGGAAAAGGATCTGCTTACGGAAGTCCCCGGCTTGGACTCACTGCCAGCTTTTGAAGAATTCCCTGTTTCTTCAGCTGAAGCTCCTATGGAAGCCGATCCGCATAACTCTTTAAATAATGGTTCAAATACAGCCTCTCAGGCTCTTCCCAGCCGTTCACAGGCTGTTCCGGAGCTCACGTCCTCTTTTTCCCCGGATAACTCTTTTGTTGCAAGGCTTTCCGGAAAAGATGAACTTCCATTTGAAGCATTTGATGGCTATGATTTTGAAACCTCCGGAGTTACTCCATCTCTGGATGAAGCTTTCGGAATTGTCACAACCGGTATAGAGCCTCTGGAAATAACTCACTCGGGAGCTACAATTACTGGATACATTGCTTCTGCCCGCAGGAGTGAGATTAGGCTTGGGACATATGTTGTTGTGCCGTATGAGGGTGGAGAAAAACTCTTTGCAAGGGTAGGAAAACTTCAGTACAGGCAGGAGTTTGCAGTGGATGATGCAACTGAAATCCATTCGAGGCGCATGCTGAATGCCCGGGCAAGCCCTATGAATGAGGCAGACTATAAGTTTCTTGCCTGCCTTGACCCTCTTTGCATCCTGTACCGGAAAAAATCAGATAGTGCACTTACACGCAGGATGGCAGACAGAATTCCTCGCCCGAATACTCCTATACTGCCTGTTACGGATAGGCTTGAAGTTCAAACAGGGTTGAACATACCTGAAGAGGGGGTTTTCCTGGGGCACCTCAGCGTTGGAGGAGAACTTGTAAAGACCCACTCTGAACCCGAAACAGTTGCCTATTACCTGAGAAACGATTATTTTCTGGGCGACCCCCTTATTTTCAGGCATATACTGATCTGCGGGAGCACGGGAACAGGAAAGACTTTCCTCTCAAAAAACATCCTGCGCCAGTTCATGACCGAAAGCAACCGGTACCGACTGCGGAATTCTCCCGATAAAGCCCGGAAAAATCCCTGCCTGGTAATTATGGATCCTCAGGACGAATATTCCCAGCTTTTTGAGGACAACGAAACCCTGACCGAAGAGGACAAATTCAGGTTTGAGTCCGAAAATGTCACTTACGGCAGGGTTCAGTCCACAAAGGCTTTTGTGGCAAAGGTAGACGGACAGAAATATCCCGGAGATAAATCAAGGGCAGAACAGCTCGAGTTTACAATTCCGTTTTCCCTTGTGAAGCACAACTCCTGGCTGATATCGGCAGCCGGAATGTCTGAACTTCAGTACATAGGGCTTGAAGTGCTCCTCGGGGACTTTTTCAAATCAAGCGTTCCCCATACCTACCTGAACTTCATTAACTACATTGAAAATGAAGGTACTCGTTCCCACTACGTTGACAGTGGAAAACTGCATGAGTCCTCTTATGATGGAATTGTGAGGAGAGTCAGTAGTCGGTTTTTCCCGAAGGTATTTGATCAGGATGCAACTCCAATCACCGAAATTGTGGATAAAATCTTCAAGCCAGGGCAAATTTCGGTTTTCCCAACCGAGTACATAAGTTCTCCTAGAATCAGGGACCTCATAGTGCTCACAATCATGAGCCTGATTGTTGACAACAAGCTCAATACCACAGGGATTGATGCCATTAAAGAAACTCCAATCGTCCTGGCGCTGGATGAAGCTCATCGCTATCTTTCCCGTGCAAACGGAGAACATGCCCGTCTTATCATCTCCCGTTTCGCCGACGCAGCCCGGCAGGGAAGAAAGGAAGCGTTGGGGCTCTTTTTGATCACGCAGGACCCTCAGGATATTGACGACACTGTTTTCAAGCAGGTCAACACAAAGCTGATCCTTAATCTCAATAATGACGCTGCAATCTCATCCTTAAACGTCCCTAAAGAATACGAACGCAGGATTCCTTATCTCAAAAAAGGACAGATGATAATCCACAGCCCTGATAACAGTGATATTGTGGAAATCCTTGGGCTTTCAAACTGCGTTGTGAGGCACCGCTAAGAAGGTATGAAGCTAATAATTATAACTAAAAAACGATAATTGATGAAAAAATGTACAAAACTTGAATATTTACGAAACCTTCTTTTTCAAGAAAGGGTTCTCAGCACATGCCTGCTTGAAGCACAGGCATGTGTTTCTTCTTTTGTATTTCTTCTTTCTTTTTATTTCTTTATGTGTTCTGTCCCTGTTTTTCAGCTTAAAGCAGTTCGCAGAGCCCCATGTTATCGAGAACCGCCTTGATATTCCAGTATACATACCTCTTATATCCACTGGGGTCAGGGATGTCGTAAATTGCCATGCCTCCGACATTCCAGGCAACGTTTTTGATAAGCTCACTCTCTTGCAGTTTGTCTACGAACTCTTTGAGTTTGCTGAAGTCATCGATACTTTCTCTCCAATCTGCAGCCCTCAGTCCACTGTCACCTGCGTTTGCCATCTCCATCTTCTGCAGGGCAAATGCATATATCTCGAGCATGTCGATGTTTGCAGGCAAGACGTTCTTGACAATCGGGGCCCCTTCCCGCATACTTTCTTTCAGTCTTTCCGTAAATGCAAAGACGTCGTCGGAAGTCAGGGTGTTTTCGGCTATCTTTCCTTTTAATGTTTCAAGAATCTGTTTCATGATATTTTACCCCTACATAAAATGGCTCACATAGTCTGATTTTAAAGGGTGAGTTCCAGGGAGTAGTTTATTCACACCTAAAATAAGTAATAAGTTTTCTCTATTAAAATGATTCTAAATCAGTTAGTTCTGCGGAGTTATTCACCCACACATAAAACAGGATTAATCTGTTTTCTATATTAAAATTATCTGTTATTTATAAAGACCTTATTTATAAATTAATATTTTTTTATAGTAATTGTTGTGGATGATATCTTTTACGCTGTAAACCGAAGTAATAAAGATATTAAACAGCCATTACCTGTGCAGGATTTTATAAAAAAAGTGATAAATTACATAAGAAATATGAAAAAGGATGGGATAGCGCGGATTTGAACCGCGGTCCAAGCGTCCCAAACGCTCGAGGATGGACCAAGCTACCCTACTATCCCAAGGGTACTTCCTCTCAAAGGCTATTATCCTTTATATAGCTTTCGTTAGAACATACACCTGTAATCTGACTTTATGAATCAACACTTCCAGCTTTACTTACTTTAATTCTGGAATTTGTGCAGGGGTTTCCCGATCCTGAGTCGTTTTTTCACTCCCAACGCTGGTATATGTCGTTTTCCACTCCTAAAAGGTCAAGCGCCCTGCCTGCCATGGTGTCTATGAGGTCATCCAGGGTTTTCGGTCTGGAATAGAAACCCGGACATGCCGGGAGAATGCTTGCCCCAGCCCTTTTAGCCTTCAGCATGTTCTCGAGGTGTATCAGGTTCAGGGGAGTTTCCCTTGTCATCAGGATCAGTTTTCTTTCCTCTTTCAGGCAGACGTCTGCAGCCCTTGTTATCAGGGTGTCTGATATCCCGTTTGCAACTGCCCCGAGGGTTTTCATGCTGCAGGGAGCGATGACCATGCCTGCAGTTTTATATGAACCGCTGGCTATGGGGGCTGAAAAGTCTTTCTGAAAATAATTCCAGGTTGCAAGCTTTTCCACTTCAATGGGCAAGTAATCAGTTTCGATCTCGATTATCTGTTTTGCAGCTTCGGTCAGTACAAGATGGGTCTTAATTCCTTTTTTCGCCAGCACTTCCAGAAGGCGGATCCCATACTGCACCCCTGAAGCCCCGCTGATTCCTACAGTTATTTCCATTATTTGCTTCTCCTTGCAGTCATGTCACTTTTTTCACAGGAGATAATGAAGCTTCCAACCATTTCCTCTGCGGCTGAGACTATTTCTCTGATCTCTTGCTGGCTGATATTATCCACATGGATTCCGGCAACAAATACCGATGTCTTTCCTGTTGCCCTGCTTACTCGCCTTGCACTGTCCAGGGCAAGCTGCTCTTCCCTGTGTCCGGGAAGTGTTATCACAGAAGAGCTGGCTCTCCTGCTTTTTTCATCAAATAGCCCGACCGCAACAGCACCTGCATGTTCCTTCCCGCCGGTAAGGGTCAGCAGGTAGTCTTCCCCGATCTTTTTTACCTCGAGTATGATTTCTACACTGCAGACTTTCCTTGTGGTTTTAAACAAAAATTTTACTCCTGTATTTTAAGTTTTTTCCAGATCACTCAGCTTAAACTGCTTTGTGGTCTTTTTAATGTTAAAATATTCCTTTGCAGCTTTTCCCACGGCTTCGCAGTGCTCTTTTGGGCTGTAGACTCCCATTCTCCAGTTATCCATATGGGCTTCCTGCAGGATTGATACAAAATGTGAAGCTTCATTAAGCGGGATCATCCTGTGATCTGCTTTTATCATCGCTTTCATTTCCAGCATTTCAGGGGTCTTTGGAATATCCACAAGCACGCATTGAGAGTCTACTCCTGCAAGTTCTGCAATCTCCTTCTCAGCTCTCTCAATTTTATCTCGGTGCTTGAGTACACCTTTTCCTGCATCTTCAAGCCCTGTATAAAGCGCCCGCTTATAGAGTTTGCGTGAATCCAGCCGTCTGGCAAGTTCTCCTGCATATCCGCTTGCGTTTCGCATGGCTGCTGTCAGGTCTGTGTCATCCATCTGCCTGAGCCTGGATGGATCAAGTTCCCCATTCTTGACCATATACTCCACGGCTTTTGAACACATTGCTTCCGAAATTCTGGTCACGTGATGATAGTAAACCGAGGTATTCATCCAGAAACGGGAGACCAGAAGAGATTCGGCAGCTTTCAACCCCCCGTAGTCGATAACAAGCCTGTTTTCGTAAAAGTGCATCTGGTTGATCAGGCGGTTGTAGTCCACGACCCCGAAGGCAACCCCCGTGTAGTGGGAGTCCCGGACAAGGTAGTCCATCCTGTCCACATCGATCTCACTGCTGAGGATCTGTCCTAAAGAGGTTTCGCCTTTGATGTGTTTTGCAAGGTCTCCAGGGGAAATTCCATGCTTTTTCAGTACTTCTTTTATTTCTCCTTTCCCTACAATTTCCTTTACATCATCATGCCTGTGCCGGGTATACTTGTCAATAGCATTCTCGGTTACGTGGGAATACGGCCCATGCCCTACATCGTGCAAAAGGGAGGCAGCTCTGATCTCTGTTTTTTTATCCTTTTCAATAGAATTGAGGTTTTTCATCAGTATGGAGGCAAGGTGCATGGCTCCGAGGGAGTGTTCAAAACGGGTATGGTTTGCTCCCGGATATACAAGGTTTGAAAAGCCAAGCTGCTTAATCCTTCTGAGACGCTGCATCTGGGGGGTAGCCAGAAGTTCCTGGACGATTTCATCCATTTCGATGTAACCGTGTACGGGATCAAGGACTACTTTCATTATTCTTTAGACAGATGTCATTATATATTGCTGTATCTATTACTTTGATGCTAACTTTGATGCTAACTTTGATGCTATCTTTGATGCTAACTTTGATGCAATCTTTGATGCTAACTTTGATGCTGGATAAGTTGCAGGAGCACCTGCTATCCAAAGTCTGAAAAAATCCGGGAAAGGTATTTATCATGATCATATTGTCAGGCGGCACCGGAACTCCCAAACTCCTTGACGGGCTCAAGGACATCCTCCCACCGGAGGAATTGACTGTTGTTGTAAACACTGCTGAAGACCTGTGGGTTTCTGGGAACCTTATCTCTCCGGACCTTGATACAGTGCTCTATCTCTTCTCAGATCAGATAGACCGAAAGAAATGGTGGGGTATAGAAAACGATACTTTCAGGACTTATGAACGTATGCAGGAACTCGGGGTTGAAGAAAGCTTGAAGCTTGGGGACAGGGACCGGGCAATCCATATTATCCGTTCAAATCTCATCCGGGAGGGGGCATCCCTTTCGGAAGCGACAGTAAAGCTTGCATCCTTTTTAGGGATTCAGGCAAACATTTTCCCTATGTCCGATGACCCTGTTTCTACCTGTATTGAGACCCTGAATGGGGTTATGCATTTTCAGGACTTCTGGGTTGGAAAACACGGAGAGCCTGATGTGCTTGGAGTTGACATCAGAGGCGTTTCTGAAGCTTCAGTTGCTAAAAAGGTTATTGAAGCTCTTGAAAAGGATGACAGAGTCCTCATAGGTCCGAGTAATCCCATAACCAGCATAGGGCCCATTATCTCCCTGCCGGGAATGAGAGAACTGCTGAAACAGAAAAAGGTTGTTGCAGTCAGCCCGATCATAGGAAATGCTCCTGTCAGTGGCCCTGCCGGGAAACTGATGCAGGCCTGTGGGCTTGAAGTTTCTTCCATGGGAGTTGCGGAGTACTATCAGGAATTCCTTGACGTCTTTGTTTTCGATGAAAGGGACAGAGCAGACGAATTCGCTTTTGAGAAGCTTGGTTGCCGGGCCTGCCGTGCAGATACCCTGATGACCTCCACGGAGAAAAGTAAGGAACTGGCAGAGTTCGTAGTCGGACTTTTCGATACCGTATTCTGATTTTTCGATTTCTTTTTCTTTCCTTTTTTTCTCTTTTTTCCCTCTCTCTTTTTCCTCCCTTTTTTTCTCTTTTTTCCCTCTCTCTTTTTTCTCCCTTTTTCTTTCTCTTTTTTTCCCTCTTCTTTCCCTTTATTCCCGTAAATTTCCTTTTCCTTTTCTTTTTCTGCTGATCCAGTCTTCAACGTTAACAAAATTCGAAAGATTTATGTATTATTTTTCTCTTCTTTTGTAATACTAAAAAACATAAAATTAAAATTTTGTCTTATTTGTTAAGCTATATTCTCTAACAAATACTATTTTGTTATAAAATTAACAAAATAATTAACGGGTAGTAGAGGAAAAAGCATGATTGGAATACGTGTAATTGCTAATCGAAAAATCAAAACAAAAATCATAGATTTTGTTTTACTGACAATACTTGTCTTCTCCCTTTGTTCCATACCGGGGATGGCACATGAATCTGATAACCAGGAGTTGATGGCTCAGGTTTTTGCCTTAGCCGAAGCAAACCTTGGAGATATTGGTCCTGAAGATACCCTTATTATTACTGATCTAGGATCTCCTGCAGAATCCTATGTTTTTCTGGACGATTTCTATTCGGAGTTTTACGGAAGGGAGTTACAGTATACAGAGAACCTGCTTGTAGTCCAGAACGCCAGGAATGCCCCTCTCTGGTTTGCTTTCTTTAACAAATCCAGCGGGAACTGTACTTATATAGAGGTTTCATACGGGGATGAGAATGAAATCAGCTATCAGGCGACCGAAACTATAGACTTCGATGAACTTTCGAAAAATAAGAAGTCCATAGCAGCCTGGAATGAAAAAGTAAGTACAAAGGTGTTTAACGGGCGCGAATTTGCCATCCTTACAATTTCCAATGCCTGGGCTACAGGAAATCTTGATTATGGCCTGATGCAGTGCCTGGAACTTCACAACCACTTCTGTCCAGGGGTTTCCAGTGGCTTTGTGCTTGCGAACTGGATGGAAGAAAATTACCCGCTTGAGGAAGGGGTAAGTTATACTGTTTTCTCCTGCCCTAAATGGTGCAAAGAAGACGTTTTTGTAAAGCGCTGGGATGCCACCCCTGGAAAAGGAGGTATCTTTGTCTCTGCGCTCACGGATGAAGAGATAGAAGCAATCGGGAACTCTCCTGCCGGAATCTTTGTGGTTACGGATAAAAATGCCGGAACTATGAAGGCAGTGGCGCTCGGATTTGACTTTGATGTCGTGAATGCGAAGTGCGGGGCAAAAGAAGGCGATCCTGCCTGGCTTTCGAAATACTTGATGGACCTCTGGCTCATGGACAGAGAAAACTGGGACGAGGAAGGACTTGTTACGAAAATCGCAGCCATTGACATTGATAAGGATACCCTGAGTGACATGAAACGGGCGGGTTCCAATCCCTATGAAGTTCTCGGGCTTCTCAACTCAACGGGAAATGTTAATCCTCCAGTTGATGATAAGGAACTGATGGATCAGGTCTTTTCCACAGCCGAAGCAGAGCTGGGAGCGCTTGGGCCTGAAAACACTTTTATATTGACTGATATCGGTTCTCCTGCAGATTCTGATTCTTTTCTAAATGATTTCTATTCAGAGTTTTATGGAAAGGAGTTGCAGTATACAAAGAACCTGCTTGTAGTCCAGAACGCAAGAAATGCCCCCCTCTGGTTTGCCTTCTTTGACAAATCAAGCGGGAGTTGTACTTATATTGAGGTCTCATACGGAGATGAGGATCAGATCAGCTACCAGGTGACGGAAAATATAGAGTTTGATACGCTTTCCGGAAGCCCGGAGTCCATAGCGGCCTGGAATGAAAAAGTGAATTCTGCTGTTTTTAACGGGCGTGAATTTGCCATCCTTACAATTTCCAATGCCTGGGCTACAGGAAATCTCGATTATGAACTTATGCAGTGCCTGCAATTGCACAATCACTTCTGTCCCGGAGTCTCTAGCGGTTTTGTGCTTGCAAACTGGATGGAAGATAATTACCCACTTGAAGAAGGGGTAAGTTATACGGTTTTCTCCTCCCCTCGCTGGTGCAAAGAAGATGTTTTCGTAAAGCGCTGGGATGCCACCCCCGGAAAGGGAGGGATTTTTGTTTCTGACCTGACAGACGAAGAAGTGGATGCAATTGGAAGTAACCTTGCTGGAATTTTCGTTGTCAAGGATAGAAATGCCGGAACTCTTAAGGCAGTTGTGCTGGGATATAACTCCGATGTCGTAAGTGCGAATTGCGGGGCAAAAGAAGACGATCCTTCCTGGGTTTCAAAATATCAGAAGGATCTCTGGCTTATGAATCCTGAAAATTGGGGAGACCTTGTTACGGAGCTCGCAGCCATTGATATTGATGAGGCTACCCTGAACGAAATGAATCAGGCAGATACTAATCCTTATGAAGTTCTCGGACTGCTCAATTCTGCAGAGGATGCAAGCTCCCTGAGTCTGGAATCCACTGAATCGGTAACTGTATAAGGACAACTAAAGCCTGAAATAGACTGATAATGGGATTTTAACGCCATTGATGTGTTTATTTTACCCATTTTCATCTTTTTTACCTTTTTTGTGTTTGCTTTCTCAGTTTTTATCTCAGTTTTTATTTTTTACTTTCTGCAATTCTCATATCTTTTATCTGTGTGTCCTTAAATTTATTAATACTGACTTAACTATTTATTTCTAAATTTCCTACACCCTGAATCTGAACAGGCTGGAATCGGAAGACCAAAGCTATATCAAGTACTTTGATGTTTTCCTGCATCAACCTCCCTTTCCCGGCAGCAGGTTTGTACGCTTATATCTGTAAACTTATATCCATACATAGCTTCGGGAAACAGTATCTGAGGGAGCAGGCTTAATTTTCAAGATTTTTACTTCCGGAATATTGAGACAGCCAGAAAGGTTAAAACCATGCTTGAAAGACTGAAAGATTCACTGATTAAGTCCCCTGTGATCAAGCGAGGGGAATATAACTATTTTATCCATCCTATTTCTGATGGTGTACCTTCCATCGATCCCCATATGGTAGAAGAGATTTCCGATTACATCGCAGAGATAGCAGATATAAACGTTGACACTATCCTGACTGTGGAAGCTATGGGCATCCCGGTTGCAAATGCTCTTTCTCTGAAAACCGGAATTCCTCTGACCATCGTCCGGAAACGGCCTTATTTCCTTGAAGGAGAGGTGGAACTTTCCCAGAGCACAGGATATTCGAAAGGTGTTCTCTATATAAACGGGCTCAAAAAGGGAGACAGAGTAATTATCGTTGACGACGTTATCAGTACGGGTGGAACGCTTCTTGCCCTTGTAAGGGCGTTAAAAAATATGGGTGTTGAGGTAACGGATGTAATTTCCGTTATAGGGCGCGGAGATGGCTATCTTAAGCTAAAGGAACTTGGATTTAAACCCAAGGTTCTCGTTACAATTGATGTGGGCGAGAAAGGGGTGGAGATTAAGGATGTCTTTGGGGATCAGTGAAGCATTCGATTTAAGACCTGACTATATAATCAGCGTAATAAAGGACACGAAAGCAAAGCTTGTGGGCTTTCAATTTCCTGAAGGGCTTAAACGCAATGGTCCGAAACTTGCGAAAGCTGTTGAGGAGGCCACCGGAGCTGAGGTTCTCATCTCAGGAGACCCCTGTTTCGGGGCATGTGACCTCGACAGAACTCTCCTTGACCACGTTGATATCCTTTTCCACTTCGGGCACGCGGAACTGGAATATGTCAAGCTTTCGGATAAAGTGTACTTTATCGAAACTCGCTCCTCAATTGATGTCCGGCACGTTGTTGAGAAGGCTGTCCCTGAACTTAAAGGACAGAGAATAGGGCTGATCACCACTGTTCAGCATGTCCATAAGCTTCCGGATGTATGCAGTGTGCTCGAGAATCAGGAAAAGACCTGCGTTATCGGGCTTGGGGACTCCAGGCTTGCCTATGCGGGGCAGGTGCTCGGCTGCAATTTCTCGGCAGCAAGGGATGAAGATTGTGATGAGTACCTTTATATTGGAAGCGGGGATTTCCATCCCCTTGGGGTATCTCTTTCCACAAAAAAACGTGTCCTTGCAGCTGACCCATTTTCCGGTGAAGTCCGGGAGGTTGACCCTTCAAGGGTTCTCCGCCAGCGGAGTGCGGTAATTGCAAAGTCTCTGGATGCGCAGGTTTTCGGGATCATTGTCTCAAGCAAAAACGGGCAGATGAGATTGGAACTTGCTTCTTCTCTCAAAGAACTTGCAAGGAAACATGGAAAAGAAGCTCACCTGATCCTTATCGACCTCGTAACTCCTGATCAGCTGCTTCAGTTCAAGGTTGATGCTTTCGTAAACACTGCCTGTCCACGGCTTGCTGTGGATGAAGTGGGACGTTTTCCCTCTCCCATGCTGACGCCACAGGAGTTTGAGATCGTGCTTGGAGAACGTGAATGGGAAAAGCTTGTGCTGGACGAAATTACCGAGGAACCCGTATAACCTTTTTCCAGATGACTGCATAACCTTTTACTGAATATAAAACACAGATTAATCAAAAGATATGAAACAGAGAAAACTTGAAATACTGCTCGAAGAGGTCGAAGGTTTTTCCGATCCCGAACTTGAGCTTGAGCAATACCAAACTCCTTCTCCCCTTGTTGCGGAAATACTCCATTTCGCTTACATGCAGGGAGATCTTGACGAATCGGTCCAGGACCTGGGCTGTGGTACCGGTATTCTTGCAATAGGGGCAAAATTTCTGGGAGCCGGGAAGGTTGTGGGGTATGATACGGACCCGAAGGCGCTTGAGGTTGCAAAAAAAAACTCCGAAAAGCTTGGAGTGGAAGTGGAGTTCATCTGCTCCGATATTACGGAAGTTTCAGGGCATGTAAAAACCACACTTATGAACCCTCCATTCGGGGCAAGAGTTAAAGGCAGGGACAGACCTTTCCTTTCGTCAGCGTTAAGAACAAGTGAGATAATATATTCCATCCACAACCGCGGAAGCCTTGCATTTATCCAAAAGTTCATTAAGCCTGCGGTCATTACACACTCTTACGTTGCGAAATTCCCTATTAAACGGACTTTCGATTTCCATCAAAAAGAAAGAGAAATTATTGATGTAGAGATTTACAGGGTTGCGGTTCATGAATAAAGCCTGTGTTCAGGAGTTATTTAAAGGCATCATGTTTTACAGCTTTGCATCTTCAGATTTCATTTTAAAAGGCGGAATTAATAACTCTATAATTCTATTATACCGAGAACAGGGTATGGTTCAGAGTATAAATCCGTGACACATAGAGCAAATCCATGGAGTAAACAGATAATTCGGGACCGATAATTTGGGATAGATTATCTGAAATAAATAAGCTGGATGGGTACCTTACAATAATATAATCTGTATGCATTGAAAAGTATGACATGCTTCAAGGGAAGAATTAACTGGAAGATATAGAGAAGGGAATTACTCCTATTTCTCTCGAAGATAAGTTATCTATGAGTTCAATTGCCGCCAAAAACTCTATAAAAATTACTGGAAAAACAATTATCAAAACTAATTATCTATATCCACTAATAGCGATAATTCGAATGAGGGATCATGATTAGAATCCGAAAAAATAAGACTACTAGGAAAAAATTAACAGGTCCTGGTGAAGGAAAGTCTATTGATGAAAAATCGGTCCCGCCAACTGGCGAAAACAGGGATCAGTCAAGGGATCAGTTTAAAAGCCAGCCCCGAGATCAGTCCAGGGGCTCGCAACGAGATCAGTCCAGGGGCTCGCAACGAGATCAGTCCAGGGGCCCGCAACGAGATCAGTCCAGGGGCCCGCAACGAGATCAGTCCAGGGGTCCGCAACGAGACCAGTCCAGGGGTCCGCAACGAGACCAGTCCAGGAGTTCGCAACGAGACCAGTCCAGGGGTCCGCAACGAGACCAGTCCCGAGATCATTTCAAGGGTCAGTCCCGAGACCAGTTCAAGGGTGATCCTAACAAAAAGAGAAGGTTCCCATATCCTAAGAAAACTCCCCGAGATAGGAAGGAAATGTCAGGTTTCAGGTCTTCTGTCGGAGAAACCGTGATATCTGAAGAAGAACTTGAAAAAGGAGATTTTGTTCTTCCGGGAGAACTTGTTGGTACTACGGAGGAATTCAAGCCAGGTCCCGGAGCAGCAGTAATTGCCGGAGATATTTATTCTACTGCCACAGGCAATGTACTCATTGACAGAAAAGCCAGGGTGGTCTCGGTTAAGCCAAATACTCTTACTCCAAATATTCTTAAAGTCGGGGACATAATTTACGGTAGGATCACTGACGTCCGCGAGTCCGGGGCAATGGTGGAAGTTGCAGGAATTGAAGGAAAAGAAAACAGGGAAATTGTCGGATCAAGGCCAGGAGATATCCACGTTTCAAATGTAAGGGACTCATATGTCAAGAGACTGTTAGATGAGTTCAGGCCGTCTGATATTATAAGGGCCAGAGTCATTGAAGTTGACAGAATGCGCCTTACCACAGCCGAAGATTCTCTTGGAGTTGTAAAAGCTTACTGCTCAAACTGCAGAGGCGAACTCGTGCCGGAAGGGAAAAAGCTTAAATGCCCTGTCTGCAATATGACTGAAACCCGTAAGATCTCAACCGGGTACGGGAAAGGAATAAGGTAAATTTCTCTTTCCCTATCTTACTTTATGCAGGTTTCGGCATTTTATGACGAATTATGCATTATTTGGCAGGCTGTTTATAGCTGGCTATATCATTCACCATTTACAGGTGGTCACCAATGGAACTGAACATCATTACTAAAACAAATAGCGATCTTGAAGTCGAGCTCAGAGGCGAAACTCACACCCTTCTCAATCTTCTTAAGGACCTCCTGATTAAAGATGACAGGGTTGAAGCAGCTTTTTACGACATGAAACACGTGAGCATTAGCGACCCTATCCTTTACATCAAAACCGATGGTACGGATCCGATTCTGATCTTAAAGGAAACGGCAGCAATTATTGTTGCTCAGTGCGATGAGTTTATCGAGATCTTCGGCAAGGCAGCAAATGCCTGAAGCCGATGTGCAGGACGTCTCTTAAAAAGATGTTTTGCTCATTTTTCTTCTTTCAGAAACTTTTTCCCGCTCCGTACTTCCATGTGAAGGCTACTGGATAGTATTTTCTTTTTACTTTCCTTTCCATTTTGTGCTTTTAGAACAATGAAATTCAGCTAACTCTAATTATCCAAGTTTATTGTCGGACTGCCTGTTTAGCTCAGGTTTAATTCATGATTTTTTCCCGTAGCCCTAAATGTAATTCTGAATTCCGTCCCCAGCTCTCGTTTAAGCTCAATATGTAATGGGACCGGAGTGAAGAGATTATGTTATCCAGTTTTGAATATTGGTCAACGGTAAGGGAGTAACCGATGGGCAAAACAAAGCCCTATTGGTTGGGTAATGGGAGCCGGATGAGTCGAGAGGCTCAAGTTCAGTTCTGAAAGGGTCTAGGGGTGAAATTCCCCTGGGTTACTTGCCAGTAAAAGGAAACTTTTACGCTCCGTTCGTTGGAGAGGGAAAGTGAGCAATTACTTTCTCTTATCCTACTTAGAAGAGGGAGAGCGAGTAATTGCTCTTTCTTATTTGACAAGCCCGTAAAAATGTTCTCTATATTCTCAATATAATCACTGATTGAAAACAAATCTACTATAATGTTGAAAATATTGGATAAATCGATAAATTAATTACATATTTATGTACATTTGCAGAACGTGAGTTATAAGCTTCTTCAAGCTCAGAAGTATGCGCTTTAACTTTTTCTTCTAAATTGTTATGTGTTTCTTTTAGAGCTTCTTCTGCTTTTTTGCTCTCGGTAATATATCTGATGATTAGACTATCTGCGGCTCTCCGTTACTATCCGTGAAAAGGGCGCTGCTTATCTCTCCAGTAAACGTAGTTCCTTCCTTGAGACTGTAAGTTAACTGGGCTTTTATTGATCCAGAGCGCATAAGTTTGTCTAATACGTCGGATACCGCAGGATCTTCCAGGTCAAACATCCCCTTGCACCCCCTCCGATCAGTTCTTTTTCTGCCTACTCAGCATCCGGTAAGCGACTGGATTAACTGACAGAATTTTCCCGTCACCTCTGGGGTCACTAAGGATAAAGGCATCCGTGCTGTGGTCGAATAACATGCGATACCGTGTTTCATTTTCCAGCAATCCAACGCCTACAAGAACATTACCTTTGAGATCATTTAGGCCTATAGGAACTAGATGTTTTTCTTCCTGATATTAACGACTGGACTGCCCT
Source organism: Methanosarcina sp. WWM596 (assembly GCF_000969965.1). Taxonomy (GTDB): domain Archaea; phylum Halobacteriota; class Methanosarcinia; order Methanosarcinales; family Methanosarcinaceae; genus Methanosarcina. The sequence continues at coordinate 573,318 of NZ_CP009503.1, forward strand.
GAAGCAGCTGAAGAACGACCCTGATACAGCCCTTTCGTACTTATTATTTCAGTTACAGACAACAACAAGCTGGGAATTGCCCTTGGGGCAACTTATTCCTTTACAAAACCAGTAAAAAGAGTCGAACTGCTGGATTCCTTATAAGAAATCACAGGTAAGTTCAGGTTAGAAGAACCGAGGATTCTCATCATTGATGACTATGAGAATTCAGTGGAACTTCTGAGTACTATGATTAAACCTGAAGGCTTTGAGGTGGCAAAGGCCTATGGTGGGCAGGAAGGCCTGGACAGACTCTTTTCCGAGCAGCAGTCGGATATCCTTATTTTCGATCTGTTGATGCCGGAAATAAGCGGATTTGAGGTAGTTGCCCGCCTTAGATCAGGTGAACAGACAAAAAAATCTCAATTCAGTTTAATGTACCGCAGGCGAGTTAACCGAGAAAAATATTGAAGAACTGAATGACGAACTTAAGGGTCATCTTATTTCTATTATGAAAAAGGAAACTTTCGGAAGAAAAGAGTTAATTAATAAGATAAAACAATTAGCTATGCTGAAGAGGCGTGAAGATGAAAGAAATTCTTATTGTCGAAGATAACCCCATGAACATGGAATTGATCCTGGATCTCCTGGAGTTTTACGGACACCATGTAACGGAAGCTGAGGACGGGATAAAGGCTCTTGAACACCTTGCTGAGAAAAAGTTCGATATTATCCTCCTAGACATGCAACTTCCTAAAATGGATGGACTTGAAGTTCTGGACAGGATAAAAAAGAACCCTGAGACTTCAGACATTCCTGTGATAGCTGTCACAGCTCATGCCATGAAGGGAAGTGAAGAACACTTTATCGAAATGGGATGTGTAGATTATATTTCAAAACCCATAAATATCCACAGGTTCAGGTCCCTTATAGATAAATATCTGGGAGTATAAAGGAAAGACACAGAACAGCAAATTGGAACGCAAACCGAATTACAATATGATGTTTGCAGTCTAAAGAAATCAAAATTTGGAGAACAAAGAAAATCAGGAAAAGTAAACTAACATTGGAAAACTATTGTAGCCGGAAATACATTTTTTTCTATTTCGAGCTGAATATTTTTTCAGTCCCGTTTTCACTCAGTTTGATTTTCGTCTACATCCGGCTAAAGCCTTATGTTTTAAACAGATTCCGCCTCTGTCTTAAACATGCCATATTACCCGGTAAATTATATGTTGTCCAGTCGCCTGGACATATTTTTATAATATAAAAAAAGCTCTTCACACCATTTAAGTGCGCTTTCATCGAAGCTCATCAACCGCTGGTGGTCAAACTTTCCTTTTTTATCAAAGAGTACAAGAGAGCAGAAACGTTCTGTTACGACATCTTTAAGTGTCACATTTTTGTTACATATATAGACTTCCGTATTCTTTGATTCTACAAGAGTTTTCAGGTCTTCAAAATAATCCTTTTTCATTCTCTCAAAGACCGGCTCTGTAAGGATAAGGCACATCTCTGCTTCTTTTCGTACGAGCTCGGAATATATCTCGATATGGAGAGGATTAAAGTATGAAAGGAATATTTTTATATGTTTTGACGCGAGAAGGTTCTTTTTGAAGTCTTCGGGAACTTCGAAAAGCCGGTTAAGATCGACTTCAAGCATGAAGTAATTCCCTAGTTCATTAATCCTGTTAAGAAGATACTCGGGAATTGCGGTAAAATCATGGTTAATCCAGTAATCGTAGTTTTCCTCAAAAACCCTTACCGTATCAAGCAGAGGCTCCATCTTTTCTACAACGATTTCCCCCATATCCGAGAGCCTGTAGGTATTTTTCTCATCCTGAACGATCAGACGCCCTTCCTTTAATTTCTTGATCTGCGGCATAATTGAAGTCGAGTTAACGTTAAGGGCGGTTTTTATTTCGTCACCTGTCTTGGGCCCTTCTTCTAGAAGGAGCAACAAATCTTTCCTTTTTTCAGATAGGAATGCCAGGTCAATAAACGATATTTTCATTTTAATTCCATCTCCCCTAGAAGCTTCTTAAGTATGCCGGAGGAGTTCTCCAACATCTTATTTCAGGAAGCAATCTCTATTGGCAAAAGTCCTTTATTACTATGGGAGTGCAGAGGGTCACGAATACCCTGACCTTCAGGTCGGGGATGAAGTGAACCCTCGCTGGCTGTTTTGTATTCGCTTAAACTGTATCAATCATCGTTTTTTTGTAAAATGAGGTTTTTTGACACCATAGCCACAGGTGGTTCCAGCTACCTATGGCTAGGATGTGATAAGCGTTGGAATTGCGCAGTTTTAGCCATGGCTATGGTCAGATTACCTACCACATCGTGTTGGTGCCTAAGTATCGATACAAGATATTCTACAATAAACGAGTTAAAAAGGATTGCGAGTCTATATTCCACAATATTTGCACAGAGAAAGGCTACAAAATCCATGCTCTGGAAGTTGTAGATAATCATGTTCACCTGTTCCTGGAATTCCACCCAAGCACCTCTCTATCAGAGGTGGTTCAATACTTGAAAGGAGGTAGTTCTTACAGATTGTTCAAGCTTCATCCTGAACTGAGAACACGATATTGGGGTGGAAGTCTATGGTCAAGTGGTAAATTCTATCGATCCGTTGGAAATGTAACCGCTGACACAATCAAGCACTACATTAAGGAGTCGCAGGGAAAACCGAAAACAGAGGTTCAATCATATAGATTAAAGTCTAGGCAACGGAAAATTGACGATTTCTAAGTACCAGAATAACCGGGCGGGCGGCCCATCAGCATACCCCATCCTTTAGGTTGGGGTGGCCGCACGCAATTTGATTTTTCCCAGGAGAAAACTGCGAGGGGGACTTAGTGCAACACTCATGCGCTACTTTTCAGTTGCTTCCTTATATTATTTTCCAAAATTTACTTATTTTCTTAAAGTTAAGCTCTTTTTATCTGTCGGTTTCCCTTTCTCTTTGCTTTTTTTCTTTCTATCTTTTTTTTATTTCCTATCTTTCTGTTCCCCTTTTTCTTTTCCTTTTTTATTTTCTGCCTGTTTTTCTCATCCTTTTCTCATTCTTTTATTCTGATAACAAGGATGTAACCCACATATTTTGAGGTTTACTTTTTCGGAGCAGGATTTTTTTGCCTTCTCCCAGCCATTTGAAACTGTATCTGATCTTTCTGCCGAACAGGTAATACTTCCCCATTTTCAAAATCAGCTCTGCAAAATACCGGGCAAATTTCCAGGTCCCGCCCATCCCCCAATCAATGCGTTTACTTCTCCGGGTCTCGGAGAAGACCTGAACTTTCGGACATTTACGTCTTTGAGCCCGCCTTCTTGAAGTCCCCTTTTCTATTCTTCCGGTGTGGGGAGTGAAAAGGGAAGCTCTATAATTTCCCCGAATACTTTTTCTGCGTGAGCGATTTCTTCAGCGGCTTTCGGGGAAATCCTCTCCTCTTTGTACATTTCGTTGATTCCCATATAGCCCTCAGTTTTCAGGACCGGCGCAAATTCTTTGAAGGTCCTACCCCTGTCAAGGAACTGGGACACAAACTCGGTTATCACTGCGTCAAAAGTCCCGGCTTCGAAGGGCAGGGCATAAGTGTCCGCAACCCTGAACTCCACCCTCTCCGAAACGCTCTGTCTTCTGGCTCTTTCTTTTGCTTCCTCAATAAAAAGTTCCGCAATATCAATCCCCACCACATTGCAGCCGATTTTTCTGGTGGATGTAAAGCCGCCTGTATGATAATAGAGCATTCCCAGGTAACCTAAGAACTGTACATGAATTTCTCGATTCATACAGATCAAGCATTCTATAGCCTTTTCTGTATCAGGCAACAATCTTTTTTTTCAAATGGAATATCCTTTCCAAAAACCTAATTTATTTCGATGTTAATAAAAGTAATCCGGATCGAGAAATGGATTCATTTGCAATTTTTAAGAAATATATCTGTATATTCCGGTTTTAGATTGAAGCAATAACTCGTTAATCTCAGTTTTGAAATCCCATCTTCTGGTATTGCTTCTCTTCCAATAATTAAAGCCTGATTTCATACCATTTTGGTTCAAGTGTATCAATCTAGTTTCGTTTGGAGTACTTGACGACTTTTACAATGATTCACTTTACGTTTCCCATGGAATCCTTACCCTATCAAATCGTCTAAATTGGATTTTCAAAGTTATTCACATTGTTCCAGAAGCTTTGCACACCTGCATTACTGCTGATGCACATTCTGGTAGGGTTACCCCCAAATGGAAGGCAGCATTCAAGTAATCCATAACATAACTTCTTGTCGCACGGCATGAACGTGCTTTTCACACTTTTATTTTTTGTGCTTGTTATTCAAAGAATATCATGTGCTTTTTTAAATCCCTACTCTTTCCTTAACTGCCGTATTCTTTTTTCCACCAGTTTCATATCTCAATAATTTTTTCTTCTCTGTATGACTGGATTGCAGCCAGCGCCACTTCCAGAGCATGCTTTCCTTCTTTTCCTGAGGGTATCGGGCATGTTCCATCCTTCTCACAGCAGATAAAATGGAAGAGTTCCTTTTGCAAAGGTTCCGCTTTTTCTACCCTGGCTTTCTGGATCCATCCATCGTTATGGAGTTCCACACTTTGATCCAGGTAGTCCAGATATGCAACACCTTTCAGACCTACAGCAGTAAGCTTCCGGATTTTGTGAGGGGTAAGCCAGTTTGTCTCCACAAGCCCTGAGTATTTGTGGTTCAGGCGCAGGTGAATGGTCGCATGATCTTCAAAGGAATGAATATCTGAGCCCGCTACGGCATATACCTGGTTTATCTTCATTCCGTAGATGCAGGAGATTATATCTATATCATGTACCCCAATATCCAGGATTACCCCCACATCCCTTATCCTGGGATTGTAAGGGCCGACTCTTCTGGTTGAGATAGAGACGATTTTTCCCAGAGCCTCTGAATCGACGATCTCTTTTAATTTTAGTACCGCAGGATTAAACCTCTCTATATGCCCCACCATCAGATATCTGTCCATTTCTTCAGCAGATTCGATCATTGCGGCTGCATTTTCCACACTGTCTGCAATAGGCTTTTCTACAAGCACGTCCACCCCTGCTTCAAGGGCATCAAGTACTATGGGGCAATGAAGTGTGGTAGGAGCTGCAATACTGATTGCGTCAAGCTTTGTTTTCTTGAACATTTTTTTATGGTCTGCAAAAGGCAATGTATTGTATCTTGCTGCAAGCTCTTTTACCCTTGAAGTATTGGGATCGGAAATCCCTATCAAATTTACGTCTTCCATTTCACTATAAATCCTGACATGGTTCTCTCCCATGTAGCCGGTTCCAACCACTCCTACTCGTATCAATTTTACCCCCCACAATTACTTTATCAGGCTTTATTATCTCGATTGTCTGATATCCTGCAAAAAAACAGGATATTTCAACACAGATAGTATGTTATCTGTAAATAAAGATCAATTTTATCTGTAAATAAAGATCAATTTTATCTGTAAATAAAGATCAATTTTATCTGTAAATAAAGATCAATTTTATCAGTAAATAAAGATCAATTCTTGAACAGAATGACCTTGAGTTCTTACTGCTTTTTCAGATAGGCTTCAATTCGATTTTTCCATATTGTTCCTTTCATTGTATGGAAGCCTTCCAGAATACAGGTAAGTTAAATTTCAAACCCTTTTTTCCCCAATTGACGGCGTATGCCTTACCATTATGCCGTTTCCCTTTTAATTAATATATATTCTTTGTATGTCAGTTTTATCCTGCCATCAATATTTTTTGCCAGTAGACTCTGACTACGCGCATATATTGAACTCCTCTGCTTCATTTTTTAAAGCCTATTGGCACTTCTATATTTTGCTTGAATTCCTCTCAACTAAAGAAGCTCCTTTACTACTTCACGCGCTCTCAGAGTATGCCTCATGTGTCTTCGGTTAAGTGAGGAATCATGATAAATTGCACCTATCTCTACAACAGTTGTCTAAAATTTTAATATAATATAGGCTGAAGCAGAGTCTTGATTTTAGATAAAGAGGGCAAAATTTGAGAGGGCAAAGTTTGAGATCGATTTATGGTACAAAATCGATAGCTTTCGGGCAAGAAAATTCCTTAACTGATGACCAATGGAGTATGCCTATACAATGCGCTTCTTTACCACTTAATCTTATTCCCTCAGCTCTCTCCTTTCCTTATCACCGGAAGGATTAATAAGCTCCCGGTGCAACATTATTTTTCTTAAGGTTACTGCATGATATCAAGGAGCTTTTATGATGCTTATCTTTTCCCCGGTCTCTGAGATTCATGCCTTAATATATAACTGGGTTAGGACATACTATATGTCAGCAACTCTCTATTCAATAAATGGGGTATTCTCATAAGTTCTTAATATCTCATAAGTTCTTAATATCTCATAAGTTCTTAATATTTTCACGAATTATTTTTAGTCACATGTTATCTTTATATATATTTTTTGTACAATATCTTTTAAATGATAGCCTTTAATATTTTTGCATTTATACATATACAGGGGGTTATAGTATAACGCATATTCATAGGGGGGTGAAGAGGGTTTGTATTCAGCTCTTACACTTTGTTTTAATTCTCTAATTTCCGATCCTATCAGTATAGTTTCATCGCCATCTCAACTTTCCGATAGGCCTCTCAGGCACGAGTTTACGGTCTTGATTCCAGCTCAAAACGAGGAGGCTTCCATAGGAAGCAAGGTCCTGATTGCGGCAAGTTATGCAGACCGCGTACTCGTGATTGACAAAGGTTCTACTGACCGAACGATGGAAGTAGCAGCTCTGGGAGGGGCAAGAGTCGTCCCTTTGACCGGAGGAGAAGAATCATTAATAAAAATTCTTTATAGGGCATCCCTTGATTCAGAGCTTGTGGTTCTTATCTATCCTGAGTGCATGCAGGATATAGATCTACTGTCTCATGTTCTCGAGCCATTAAGGCAGGGGTTTGACCTGTCGATAGGTTCCTGGCCCTGCCGGATTTCCTGTGAACAGGAGACTGTCATGCTTCTGAACGGGAAAAGCACCTTTAAAGAAAAAATAGGCTTTCTTGCCATAAACTCAAGATCGCTTCAGAATATTAGTTCAGGCAAAGAGCATATGTCTTTGAAGTCCCTGCTTTCTGCTGCGAAAACCGAAGACCTTAAGGTTAACTACCTGAGCTTTGACGTTGATCCTGCATTTCGAAAGCTTGAGAGCGCCCGTATAGGAGTTGTAATACCTGCTTATAATGAAGAACTGCTTATTGGCGAAACCCTGAGTGGGATTCCAGAGTATGTTGATCGGATCTATGTTATCGATGATTGTAGTATTGACCGGACTGGAGAGATTGTAAAAAAGTTCGGAGACCCGAGAATCGTTTATTTGCGCCACGAGGTAAACAAAGGTGTCGGAGCAGGAATAATTAACGGGTACAAGCTTGCTCTAAAAGATGAAATGGATATTGTAGTAGTTATGGCCGGGGATAACCAGATGGATCCTGCCCAGCTTCCAAGATTGATCTTTCCGATTATCGAGGGATGGGCTGACTACACAAAGGGTAACCGGCTCCTTTCGGACAATTTTATGACCGGGATGAGCAGGTGGAGGTCTTTTGGAAACCTTCTGCTGAGTTTCCTGACTAAAATTGGGAGTGGATACTGGCATATTATGGACCCACAGAACGGGTATACAGCCATTTCCAGACAGGCCCTTGAGGTTATCGATCTGGATTCAGTTTACCCTTACTATGGCTATTGTAACGACCTGCTGATCAAGCTTAATGCCTTTGGAATGAGGGTCATGGATGTGGTAATCCCTGCCCGTTACGGCAGAGAAAAGTCATCCATAAAGTACAGCAAGTATATCCTTAAGGTTTCACCCATGCTATTCAGGGGTTTTCTCTGGAGGCTAAGGATCAAATACACGGTACTGGATTTCCATCCTCTGGTTCTGTTCTACTTCCTTGGAATGCTTGCCTTACCTTTGAGTGTGCTCCTGGGGTTCTGGGGACTTTTACAGCTATTGTTTCAAAACCCTCTACCTTCCTATTACCCACTGCTTGGTTTCTTCGTACTGGGTACCGGACTTCAGATGCTCCTGTTCGGAATGCTCTTTGATATGCAGGTTGAAAAGAAAAGGAATGACAGGGTAGGACTTGCTCGTTGAGGTTTGGAAGGAAAACTTCCAGACCTTTCTCTGTAATGTATTTTACTCAAAAACAATAGGATTCCACCTGTTTAACAAGGGCAAATACTCTGGGATCTTTTCTTTTTTGACACAGGTAAATCCCGGCAAGAACAAGAAGGCAGCTGAACGGATGAAACAGGAAACCCCTTGAAACAGGAAACCCCTTAAATCTTTAGATTTAGCGGGTAGTTCACTTGTTTGTATACTCTATAGTAAGTTTTGGTCTCTGGGCTTTGTTTTGCCATTCCGAACTGTAGAATGCAATATAATTATTGTCTTCCACTCTGGCTTTTATCAGGAAACCGGTATTTTCATACTTCCCACTGGTGTACTCCTGCACAAGCTCTGTTACATCCAGCTCATAATAACGGTCTTCCGGAAGATCACTGCTCTTAATAGTGATTGTCGCATATGGGTTGCTACCCTGAGAAACACCATTTTTATCGTACCAGTCTCCTCCTGGGTTCTGCCAGAGGGTTTCTGTTTCTCTTTCTTCCCAGGTAACATGTTCCTCACACCATTTTTCCGGCCTGTATACTTCAAGAACAGTATCTTCCAGCCTGGCCACTTCTGGGTAATACCAGAACAAAGAAAGGGTTGCTTTTTCAATACGGTCTGCTTCATCCAGCTCGTTCAGTTCAAAAATCATGACAGCCCTGTATATTCCTCCCTCTGGTCTTTTTCCCACATCGGTATATTCAGTTTCTCGATATGTCGTGTTAGGAGACTCTTCTTTCAGCCTGTTGTCCGAAACAACCGACAGTGAGGCGATTTTAAGGGTTTCTTCGTCCGATTCTCCCGAAGTAAAACCCAAAAAGGTATTTTTCACAAACTTTACTATTTTTGATATAGCCCTTTCAATATCATATTTGATGCCTTCTTCCCGTCTTGCATCGATGCCATGCTCATCTATCTCATAAGGCATTTCCTGTGGCCCTGCGTTTATCGCGTCTGCACAGGGCAGGTTTTGCACTGAAGACCCGTTTTTACCCAGCTGTTCAATAAGTGCAGGATCGGCCTGTACATCCGATGTAGAGCTGGCATACATGTAGTCTCCACCCGAATTGTTTAAGAGACAGTTGTTTTGAAGGATGAACGAATGAGTGTTTTTCAATTCATTATAAAAAGCATAACCTTCTCCGGCGGCAGGATTCGATTGGGTATTAATTATTATATTATTTCGTGCAATGGTTGTATAGCCTGACTCTGGAGATGAAAACTCGTTGTTTACCTCTTTATGAGCAATTGCCGCCCCATAGCATCCATCGAATACGTTGTTTTCTATCAGGGTATCGTAAAAACCGTTGATGACGATACCTCCTGCCCAGTCGGCACCGAAATTAATGCCAGTTTTGTAAAATTTATTATTGTGAATGTATATATCTTTTGCAGAATCTTTTGAATATGTGGACCCGTAGCCTGTAATCCAGATTCCTGCGGCATTTGTTTCATATATCAGGTTGTTGTAAATTTCTATTTCATCCATTACTGTTGACGAACCCGCTTTCTGGATTTCAATTCCAGCTCCGCCTTCCCCCTCGGAATTGATTACATTGTTATAAAATTTGACTTGATTCCCGTTATATACTCTGAGCCCGCTGTTTGTTCTGCACGTTATTTTGTTGTTCCAGGCTTTTACATTTGAAGAATAGATAATATAAAGAGCATCATGCCCGAGTTTATATATCGTGTTGTTATAAAATTGAATATTGTAACCTTTCACCACTTTCAGCCCATCACCGTGGCTGTCATGCATATACATATCATATACCTGAATATTTTTGCAGTTGAGAAAATGGATCAGGTTGTAGTACCCTTTTCCCCTGCCTTTTTCCTTATTTCCGTCATGGTTTCCGTCGATTTCAAAACCTCTTATAGTAATATTCTGGTTTCCCGAACTATCGATCTGTGTAATCAGGGGTTTTTCCTCTGGCCAGCCTGCTTTATCTTCAAGTTTAATCACAGTTGTGGAATCCCCTTCCAGGATGGTATTGCTGCCGATGAGAATGCTGCTCGAGATAGTGTATGTATTAGGACCTTTTAAATGAACAGTTGTGTACTCCGGGTTTTCTGCAACATATGCGAGGGCTTTATTGATCTCTACCTGGTCATCGATTCCATCGCAGTTGAAAGCTTCACTCCCATCGGTATTTACATAAACCGTCTGTTCAGACGGGGTATTTGAGAGGGCAACGGTTACACCTGCAAGCAGAATCAGAATTAAGATCAGGATCCCTTTTTTCTTTTTTTCTCCCTGTCTATATATCCACGGATTTTTGTTCATTTTGTACCCCCGATACACTTAACTATAACTCTCTAAACTTTATAAAAGTTATCTTTTAGGGCCGGTAAAAAACTTTACCTAAATGTTTGAGTTTTTTTCGGATCCTTATGTCAAAAGAGTTTGATTTTTAAATAAAAAACCTTTTTTCCTCTTTAATATTTTTTATACACAATATCTATAAGTCATAAATTTTTGAGGTTAGCAGAAAAGTCTGTCCTGAATCTGGAGAGGATCTAACTGTGGAGATTAAAAGCAAACCCCTGGAAGTTTAAGTTCAAACTTCTTTCCGAGGCTGGATAAATTAAAGTCTTTTAATTAAGGGATACATCTGAGAAAGCATTAAATCTGAATTGAGGAAGCATTAAATCTGAATTTAAAAGAAAAGTAGATAGAGGCTTCTCAGGAGTATCCTGAACATCCTCCACTCAGACGAAAATATCTGATGCCACCAGGCCACATATCCTGGCATTACACCTGACCTTGATGCTTCTCCAGTGTTTCCGTACCTTCCTATATTGATCCTTTTCCCGTTGTCTTCGGGCTCATTTGAGTAGTCAGAGGAGGAATACCCTGCATCAATACACGGGGAATTTTCAATGTCCTTTACCCAGGTTTTCCCATTCCATCTGCCGCCTGCTGATCTAAGATGGTAATCATTTTTTTTCTGATTTGCGAAAAGAGGATTTACATAAATATCGCTTGTTGAGGTTGCATTTCTATAGTCTCCTGCCACATTATTGTAAAAGCAGTTGTTTTCCAGTACAAGCCTATGGGTTTTGGGGAGGTAATTGACAACACCAAATCCTGTCCCGCTTGACTCGCTCTTGCGCCGTTTCGTATTTGTAATGATGTTATTACGGACAATGGTCGTGTATCCTGTACCTTTAGGTGATACTTCTATGGAGCGGTCTGTCGGGTACATCGGGACGATAGCAGCATGATACGTGCCGTCAAACACGTTATTCTCAATCAAGGTATTGTTAAATCCGCTGGTTACAATACCTCCTACCCAGTCAATACTTGGGTTTGTGCCTGTGCTGTAGAATGTATTGTGATGAATATGGACATTCTGTGCTTCTGTCAGAGGGTAGTTACCATAGGCAAGCAGCCAGATGCCAGGTCCGTAAGTGTCGTGAATCGTATTATTATATATTTCTATATCATCCATGACAGCTGAGGATTTCTGGATCTGAATTCCAGGTCCGCCTGCGCTCCAGTGATAAAAGGAATCAATGGTATTGTCATGAAATTTCACATGATTCGAATCCCACACTCTAAGCCCGCTGTTAGTCCTGCAGGTTATCGTATTATTCCAGGCTTCCAGGTATTGAGACTGGATCCCGTAAAGACCGTCGTGACCGAGCTTATATACTGTATTGTCGTAAAACCGAATATTGGAACTGTTTTCAACTTTCAGTCCGTCTCCATGACTGTCATGCATATACATATCATGAACCTGGATATTTGTTGAATTAACTAAATGGATTAGATTATAGTATCCGGCGCCTTTCTTTTTATCTGTATTGGCGTCATGATTCCCGTTTATCTCAAAACCCTTTATAGTAATATTCTGGTTTCCGAAACTATTTATCTGCGTAATCAGAGGCTTTGTTACTGCCCAGTTTGCTTTGTCTTTAAGCTTTACCACAGCTGTAGGGTCCCCTTCCAGAATGGTATCGCTTCCGATGAAAATACTGTCTGAGATTACGTATGTGTTAGGACCTTTCAAATGAACGGTTGTATACTCCGGGTGTTCTGCGACGTATGCAAGGGCTTCATTGATTTCTATCTGGTCATCAGCCCCATCACAAATATAGTTTCCTTCCCCGTCTCCAGTCACATAAACCGTCATTCCTGAAGGTGTGGTAGAAAGGGCGGTTGTTCCCATTATAATCAGGAACAAGAAGACTGTAATGTAAACTCCCATTTTCTTTCTTTTTTCCCACCTTTTTATAAGATCTTTCCCGTTCATTTTTTATCCCTGTACCCTGAGATATAAATCCTCCAAACTTGAAAAAAGTTTATCGCTGGAAGGTATTGCCACCGGAGTTATTTAAAAACCTGATTTCCTCAGTGATCTCACAGGTTTAGTCTTTATTAACAGTTCATACAGGTTTAATACGCTCGACAGTTTAAAATAATTTATTGCAAACCATCGGCTTTTCTTGAATGCACATGAGCTCCAATATAAAGGATACTAACCATTGATTACGGCTGTGTACAAAAAGCTTATGTGCTTAAATTTATTAAATTTGTATTGGGGGTACATATCGAAAGTACAATACCTTCTGAATTATAATATGCCTATTTATAAAATAAAGTTCAAATTAATTTTCTTATACAGTTCTCTGATTTAAGTTTAGTACAGAAACATATGAGTACCTTTTAAATTATATACACTATCAAATTATATATCTTCTCTAGCTGAGTTACTACTTATTATAAAATTTTATTATTACTTCTGCATGAAATTGTCTACTATGAATTTTCTCCACTTGCATACATTCCATTAGATCTCAATGAATATCATATGAAATGAAGTACAAAGAATATTCAGATGTGTTTCCTGATAAAAATAAGTTGGAAGAACTCAAAAATCTGGTTACGGAGGTTTTTATAATTTCCGCACTACCAGCCTCTTAGAGTTCTCCTCCTGAAGTTAGAGCCATTAAACTACAGCTTTCTCTTCTATATTCAGCATTGGGCGTTTTTTTTCATCTTCTACTTCACTGCTGTAGAATGCTACATAATCCGCATTTTCGGTACGTGTTTTAATCAGGAACCCTGTATTTTCGTACTCGCCGTTGACGTACTCTTTTACTAGATCAGTTACGTTCAGCTCATAGTACCTGTTGTCCGGTATATCGCTTCCGTTCAGGGTTATCGTAGCGTACGGTGCATCCCCCTGGGAGATATTATTCATGTCGAACCAGTCTCCTCCGGGATGTGTCCAGTGCACACCATCATCCCTGCTGTTCCAGGTCACATTTTCTGGATCCCAGGCTACAGCGGGCCTGTATATCTCTACTACCGCATCTTCCGGCCTTTCCCGTCCGTCAGGATAATACCAGTAGAGGGAAAGAGTTGCATTGGTAATATTTTCAGCATCGTTGTATTCACTCAGGTCAAACAGGAGCAGATCTCTGTATCTTCCTACTCCAGGTCTGCCTCCGATGTCAATATACACCTTATCCTGGTAGACTGTATTAGGAGATGCTTCCCTTAGGCGGTTGTCTATAACAATGCCTGTTGCATTTGATACGTTCCCAGCTTCGACTTCCTGCTCAGAAGCAGTCTCTGTTACAGCAGAGGAAGTCTCTGTTACAGTATTGTCGTTAACTATAGTCTGGTCATTGGTCGTTGCAACTTCGGTTTCTTTTGTCTCTGTTACAGCAGTTAAAGAATTGCCAATAGAGCCATATCCATATCCTTTCGCTACCCAATTCTCAACACTGTGATCAGATGGTCCTAATATGTTTGTGCCTGAGCCTACCTCAATGTAAGGTGACACGTTCCACATAACGTTATCATGAACGTTAATTGACCCTTTTGCATTCCAATTTCCAACGCCTGCGCTGCTGCTTGATCCTTTGTAATCATGCATAATGTTGTGATGGACATTCACATTTGTCAGTGTATTTTCCAGTTCAACACAGCACCATCCGGACCCGGCACTACCTGTGAAGGTGTTATGATCCACTTCAATATTTGCACAGTTGTCTATCCTGACTCCTGTGTTGGTCTGAACCTCAACATAGCAGTTATACATTCTGGAATCCTTGGTGCCGGACAAAAATGCCACGCCATCGTGTCCGGAGGATTTCATTCTGCAATTATATACCTCTATTCCAGAACTTCTACTGATTCTGACACCGTCACCATACAGATAGCGGGTGAATAATATGTCATGTACTTTGCTATTAGTCGAAGACGTGAGCTTTATGCAGTTTCGATAGTCTCCATGACCTCCGTCACTTGGTCCAGTTGCTGCACTTTTGAATTGAAGGTTAGATACTTCAACGTTAGAAACACCTGACCCGAATACATATGCAGGTGATCCCTCGGAGTTACAAACCGAACCTGTAGCATAGATTATTGTACTGTCACCTGCACCTTTCAGTACTACATTAGATTTCAAAATTATAGGTGCACTTATCTGATAAGTGCCAGTACCAAGGAGAACATATCCCGGGTTACTTGATGTTGCTCCTGATGCTACAGAATTTATTGCATTATTAATTGCAGTTTGAGCATCTGTCCCAGATGTCGGATTTACAGTTATTGTATTCTGTGCGCCTAACGTAGTGGGTACGGTTGTTAAAATAAGGCATATTGCTAGGAATAGGATTCCTAGATTCTTTTTTAGCATCGTATCACCTTTGGGTTGGATTTGGAATTTGAGAAGACTCAAAAAACCTAGAAGAGTTGTATATTTCCCCAACAGTTGATACGGTTGTTAAACTAAATGTCAGGAATAGGGTTCCTAGATTATTTTTTAGCATCGTATCGCCTCTGTATTGGATTTAGAATATGAGTACACTCAAAAAACTCCAGGATAATTGTATACTCTTTCCCAGATATTTCTCAAAATTCCATATTACGTACTCGTAATATTTTTCCGAACTATCTAATTAGACCAGGTCTATATCAAATATCTAATTATATCGGGTCTATACGGTAATTCAAAAATTCTAATTACGTCTGCGTAATATTTTTGAATCTATCCAATTTGGTTCTCTGCGTTTTGTGGGGCGGACACGGTGCAGAGGATTTTCCACTCTCTATCTTCACTGTTAAAAGTGATTAATTTTTTGGAGGTGGACGGACATAAGAAGCTCTGACTCTAAACTTTTATTTATAATTTGTCATAATTACAGGATATTTATAGGTCAAATTTCCTGTTTTTGTCAGCCATGGCTTTTAGCCCGGTCAACTCATCTGCGGAACTTTTGTTTACTTATTTAATGCTGAGTTAACTTTGAAATGTATGTGGTTCTATTATAATATTTTTTCGATATTTTTTCAAATATATTTATACCTTTTTGGGGTACTTTATCTTCCCGTACTCCCTTTTTGACAAACATATTGGTAGCTGCAGATACATCTATAACTGGGCTTTATACCTGAAAACAAAAACGTATGAGAAGACTGAAAAATCGATATTTCAGATTGATATAAACAAAAAACCAAACATGATAGAGGTATAAAAGTTGCCGTGAACATCATAAAATTTGCTCTCCTATGTAAAAACTTAATAGGGTCAAAAAATTTGCTCCCCTATGTAAAAACTTAATAGGGTCACAACACCTGTGGAATGTGGTAGAAATCCAGACTTCTTTTTTCCAGGCAAAGAATTGAATTCATGAAGGTAATTACTTTACTTTGAGCCCCAGTAGTTCAGTGAGTGCCTTACTAGCTGATCTATGGGAAATAAATCCTATTAATAGGCAATACCTGGTGAATTTTATTTGTCTTGTTCTCGCCGTTAAAGTCCTGTTTCCCTAATTTAGTGCTTTTTAGCTCTTTTTTTTATTGTGGTATTTCAAAAAATTTTTATACTCTTAAGGTATTAGTTTATGTAGGGAGGCTTTCTAAGCCAGTGGGGAATGCATTGTTGCTAAATTCTCATTCTTAGTCAGACTCCCGGTCCAGTTTCACGATATCTGCAAATACAGCTCGGGGTGAGGGGTTTAATGAATGGTAGTCTTTCAGTTACGGTAGATCTTGAAGATTGGTATCATATTCCTTCTGTCTGTAGTTCTCCGTTTTCGGTTTACAGGAATGTGGATGAATTCTTCAAGAACTGGACTGGCAGGTATGATTTCTTGAGTGAGCCCACAAAAAGTGTTCTGGACCTTCTTGATGAGTTCAACATAAATGCTACTTTTTTTGTCGTTGCAGATACCATCGAACACTACCCTGGATTGGTGGAGTCAATTGTAGATAGGGGACACGAGCTTGCCTGCCACGGGCTAAATCATGCCTGTAAAATCGATCCTCATACAAAAAAACAGTTAATGAGTGTGGAGGAATTTGAGCAAAGAACTCGGGTTGCAAAGAAAATGCTAGAAAAAATCAGCGGAGAAAAGCTGATAGGTTACAGGGCACCAAATGCGTTGGTAGGTGGATGGATGGTTAATTCCCTTGAAAAGTTGGGATTCAAGTATGATTCATCTGTTTCAGTAAATTCCTTTTACAACAAAACAGATTCAGCCCTTAATACCGTTTCTTCCTTCCCCTATTATCCAGAGAAGAACGAACTTGAAGCAGGCAGTGACCGGAACTTTATTGAATTTCCATGGGCTTATTGTCAACATGGATTCAAGTTCCCCGCATCAGGCGGCCCTATGCTTCGGTTCCTGGGCTCGTCATTTATATTGAACGGGCTTATGCAGAGTCTTAAAAGAGGACATACAATATTCTATTTCCATCCACTGGATATCTCCTGTGCCAGATTCCCATCTCTTGGAAATAAAAGGCCCTTTTACTGGTGCATGAAGGGGAGATTTGTTGAACAAAGGATCAGACATATTCTGGGTAAACTGAGCGAAGTTGAGAAAATATGCTTGAGGGATTATTCAGGAATATCATGTATTTGAAAACTTCCTGATTCTCAAAGTAGAATGGTCTACAGAAAGGTCCGTAGAAAGGTCAGGCAAGATTTTGCCGTTTCTTGCTCCCTTAATATATTTTAAATTCTGAATACCTCCCCATACAAAGGTACATAGTCAGGAAGTCTAAGATAGTCAGGGAGTCTAAGATAGTCAGGGAGTCTAAGATAGTCAGGAAGTCTAAGATAGTCAGAAAGTCTAAGATAGTCAGGGAGTCTAAGATAGTCAGAAAGTCTAAGATAGTCAGGAAGTCTAAGATAGTCAGAAAGTCTAAGATAGTCAGGAAGTCTAAGATAGTCAGGAAGTCTAAGATAGTCAGGAAGTCTAAGATAGTCAGGGAGTCTAAGATAGTCAGGGTTCATAAGAAACCAACCCCCTAATTCTTATTATTTTTTTGAAGTAACAGCTCAAGGCTGTATGATGTTATCCACATTTCTGTGTTATCCATATTTCTATGTTATCCATATTCTCTTTTCCAATTTTCCAGGCTTCTATTCTCACACTCCTTACCATTATTAAATAACCAGGATTTATGACATCATTTTTATATATCTTGACAAAATAACGGGAGTATGAATAAGGTATGTAAATTGCATCCATAATAGCCCGAAAACCTTTAATTCATGAGGATTTTTTCTTATGAGGAAATTAATTCTTTTGAGAACCAGTATATAACCTGCTCATCGGGCACAACAATTAATTTTTTGAGAACCAGTATATAACCTGCTCATCGGGCACAACAATTAATTATTTGTTGAGAAATTGGATACACGAAAAATAAAAAGGAAAAAAACAAAAGAAATTTTTAGATGGAAGGAAATTTTGAGCACGGAAGTTTACCTGCTTCAGGATCCTGTGAAAGCAGACTCTATGGAAGTATAGATGCTGCTTCAGGAAAATCCTTATATAATGGTATGGAAACTGGACTCTGTAACTTTCCGGAAGGATGGGGGACATATTGTCTAAACTCAACAATAATATCTTAAATCTGATAACATCGGTATCTCTATTACTACTCGTTTACAGTCTTTTTGTTCTCAGAGGAATCCGGCCTGAAGGATACGCAGTTAGTATCTATGGACAGCTTCCTTTCCATTTTTACCTGGTCCTGCTCGTATGTTACCTTTCTGCCTGTTTTCTGCTTCTTGCATATAAAAAGATTAGTGCAGTCTTCACACTGATATTTGTTCATATTATTGTATTAATAATTCCATATATGCTTGGTTACGCTTCAGTAGGCAGGGGGGATGAATTCTCATACCTGGTTCTGGCAGGAAATACAGGGGGTTTTGATTCTTCAGGTCTTTCTAGCTTTTTAGATTTCTCCCCTACCGGTCCTTTACTGATCTCAGCTCTGACTCTGGTCTCCGGAATGAAGACACAGGCACTATCTTACTTTTTACCGGTTTTCTTTTCGATTATGTTTATTGCCGGCATGTTTCTGTTCTACCGGGGTTTTATGAGCCGGATAAAACTGGTTTCGGTAACTTTTCTCTCCTCGGTCATTCCATACTTCGGGCATTTCCAGGTATCAACGATCCCCTACTATCTCGCTTTCTGCCTCGTTCCGATCTATCTTCTTTTGCTGTGGAATGCAATCTCCAATCAAAACAGGACGATGATGGTTGTTTGTTTGCTCTTTATGATACCTTTACTTCCGTTAGCTCATCCTTTTATCTTCACTTACCTGGTATTTTTCGCTCTACTGCTCATTTTTGCAGGTAAAGCCATGCGATCAGGACTCCTTAAAAAAATAGTCCGTCTTAAAGATCTTGCTCAAGATCCCCTTTCCAGCTCTTCGGGAAGAATAGTTCCCCTATTTATCTTCCTGTCATTTATTTCGTGTAGCTACTTACTCTGTGCAAAGTACGCTTCAGGGTTCTTTTATATTTTTCTCTCGGCCCTCACCTGGCGTATTGAAGCCCTGAAAGCTGCGGGTTTTTCTACAATTCCAAGCATGAACCCCGGGATTTTTGAGTTCATACACCTTTTCAATCTCTATTACGGCAAGTACTATATTCCGTTAATTTTTGTTGTAATCAATACGGTAATCGTATGGCAGAATCGCAAACGCTTTTGTCACCACTTTGTCCGCAGGTA
This sequence comes from Methanosarcina sp. WWM596, assembly GCF_000969965.1. Classification (GTDB taxonomy): domain Archaea; phylum Halobacteriota; class Methanosarcinia; order Methanosarcinales; family Methanosarcinaceae; genus Methanosarcina. Next base: position 592,476 of record NZ_CP009503.1, read on the forward strand.
TCCTCGCTTTTTATTCCTGTATATAGCCTCGTTCTTCCTGGAGGCGGGCTTCCTCTTAAATCCCTTTATCCCTTATCCTCCTGACAGGTTTGCAAACTTAAGTTTCATTATCTTTGCCCAGATTCCGCTTATAGGGTACTCTCTCTATATTGTTCTTCTCAGGAAGGGGTATACAACCGGCCTTGGCGTTACAATCCTGGTTCTGGGTCTTCTCTGGACTTTAGGATTTTTCAGCTGTTTCAGTTCCCCGTACGCTGGCGGAATCTCGGAAGCTGTCACACAAAATGAGGTAGAAGGAATAAAGTGGTTAACAGGATCAAAAGCCGCATATCCGTATGTTATGTATTCTGGAGAATCGGTAGGTTCTACCTTTTTAGGAAATCCTGCCGGCAGTCCTGAACAACATAGAACATTTCCTGAGGTTTCTATTACTTCCGGATCAACCCCTGCAAACCGTCCCGAGGATGTAAAGTATTTAGAGAATCCTGCCACAAACGGACCTTTCTACTTTGTAGTAACAACTTTCTCAGAGGCTCTTTACCTGGAAAAATCAGGACCCGATATTATGGGATACTTTTCAGCTTGGAACAGCTCCGAGACTCAGGACAATAAGCCCATGTGCAAAATTTATGATTCCCTTAACATAAAAATCTATGAACACACTTCTTGAGCCTGCATCTCCCGAGTTTCAATTCGGGATCACAGAAAATCGGAGATTTTGGGAGTTGCACTACAAGTGCAACATCACGAGGTTCTTTTCACTCGTTCTGCTTGCTCAAGAAGACTAATAAAAGATTTCGGTTTCCAATTATGGAATATATCAACCGATTTCAGGGACTACTTTTTTAGTTCTGCTCTGTTACTTCTTCTTTCATTGTTTGAGAGCTAACATTTTTTGCTTCTATTTTTGACCTGATACAACTGGCTGTAAAGAGGAGTATAATGCCCAACCCTATTATTTCCGGGATAAATACGCTTGTAGAAGCTGGATTGTATGAATTACTCAGGATTTTCATGAAGTACTCAATAAAACTTCCGGAAAGCGTATCTTTTGGAAACTTCCATCCTAGAAGTGGCCAGAAAAGGACTTCAGGGGAGTTCCACATCTGGTCTTCAAGCAGGTGACAGAATGAAGCGCCTGCAACAATAAGGGGTATTGTCCAGCCCTTTTGGTAGAAGATGTAAGCTGCAACCAGCCCCAGCAGAACTCCGAAGAGGAGGGTATGGGCAAAGATTCTCCCGCTTCCTATAGTTTCGGTAAGAATTATCCTGCCAAGGGGTTTGTCGATAAAGTCCGGAAGGAGCGCCCCAAAAGCGATCCATTTTAAGTCTACTGGAATATTCTTTTTCGGCAATAAACGGTTCAGGAAATAGAAGATCCCCAGAGTAATGCCGATATGCCCGAAAATAAACATCAGGTTAAAAAAGTTGATGATATATAATTATTTTTTGGCCGGCCTGCCTGAAAGACATGCCAGCGCAGGTTTCCCCTGTTTACAGGTTTCTTCCTTTTACAGGTTTCCGCCATTTTTATCTTTACTGTGTACAGAACTTTTTAAATCTGGCACTCAGACACGAGTTTTTCTACCAGCTCCTGCCTGATCGTAGTCATTCGGTCTCCGCCACATACCATACCCCGAACACCAATTATGTCGGGTCCTATTCTTTCGAGAACCGAAAGGTCTTCGAATTTCAGGGAACCAGCAATTGCACTCTCAAGCCCGTGTTCATGGGCAAGGTCAGTAAACTCTATCAGCTCTTTTTCATCCATGAATTCAAAGGTAGATTTCCCGTCCTTGATGCCAGTGTCTACCATGACAACATCTACTCCGGCCTCTGCAGCAACTGCGGGGAGTAAAATAGGTGAAATCGAATTAATGCGTTTGTAGTCCGAATATCCTGAGGCAACAACCTTTTTTGATGGGTCATAGTCTTTAACGGCTCTTGTAATCTTCGTGAGCAGCTCAAGGGCCTGTGCTTCGGTCTGGATATCATAAAGGCCTACTTTTATATAATCCGCTCCTGCGACTGCTGCTCCAAGGGCTGCAAGTGCGGCAGTTCCGGGTTTGTAGTTGAAATCTCCTATTGTTGCGCTTATCGGCTGCCTGCCGTTTACACCCTCTTTAACGTCCCTGATTACCCAGGGGAAATTGGCTCCAAGGGAACCTTCTTTTGGGTTTTTGACATCTACAATGTCTGCGCCGCCTCTGGAAGCGATAATTGCTTCCTCTCGATTTATTGGACTTACAAGCAGTTTCATAAAAAGCCTCTTATTTAGAATGGAATTAAATATTTAATGAGGTATATTGTTCTTTTATATATATCTAACCTTATTTTATATTTTTTTATAGGATGATGCCGCTATGGAATAAGTATGTTCCGTGTAATTTTTGTAATGGATATATTTAACCGTAACGTGGTTCTTGCAAAAGGTGGGGTCAGGGAAAATTACCGCCCGATTTCGGATTCAAGTGCTGTGTGCCGGACTTCAGCTCCCCTGGATGTAGTTGAGTCTTTACACCCTGAAGAAGTCTACATTGCCGACCTTAACGTACTGCAGGGTAAAGGTCCTCTCGATATTAATGCGGAGATTATCCGGAAGGTAAGTTTAAAGGCGGATACAATGCTTGATTTCGGGGTCTCTTTTCTAGAGGATGTGGACAAAGCACTTTCTATTGCAGGAACTGCGGTTATAGGCACGGAGACCGGCAAGCTTGCAGTAATCAAAGACGCAGCTTTCAAAAATCCGGGGCGTATCAGTGTAAGTATTGATGTCAAATATGGAAAGATTCTGAAACAAGACCCCGAGATCCCTGAAGATCCTTTTGAAATCGTCAAGCTTCTTAATAAGCTCCCTTTAAAAGACCTGATTTTCCTCGACCTTGACAGGGTCGGTACAGCTTCGGGGTTTGACCCGGAATTTCTGCGCAAACTGGCTGAAACCTCCGTACACGACGTATTGCTTGCGGGAGGGGTCAGGGATATGGAAGACCTTTTTGCTCTTGACAGGCTCGGTATAAAGGGGGCTCTGGTCGCAACTGCAATCCACACAGGGTTGGTTCCTCTGGAAGTCATGAACCTGGGACTTGAACAAATTAAAAAGAATGGTTAATAATCCCGGGAAAGGATTTATTCCTGCCTTATGCCTCTGGTATATAAGGCATTAAGTATCTTTATAACCCAATTTGCAGATTTATATCCAGATTATCAGATTTCAGCATTTAATCAAAGAGTTTACGAGGTTACAATATGGCAGCAAGAAAGGTAACTGAAAAAAGCATTGAAGAACCATTAGAAGAGCACACAGGAGATGACAGTGGAGACGGGTATACGGAGATCAAAATGGGGGGTGGCTGGTACATGACCATCTCTCTGGCGCACAGCGATCGGTTTGAAAAGGAATATGTAGAACTCGCAAAAGAGCGCGGAGGCGTGAAAAAGTCCCGCTTCAATCTCAACCCCTCGCACGTTCGGATGCTTGGGGAAGCTCTGATCAAGTTTGCGGATGATAACAAGCTCTAACCGGACTTTCACTTCCTTTTTTTATTTTTAGATTTTAGTTCGATATTTAATTTTCATGTCCAGGTTATTTAATATTCATTTCCCGGTAGATATCTCGTTCAATCCACCTGGAAAAAGTCGAGAATTTTTTGTACGACTGTTTTTTCCACGTCCTCCGGAGAACCGGAGGCATCGACAACTACAAAACGCTCCGGCTCTTCTGCGGCAAGCCCGAGGAAAAGCTCTCGGACTCCTCGTAAAAATTCTATCTTTTCGAATTTGGTTTGTTCTCCCCGCTTGCCGCAGCGTTTTACTGCAATTTCAGGTTCAATGTCAAAAAGAAAGGTAAGGTCCGGAACAACTGTCCAGTCTCTATGAAGGTTTCTCACCCATTCAAGCGGGTTCTCGAGAAGGTTTTTAAGGGTAATCCCCTGGTAAGCATAGCGGCTGTCGGAATAACGGTCCGAAATCACGGTTTTCCCGTTCTCAAGGGCAGGTTTTACAAGCTTTGCCAGGTGCTCGGCATGGTCAGCTGTAAAAAGGAAGAGTTCAGCAAGCTGGTCTGTATCCGACTGAATAGCATTTTCAACAGCATTTCCGGTGAGGGTGCCTCTTGTCGGTTCTCTGGTAAAGACCGGCTCAAAAACACAAAGTTCAGAGCTTTCCTGAAGTTTTTTTGCAACCGTACTTTTGCCTGAACCGTCAATACCTTCAAGTGTGATCAGTTTGCCTCGCATAAGAACCGCCTTTTTTATTTTTTTCTTTACAGGTTTTCATTCAAATGCACTATCTGTATTTATATTCTATAGGAAGCCCTGGTTGAGAAGTCAGGGCAGAGATAAGGACAAGGACAGATATAAGGACAAATATAAGGACAGAGATAAGGACAGAGATAAGGACAGAGATAAAAATGAGTATCTATTTATGTAAACATTCAAAATAGCTTAAAGTAATGACTATAATAGGAGTTATCACACGGGGCAAGTACGGGCATCGCCTTGTTGATGTTATAAAAGAACACAGCGATTTTTCAGTTATAACTGCCGACCTGCCCGAGTTTGTGCCCATATTCATTGAGGAACCCAATGAGTTTTTGGAAAATCTGAATTTCGACCTGCGTGTCTTTTCTGCCGACCTCGTGGTTACTTATTCCCTGCATCCGGACCTGACCTCGGCAATTGCAAAGCTTGCCTCAGAAGCCGGGGTACGCTCTTTGATTGTACCGGGAGGGGCTTCCAGAGCATCGGTTCCCGAACTTAAACAGATTTCCGAAACTTCCGGAATGGATATAGAGGTGGATGAAACTTGCTGTACCCTCGAACCCAACTCATTCAACCGTCCATTTGCTGATATTTTCGGGTCCCCGGTTTTGAAAGTTAAAACCGAAAAGGGAAAAATCTCTAAAGTTGAGGTCATAAAAGGTGCCCCATGCGGGAGTACCTGGCATATGGCCAAAGAACTTGTCGGAGTGCCGGTAACAGATGCTCCCCCAAAAGCCGGACTGTTGATCCAGCAATATCCATGCCGGGCTATCAGGGGCGAAATGGGGGGGATTCATGAGTCTGCAGAACTTCACAAACAGGCGCTCATAACAGCGCTTGAGAATGAGGAATGATTATATATTCCTTGGAAAAATATAATCTAAATGGCAGAAGAATGGGACTCATTTTTTATTTTCTAAAATTCCTGTTTTTTGCCTGTACTGATTTCCAAGTATCTTTTTGGGGGTGAAATCATTATTTCCCTATCTATATCAGAAGATTCAGGGCCTGAAGACCTTGAACCAATAGCATTTGCAGTGCATTCACTAATGGGACTTCCTACCACCATTAGAAGCCTCAAACGAAAAGGGCTTCGTCTGGAAAAGGGAAAAATCCTTGACCGGGACTATACAGGACCCGTTCTCGAAGAGGTGTTAAAGACCAACAAAATTGTCCATGAAGTTCCCTCAGAAGGCATGTACCGCGGAAAACATGTGGTAGTTGCTCCTATCCGTTCAAAGGATGGGAAGGTTGTTGCGGCTCTCGGGGTTGTGGACCTTCTGGCTACAATTGATCTTTCTTCTGTCTTTCAGGAATATACTTCCGTGCTGCAAGAAGTAGAAGATGCAAAAAAATAAAGCTGAAACAGGTTCCGGGAACCATTCTATAAAAAAGGAAAAAACGAATTGGATTTTATTGGAGGATGGTGTCCCCCACCTCTTTTTCAAGGTTTGAGAGGGACATTTTTCCAATTCCTCCAGCCCTTTATGAAATCCAGGGTGTGAATTTTCAACCGGGAAGAGTTTTCCGGTATTTACTCTGGTTTTTCGTATAGGTATCTTACTGTGGCTTTTCGTATAACTGGACCTTTTTCAACAGGGCTCCGTTCTTTGCGTGTGGCTGTCTGAAGACGGTGTCATTGGATTTTTCAATTTCTCTTGCCTGGGTTGCGAGTATTGCTGCAGCTCCCATTATTTCGTGCCCGGCTGCGGCTGTGAGGCATACCTGGTCGATTTCTTTTAACATGAAGCAAGCAGGGAAGTTAACCTGTGCAACTTTCTCAGCCATGTGAAGGGATGCAAGAGCTTTTGCTTTTGCGTAAGGATTTGCAAAGCCTGCGTGTTCTACACATTTTTCGGGTTTTGCGAAGATGTGCGGAAGTTCAAGGTCCTTTCCTGACTTTCCGGATGCTACTTGTTCGGCTACTTTGTCGAGCTCTTCCTGGATAAGTCTTACAACACCACAGATGGAAAGCACTTTCATAGCATCGGAATTGAAGGATGCCATTTCGACGGGGTCGAGGAATTCCCTCTTTGCTCCGATAAGTGGGTCTACCGGAAGGATAATGTATCCGAAACCATCCTGCTCAAATGCCTCACGAGCCTCCTTTTTTGTAGGGCCGTCTGAAACTACGATACAGGGCACATCTTTCCAGAGTTCACGAGCTGCGGTAGGGCCTGGGGCTGCTGCGTTCGGACTGATAATTACTACGAAGTCAGCATTCCACTGCTTGAAGCTTTCAGTGTCCGCGGCATCGGCAGGGCCCATTTTGGCACCAGTGCCGAATACTCTTACGGTTATTCCTTCTCGCGCTGCAATTTCATCCTGGATCAGATTGATAACCTGGCTCATTCCCAGGTTGCCCATTTTTATAAAACCTATGTTGACCATTTTTCTCAAAATCCTGTGTTAACCTTTTTCTTCAATAGTGGAATTCCTAAAGGGTTTATAATCCTTTTGGCAATCTCCCTTTCTTATCCCTCTTATTTTATATATATCTGTCCTATTTATAATAATTATTCGGTACATTTCATTAGTCCTCCGAAAAGCTTAAAAGGGATGTGATTTATTTCACTCAAAAACGTTGACATCAATGCTGTTGTTTTGTGGTTTTGTTTTCGCGAAACCCGCATTATAATTTGAAGAACTTTATCCGTTGGTGGGCTTTTAATGTCAGGGCACATATATTCTATCAAGCTGCGGGGGTACCCTGAAAACGGTACTTCGTGTGGCATGCCCTTTTTCGGGAATTGTCCCGCTATATATAGCTATTCAGGTCCAGGTTTTGATTGAGTGAACTGTCCTATACATAATTCTACTGAAAACAAACTCATTGTTTTTGATATGGATAGTACCCTTATAGACGCTGAGACTATCGATGAGCTCGCCAGGGCTGCAGGTGTTGTAAGCAAAGTAGAGGAGATTACGAAGAGAGCGATGTATGGAGACCTCGATTTCGAGCAAGCGCTTGCAGAAAGGGTAAGACTTCTTAAGGGACTCCCCCTTGAAACTGCCCTTGATGCTGTAAATCAAATTGACCTTATGCCGGGAGCAGCCGAACTTGTCCTGTATGTTAAAAATCGGGGCTATAAGACTGCGATGATTTCCGGTGGATTTACCATAGCTGCCGAGATGGTAGGTGAAGTGCTTGGTATTGATTTTGTCGTTTCTAACGAACTGCTTGTGGAAGATGGTTGCCTTACGGGCGAAGTTTTCGGTCCTGTCACACAAAGTGACTCCAAAGCAAAAGTGTTTGAGGAACTGGCCCGGCTTTACAATGTCAGGCCCGAGCAGTGTGTGGTTGTCGGGGACGGTGCAAACGATGCCTGTATTTTTGAAATCGCAGGTTTTGCCATAGCTTTCAATCCAAAGCCCATCCTCAGGGAATATGCGGACGTGGTCATAACTATAAAAGATCTGAGAGCCGTGATCCCTGTTCTTGAATCTCTTTCTTATCAATGTTGTAATAAGGCACAGCATGTCGACATCGAACATTACTAAAATGCCAGCTCTTTTGCTGGATCGGGAGGCACAATAAGAGATGCTAAAGGAATTGCAGAAAAAAAGATCAGATTTGAAGGACATTTCTGAAGAAGCCAAGGAAAAAAGGAATACTTTAAACGCTGAGGCCAGTGCTCTTGCCGCCAAGCGCAATGACCTGAACAAGAAAACAAAAGACCTTATCAATGAAGCCCAGGAACTAAAAGTTCGCAGGGACGAGATCAACGAGAAGGTAAGTGAATACAAGAACAAGCGCGATGATACCAACGCCAAAGCAAATGATCTATTTTCAAAGGCAGATTCGATCAGGAAGCAGAACAACCTTGGCGGGCCTTCAATTAAAGCCTTAAGGAAAGATATCGATCGCCTTGAGTTCACTCAACAGACTGAAGTCCTGAGTACCAGCAAGGAAAGAGAACTTGTTGGCAAGATTACCCAGCTTCAGAAACAATACCATGTTAAAAAAGTCCAGCTCGAGAGCAACCTCGAACTGAAAGATATCCTGGATGAAGCTCAGAAAATAAGGGATGAAGCTTCAGAGTACCATAACGAACTTGCCGAATATGCCAGGCAGGCCCAGGAATACCACGAGAAAATGATTGCCGCCTTCAAGGAAGCTGACAGAACCCGGGCAGAGTCGGACATTGCACATCGGGAATTTGTAAAAGCCCAGGAAGCAGCTGACGAACAGCACAAGATGTTCATCAACGCTCAGAAGGAAATCAGAGATCTCGACAAAGAAATCTTCAAGCTTAAAAAGAAAGACAAGGACGGAAAGTCCCGTGTCATCAAGTCCGAACTTCAGAAGGATGCCAAATCCATTTTCGATAAGTTCAAGGGCGGAGCAAAACTCACTACCGAAGACCTGATGACTCTTCAGCGGTCTGGTTTAGTCTAATCAATCACAGAGAATCAATTTGTTCGCTGAAATTTTTAATTTTCGTTGTAGGTGAAGGGCTCAAACCTTTACCTGCACTCCTTTTTCTGTTACCCGCTTAGTTTCTTTTTGCCAGCTTAGTTTCCTGTTATCCGCTTAGTTTCTTTTTGCCAGCTTAGTTTTCTGTTATCGGAGCAGTACTGGAATCTGCTGCTTGTTTTATGTTAACTGTTTACTGCTAGTTTATATTCCCTTTTCACGCTGTATCTACTCAAGTTGTTTTTATTCAAGAAGATTCGGCTTTTCTATAAGTTTTCACTTTTCACCGCCCCAGTTCATGGTTGATATTCTGTTAGTGTACTTTCGCGCAGCTAGTGCTTCACTTTTTTGCTGTACAGGAAAGCTCAGACCGCACAGGGCATGCGGAAAAAAGAACTATTCTTACTTTTACCCGACATTCCTCTGATGTACTCATATGTACTCAGATGTACTCATATGTAGAATTTATATGAAGAAGCGTAAAACCCCTGAGTCTTTAGCTCAGGGGATATAAGCGTCAACTTCAACCTTGATTCCGTATGTAATATTCTGCCGCCTCTTTACTCACATTTCCAATAGTAGACGCAAAATAACCATCACTCTATAACGTATTCTCACCCCAATAATACTTTTTCATATATTCTTTTTGAGTTTTCCATAACCTGTTAGTATATCCTTGTTTCAATTTTCTGACAATTGACAAAACGCTAACTTTCGGCTCACTCTTGATCAATAAATGAATATGGTCTTTGCCAGTTCCCATTTCAAGGATTTCAAAGTTAGACTCTTTTGAAATGTCAATCATAATCTGTTTGAGTTCTTCGCTAATTGGTTCAAGTATGACTTTTTGGTATTTGCAAACAAAAATAACATGATACATTAACAAAAATTTGCTATGATTCCGTGTTTCATACTTCCTATTTACCAAAAAATATATATGTTGTTAAAGCATATAATGCCTTTGTATGCTGCAAGCGTTCAAATTTAGACTCTATCCTACAACTACACAAGCTATTCAATTGAATCAGCATATAGGTAGCTGTAGATTTGTCTATAATTGGGCACTTGACCAGAAAATTAAAACTTATGAGCAGACAGGGGAATCAATTTCCAGATTTGACTTAAACAAATTAATTCCTACTCTAAAGGCTTCTAATGAGTGGTTAGGAGAAGTTAACTCTCAATCATTACAGGGGATGACTAAGCAGGTTGAATCCGCTTTCACTAGATTCTTTAGAGAGAAAACAGGGTTTCCAAAGTTCAAATCAAAAAAGAATCCGATACAGTCTTTCCCTGTACCTCAACACTACACTGTAAACTTTGAAAATAATACTATCAAGCTTCCTAAAATAGAACCAATTAAAGCAGTTCTTCACAGGAAGTTTGAAGGAGAGCCTAAAACGGCTACGGTATCAAGGACATGTAAAGGACATTACTACATCAGTATCCTTGTTGAAGATGGAAAAGAACTTCCAGTAAAGGAAGCTTTCACAGAATCAACAACAGTAGGAATTGATGTAGGTATCAAAGACTTTGCTGTCCTTTCAACAGGAGAAAAGGTTGAGAATCCAAAGTACTTGAAAAACTCTCTTAAAAGGCTCAAAGTATTACAGAAAAGAGTCTCAAGGAAACAGAAAGGCTCTAAGAACAGGGCAAAAGCTAAACGAAGACTTGCTGTACTCCATGACAAAATAACAAATCAGAGAAATGACTTCCAGAACAAACTCTCTTTTAGACTTGTTAGCGAAAACCAAGCTGTAGCTCTGGAAACTCTAAATGTTAAAGGCATGGTTAAGAATCATCACTTAGCACAGGCTATAAGTGATTCTGCGTGGAGTAGTTTTGTAACAAAGTTGGAATATAAGGCTCAATGGTTTGGAAAAACCGTCCTGAGAATAGGACAATTTGAACCATCTTCTAAGCTATGTAGTGTGTGTGGATACCACAATAAAGAGCTTCAGCTAAAAGACAGAGAATGGATTTGTCCAGACTGTAAAACCAAACACGATAGAGACATTAATGCCGCTATCAATATCAAAAAATTCGCTCTCATAGATCAGAATCTAATTGGATTATGACACCGTAGGGACTACGGGGATGAGCTTGGGGACTTGCCCTCAATAGAGGGAGGAATGAACCAAGAAGCCACTCAGTCTTTAGCTGAGTGGTAGTTCACTTGCCTATAACGCTGCGCGTATCCACCTGTCCACTGCACATTGCGTTAGCTGGCTTTTCGGAATGCCAGACTCCGACCCTGAAAATTGATCCCACCGCCCGATTGACAAAATTGTTGCACAAACCTTTTCCTGTATTCCAAAAGTGTCAACCAGCGGCGAATGAGGCTGTCAGCATGACTAGGAAGACGATGTTGATAATCACATGCGCAATCATGGATACGTAGACACTCCGTTTTTGCCATGCGACTAGAGCCAAGAATGCATGAGTTGAGAATGCAACTCTATATTAAGGAATTCTTGTCAAAGAACACTAAACTATTCCTGGGAAAACGGTGGGAGACCCGAAGCTCACTCCAGAAGCTTCAGGTATTTTTCCCTGAACTCGGGGTTTCTCATAAGGCAGCATTTTGCATTATATGTGGGGTCGGCCCTGATTATTTTCCAGACATCCTTTATTTTGTCCCTGTGAGTATTTCCATAGGGAATAGGGATGCAGGCACAGGGGAGAATATTTCCTTCAGGCGTGATGTGTAGCCACTTCCTGCCTGCCATACAGCCTGTGGTCTTCATAACCTGCGGAATTGGAAAAACTCTGGGTCCTTCTTTTTCCCTGGCCTGGGACACAAAATTGTCAAATTTCCTGAGGTCTTTTGGGGTCATGATCTCAGAAGCATGGTCCATCCACCTGCCTGTGGGGACTATCTCATAGAAAGAGAGTTCATGGACTCCAAGATCTGTTGCAAGGGTATAGAGCTCATCAAGCTCATTGACATTATCCCTTGAAAGTACCACATACATGTTTACAAGCAGTCCTGCCTCAAGTCCGTTTTTGACTGCTTCAACCGCGCTTTTGAAAACTCCTTTCCTGCCCCTTACATAATCGTGCTTTTCCTCATATGAGCTGTCAAAACTAACCGTAAGGGAATACAACCCTGCAGCTTTAAGGCTCCGTGCGCGTTCTTCTGTCAGTCCGACTCCCGAGGTGAACATGCCGGTAATGGCTTTATCAGGGTTAACGTAGCTAATCAGGGCTTCCAGACCATGATAGGTCAGGGGCTCCCCACCATCAAAAATCACAAAGGTTGTGCCCATCTCGAGCACCTGATCGATTACATCTTTAACAGTCTCGGGTGTAAGCTTTGCCCTGTTCTTTGTATCCGGGAGGGCACAGTGGATACAGTTGTTGGGGCAGTCCTCCGTAATTGAAATTGTTACCTGGTCAGGCATATTTTTCCCGAACATTGATGAGAGCTGGCTCTTCACAAGCCGGTCAAAGCCCGGACTCGGGATCGGGGGCATCCAGGTAGAATAGATCAGGCGGTCAGTTTCTACATTTGCAGGCTTTTCGCCATCAAAGATCGAGAGGTTTGCCGTCAGGACTTTTTTAATGAGTGGAGAGGCTACCCCACTGGTATTCATCTTCAAGCATCCATTTTCTATTTCGGCATAAACCCTGAAAAGGGGATTTTTATAAAACTCGTACTGCATATTTTCCCTGCATCTGGCTTTCTGGTGATTTTTTCCTTTCCGTATTTTCCGTTCTATTTTTTACGGTTTTGTCTTTTCCCTTTTTTTCAGTTAGACCTTTTCTAGCTTGCCTTCGTTTCCAGTTTACTTATTCCTAAGGAATGCTCTGTATTTCAGCATAGCCGAGGGTTTCTTCTTCAGCATGAAGAGAAATACCTGCATAGCCTGTTCAAAGGCGCTGCCATGGATAAAGGACAGGTCTTCTTTTTCAAATACCCTTACCATTTCATCGATTTCCCTGTCCGTCATCTTCCTGAGGGTTTCAAGCCCTATACGGCCCAGGTAATGCTCGACCTTAAATTCTTTTTCCCAGGTTTTCCTGTATTCCGAAAGAGCACTTTTTGAGACGTCTCCCTTTTTTACAGCATCTGCCGCAACATCTCCGCATATCTGGCCTGCCCTCATTGCATAGCCTATCCCTGACTGGCCTGCAGCTCCTCCAGCTACCATTATCCCATCTGTAATGTATTCCCCCGGTATGGTGACGATAGGGTCTCCCCCGGAAAGTTTTCTTACAACCTCAAGTTCCTCGAGTCCTTTAAGCTTTTTGAAACGTTCCACCCAGGCATTCAGGTAAGGGGTTGCATCCTTCCCACACCTGCGCACATAAGCTCCAATCGCGGCATTATCACCTCCTCTGGGTGCATAGGTGGTTTTCCAGCCGGGAGCGTGGTTTCCTACATAGTACTCAAACATTTCAGGTTTCCCGAGCCTTGGAGCCTTGACGTCCAGCTCAATCCCCCAGGCAATATCCCCCGGATGTTTCATTGTCTTCAGACCAAGAAGGGATGCCATTTTTGAATTGATGCCGTCGGAAATTACTATAAGTTTCGACCTGAAGACCCCTGCCGAAGTAATTATGGCAAATTCTCCACCTTCTTTTCGGATACTGTTTACCTCTATCCCTGTCTTGAGGTCAACTCCTGTTTTGATTACTTTTTCAGCATAAAACCGGTCAAAGCTTGTTTTGTCGATAGAATAGCCAGGGGTTTCTACTATAACTTCGCGCCCTTCAGGGGAGATGATCTTCATCCCCCTAAGGTAATGTACGACATAAGATGGATCTATCTTTTCTCCACACTTGTCAAGCATCCCCTTAAAAAAAGAGTTTGCAGGGTGTGGCGGATTCCCTATCTCTTTCTTTTTTTCCAGCAAAAGGACATCTGCACCCTTTTCACAGGCATTTCTGGCAGCCATGAGCCCTGCAGGAGACGCCCCGATTACAATAATTTCCGCATCCATTTTTTTTGTCCTATTCTTTTTTCACCAGAGAATGGAGGTATAAGATCCAAGGTATATACAGAGCACCACGTCCAAGATCATTGATCCGAACATTATTGCCCTGTAGTTTGAGCCGTTAAGGAAAAGCGCCCCACCTCTCTCAGGAGTTGGGTGTTTGATAAAATCAAAGCACTGAGCGAGTAGCCAGAGCCCTGAGGCAAGAGCTCCCGCAAAAAACACCGGTCCGAGTCTGGCTGACCAGCCTATTATTACTGAAGCAATAACTCCGATAATCCACCAGAAGGTCACAAACCTGGCGGTAAAAGGAATTCCAAAAGTTACTGGCATTGTGGGAGCACCTTTTAACCGGTCTCCTTCTACATCTCTGGCAACGCCTCCCAGAGTAAAAGCCCAGTCCGTAACGCACATCATGAGCCCGAAGCAGATTGCAGGCAGGGGCAGTATCACTCCGTCGCTGCCTTTCAAAATCCCTGCAGGGTCAAAGGCAAGCCAGATGCCTATAGGTACAAGCCCGTAGGAGATACCCACAGGTAGGAAGCTCAGGAAGGTGCTGCGCTTTGCAAAGATTGAGTAAATGGTGATAGTTGCAGCTGCGATAAATAGGACCGCAAGGGATTCCGGGTTCAGGTACGTGGCTGCCGCAGCTGCGATAAGCAAAAGAAAGAGGGCATACATTATCGCCGAATTTTTCGAGATTATCGAGGCAGGAAGAGGGCGGTCAGGGATATTGATTGTGTCGATATCAACATCGCAGCAGTCATTGAATACATATGAACTGGTTATGGCCGCAAAGCCTCCTATCACGGCAATCAAGAAGGGGACAAATAAGGGCAGCCCTCCGGTTGCCAGGTAGGAAGCAAGAATTGCGCTTGCGGCGGGGAGGGTAAGGTCCATGTAGTAGAGTTCGGGTCTCAGCAATCGGAGGTAGGGGCTGAGTTCCCCGATTCTTGCTGTAAGGGACAATCTTTTCACCTGTGCTTTTCTGGTTTGTATTGGGAGTTTGTTGTATTTCGGGAATTTTCAGGTTTTTAGTATTATCAGGAGTTTTACAGTTAGTCCTATAAACATTGGCATCTCAAAAAAGTTTCCTTTTTTCTTTTTCAGGAGAATCCTGCCATGAGAGGGCAATTGAAGGGTTTATGAGATGCATGAGAACCCCTGGAACCATTTAAGAATCCGTAAAAAATCATATCCCCTTTAAGGGGCTATGAGATGTTTATTCTTTTTTCCAGGTGTCTCTGTAGACAAGTTCAGCTTTTTCTTTTATTTTTTCGAGAAGAGGATGCTCGAACTCCCGTTCACAGACAAAGGTAAACTCCGCTTTTGGGTTAAGTTCCATCAGTTTAAGTGTATTTGAAAGGGCGGTGCTGAGAGCTTCGTAATCCGGAAACTTTGAAATCTCGGCATTGAATGGGTATACCTCTTCCATCTCTGCAGGGAATGCCCCGAAAGGTGCTTTGAAGATCAGAAGCTGATCATAGCTTCTTTCCCCTTTCACCGGAGTTGTGCGGATAAGGGTTTTTCCTTCCACGTTGAACCTCTCCAGTCTCTTTCCGAAACGCAGGACTTCCGGCCGGGAGGTGGATTCCGGTCCGCAGTAAAAGTATGTTCCTTTAGTTGCAGGGTCAAGCTGTTCCAGCCATGCAGAGTGAGTATAGAGTTTTTTCAGCCCGTCAAGAAGTTTTGGATGGGTACGGCAGCGTTGTTCAACAAGCTCGAGCAGTTTTCCATCCTTTATGCACTGTTTGATAAGCCGGATTTCTGCAAAGGTTGCGTAAAGATTATGCCTTGCGAGAAGTTCTTCCTTATTTTTGGCTTTTTTCAACTCGTCAGCAGTATATTTAGAACAGATAGGACAGGAACAGGGCAGGTAGTTCAGTTTTTCTATGTGATAAGTCCCGTTTACAGTAATGTAACGCCCGTCCTTGGCATAGAGGGCATAAGCAGCCGAGTCAAAAAGGTCACAGCCTAGAGCGACTGCAAGAGAAAACATCATAGGGTGCCCTGCCCCGAAAAGATGTACAGGGGAGGTTGGAGAAAGCCCTTTTTTGGCTGCAGCAATTACATCCACAAGCTCTGCGTATCGATAGGATTCCATTAGCGGAACAACTGCCCCCAGGGGATATACTTCAAAGTTCAGATCTCTTAAGTGGGATGCAGCCCTTTCCCTGAGTTCAGGATAGGTTGATCCCTGGACCGGGCCTGCAAGGAGCTGTTCGCTCTTAACGAATTTGCGGGCAGCTTCCAGGCGTTCGGCAGTGACTGCAAGTTCTTCTTCTGCTCTTCTGTAGTGGACGTCCGGTGGAGTCGGGATATCAAGCGGGACTATGATGTCGCTCCCGATTTTCTGCTGGAACCCGAGGATCTCTTCGTTTGTAACTTCTACTGATCCGTATACTGAAAGCTGGAAAGAACCCGAGTCTGTCATAATTGGCCCGTCAAAGCCAAGGAGTCCATGCAGCCCATTCTCAAGGGCGACACTCCGCAGTTCTTCTTTCCGGTAAATTATATAGGAATTAGTGATCAGAATCTCTGCCCCGAAGCTTTTCATCTCTTTTGGGGAGATAAGCTGGATGTTCGGGTTTATTACAGGCATGACAGTAGGAGTCTCAACAATCCCGTGAGGAGTTCTGAGTTTACCTATCCTGCCGCCTGCGTCCTTGTCGAGAATTTCAAATGTCGCTGACATGCCGGGGGTATAGATGCCTCTCAGATATATTTATCTTTGGGGCGCCCCGAATTGAGCCTCGTCTGAATTGAGCCTCGCCTGAATTGCGCTTTGGGATCTCAGGAAATTGGAGAGTTTCTGAGAGTTACTATGTAATCGCAACAGTACGCGGTCCTTTTCGCTGCGCTCAAGAAGACTAATTGCTGAGTTATAATAGTGAGCTTCAATTAAGAAGACAGAGTTACAAACATTGTTGATCTTTTCCGTATTTTTCATGGTTATAAAGTTTCGAGCGAATCACATGATATCTCTGTTGCAATTATAGTCCCCACTCTCCTCATTTATCCCTTCGTTTTTTCTGGATCAGTTTTCTTTTGTCCGCGGCATTGCAATAATTTCCCTTACCTGAAGGGAGAAGAAATCATTGCTGTGAGCTGGCCTTAGCACAAGAGCTACGTCTGCACCCCACCTTGTGCCTCCTACAGCTATGATTTCGGTGTCGTCAGAGACAGGGATGTGGCCTGAGTCTGCTGCCATGATGGCAACTTCTATGGCTACCTTGAAGCCTTTTCCGAATAGGGAACGCAGAGTATCGGCAATTACTTCAAGCCTTGAATAGCCCCCGAACTTCTTTGTGATCGAGCGCTCTATTCCGGAAAACATATGTGATTGGGTGGTAATTACTGCTCCAAGTTCTTCTAGCTTCTTTTTGTACTCTTCTTCTACTTCCCACTCGCCTTTTTCCTTCTGCCCGTACTGGTGGCTTACTCCAATTACTTTGATGTTGCTGCCTTTTACTGCCTCTGCCATTTTTAGAGCGGTTTTTCCACTGGTACTGGCAACTACAATATGGGATATTCCAAGTTCTGCTGCCCTTTTAGCTGCAGCCTCAACAACTGCTTCCGTGTTTTCTTCTCCTACGCTGTCCAGATAAAGAATTGGTTCTTCCATGAATTAATTCCTCCTGTGTTTGATTTTAATTTTCTTTTACTAACTGCTTTACGGACTTTTTTTCAAGTTCCTGTTCTGCCATTCTTGGATTTCTTTTCTGTAGTCTTCCCTTTCCTGTTGTCTTCCCTTTTATATGAAACTCTTTTCCCTCTCCTTTTTTTCTCCGGAATCACCTCAGCTCGCATTTAGCAAACGTTGAGTGGAGAAGGCATTGTGATTAGAATATACGTTTCTGATCTGAATTATTTTTTCGCTGTCATGAGAAAAGATATATATTGAAAGGATTCTCTTTTAATAAAAAGGAGGGTTATGGCATTCGGAATCCCGGATTCGTCGATATTTTTCCATTGATGTCTGTGCAGAAAGTCACGCAGACCCGGACTAGCGAGAAACTTGTTTATTTAGGATTAGCAAATATAATCATAGGGGTTTCATTTCCTTGAGGTGGTTTTTTTGTCAACTACTACAGACTATGACAACAACGACGTGAAGATTATTACCAAACCTGTGCAATCAAAAAACCCTATTTTGATTGAAGGTTTTCCCGGAATCGGGCTTGTGGGGAATATAGCAAGTCAGCATATGATAGAAGAGATGAATATGGAATATATAGGTTCCATTGAGTCCAGGTATTTCCCTTCAATTGCAGTGCTTTATGAAGGGCTTATAAACATGCCTGTAAGGATCTACGAAAACGTGGAGCACAACCTCATTATAGTCATCTCTGATATTCCGATAAGCCACTCGGTCTCCTACGATGTAAGCAATGCCCTCGTGGACTGGGCAGAGTCTATCAATGTCAAGGAGGTTACTTCCATTGCAGGAATTGCCATTATGGACGGAGAGCATAAGGTTTTCGGGGCAGCTACCACGCCGGAAATGCTGGATAAAATAAAAGGCAAGGTAGAAATTTTCCAGATGGGGACGATTTCCGGGATTTCAGGCAGCGTAATGGCTGAGTGCCTGCTGCGCGGGATTCCTGCAATTAGTTTACTCGGGGCTACAAAAACCCAGAATCCTGACCCGAGAGCCGCTTCTGCCGTTATCGGAGTCCTTAATGAACTTTATGGGTTTTCGGTAAGCACGGAGAGGCTTATAGAACAGGCTGAGCGCATAGAAATCGAGCTCCAGAAGCTTTCTGAAGATGTTCAGGCTACCGAGCAGAAAGGAGAAGTCAAAAAGGAGTTCCCAATGTACGGGTGATACCATGGAGTACACCGCGTTAACAGGAATTGCCGATTCCTTGATTGAGATCCTTAAAAAACACGAGCTAAGGACTCTTGAGATCCGGAATCCGCAAAACGTCTTCGGAGTATTGGGGCTCAATGCAGGAGACAGTGTTTTTCTGACTTCTACGAGCCTTCAGGACCTTACTGATGGGACTCAAGGTCTCATAGCAAAGGTTGTTCAAAAGCAGGTCTCATTTCACTCATTTGTCAGCTCAAACGATGTCTACCTTGAAGAGCGAGAAACTCTTTCAGTCCGCATTCAACTTGAGTGCAGGTGTATGGCAAGGGTGCGAAATGTTATTTCAAATGATATCGGAAAAATAGTGAGAGTAGATGTAAGGGAAATCTCCTGCTACGAAGCCAGGTAAAGATTTCATAAAACTTCAGCAAGAAACCCCTGAGTCTTTAGCTCAGGGGAGGAATGCATCAACTTCCGTCCTGATCTGTTGAATTAGTTTTTTATAGGCGACATCCAAGGGTAACCATGTATTCTTTCCGATCGTTTACCGATTATCCTTTGCTCCTAATCGGAGCTTCGGTCAAAATAAGTTATTTCTTTACTTTTCCTTGAATTGCTTTCTCAAATATCAATTTAAAAAAGAGAGGTCCGGAAAATTTGAGCTTTTCCGGAAACCGCCAGTTTAGTTTTAAATCTTTACATGTCTTCCGGCATTTCGCCGCCTGGCATTCCGCCTGGGCCTGCTGTTCCACCGCCGGATGAGGCGATTACATCGTCGATCCTGAGGATCATGATTGCAGCTTCTGTAGCAGCGTTGATTGCCTGAGTCTTGATTCTAAGGGGTTCGACAACATTGTTTTCGAACATGTCCTCGATCTTGCCTGTGTAGACATTGAGTCCAGCCCTCTTGTTGCCCTTTTCATGCTGGGAGCGCATTTCCACAAGCATGTCTATCGGGTCAAGCCCTGCGTTTTCGGCGAGAGTCTGGGGAATGATTTCGAGGGACTCGGCGAACTTCATAACAGCAAGCTGTTCTCTGCCTTTAAGGGTTGCTGCATATTCCTTGAGCCTGAGAGCCAGTTCTATTTCAGGTGAGCCTCCGCCCACAACAATCTTCTGGTCTTCGAGAGCAACGCCCACAACTCTGAGAGCGTCTTCGAGGGCCCTCTCAATTCCTTCAACTACATGCTCGGTTCCGCCACGAAGCAGAATTGAGGTGGTCTTACTGTCCTTGCAACCTGTGACGAAGGTCATTCTGGAACCTGTGACGTCCTTTTCTTCCACAAGGCCTGCATAGCCGAGATCGGAATCCTCGATTTCATCCATGCTTGTGATAACTTTTGCACCTGTTGCCCTGGAGAGTTTGTCCATGTCACTCTTCTTGACTCTGCGCATTGCGAAAATTCCTGCCTTTGTCAGGTAGTACTGGGCGAGGTCGTCTATGCCCTTCTGGCAGAAGACCACATTTGCGCCAGTCTTGATGACCTTTTCCACAATTTCCCTGAGCATGATTTCTTCCTGGTCAAGGAAAAGCTGCATCTGGTCAGGGGTGGTGATCTTTATCTCGGCTTTTGTTTCAGTCTTCTTGAGCTCGATTGGCACGCTCAGGAGCAGGACTTTTGCATCTTTCACCATTTCCGGCATTCCGGTGTGGACACGTTCTTTATCAACGATTACACCTTCAATAATCTCGGAGTCCGCGATACTTCCACCGGGTCTCTTTTCGATCTTGATGTCCTCAATGTCCACAGTGATCTTCCCATCTTCACTTACCTCAACAACCGATTTAACGGCCTGAACTGCAAGCTTGGAAAGGTGGTCCTTGTCAGCCTCTGCGCCTTTTCCAGTAATGGCTGTGCCTGCTATTTTTACAAGAGTTTCGGTATCTTCCGGAGATGCGCTGATTGTGACGGTCTCCAGGATCTTTGTAGCCTGATCTGCTGCAAGCCTGTAGCCACTTGCGATAATGGTGGGGTGAACGCCACTTTCAAGCAGGTCTTCTGCCTTTGTCAGGAATTCTCCTGCGAGCACGGCCGCTGTGGTTGTTCCGTCCCCTACCTCGGCATCCTGGGTTTTGGCGACTTCTACGATCATCTTTGCACCTGGGTGCTCGATGTCCATTTCTTTGAGGATAGTTGCTCCGTCGTTGGTGATGACGACGTCTCCCATGGAGTCTACAAGCATCTTGTCCATACCCTTCGGCCCAAGAGTGGTCCTTACTGCCTCAGCTACTGCCTTTGCGGCCATGATGTTGTTGTGCTGGGCGTCGGAACCGTGGGTTCTCTTGCTGCCTTCTCTTAAAATAAAAATCGGTTGTGCTGCCAAAATTTAATCTCCTTTATAATGATATGAATTTCTATGAATTTTTATCAGTAGTATTTCTGAGCACGTTATTTTTGTGCGTAATTTTTCATATTCTTAATGCAAGCACTTCTATATAAGAATTTCTCTGGAGGTAAGGTTTTGAATATTTTAAATTGGGTCTTCTGGTCCTTTTAATGCCCCGAATCCCGTCTCCCGAGTTTCGCTTCCCGAGTTTCTCTTCCCGAGTTTCGCTTCCCGAGTTTCGCTTCCCGAGTTTCGCTTCGGGAGCACGAGGTCCTTTTCGCTTCGCTCAAGAGGACTAACAGAAATACTAGTGCTTCGATTCCAAAATAATTTCCTTATTTAGTGGAAAAATCAGTGGTCGATTAATCAATTCCATGCGTCTTCGGTTAAGAGAGAATCATGATAAATTACTCTATTTCCGCAAAATCTCTCAAAAGTATATATTGATGCGAAGTTGGAACATGGTATCGATTTTAGTTTTGATGTTCGAAATTTGAGATTAATTTTTGCTCTAAAATCTATAGCATACAGGCAAGAAAATTCCTTAACCAATGACCAATGTTATCAATTCAAAAGTTAAGTTTTATAATCTCATTTCAGAATCGCAGTACTGGTTATTTATCTTTAAATACCTTCATAAAAATTGTATTTTCGGAGATTTTACTCTCGACTTTGGCTCCACATGTTTTAAATAAACTTTCAAATGTTGCTACATTTAATTTTGAGTTATTAAGGCCCAGACTATGAGTTAATGCTAGTAAATAGTAGTCGCCATTGTCCATGTAGTCTACTGTATCAAACATGTGTGATGTTCCAAAAACAATCGTTAGTCCATCTATAACCTCTTTTAGACTGCATTCGTTAAGAGGCTTCTGGAGAAAAAACTGTACTACACATTCTATGGGTTTATTTTTGGTCACATACTCCTTAAATCGCTCATGATTTACAGTTTCCATTAGTATTTTTAAAGCCCCTTTTTGGACACAACAAACCGAACTTATCGATTCACACGCCAGCCAAAATTTTTGTTCAGTAGATAATTCCGGGCACAGTTTTGAATTGTTTTCCAGATGTTCCAATGCTAGTTCCAGGGCCTTTTGTTGTGTTTCAAATTTTTCTGCATGTTTTTTCAATAATTCCCAATGTTTCTCTGAAATGGTGGTGGCAATGCGGTGTCTTTTCATATTAGGGCTCACGATTCTATTCCTCTTATCCGCTTCATTAGTTTTCTAATGTACATGCTGAACATACGATACGCAGATAATCTATTTTTACATGTGTATTCGATATCAGGTCATTACAGAAAAAAATTGTTGCGGGATTTATCCAGTTAATGAGCTACTCCCAAAACTCAAAATTGCTCATCTGAATCTCGTATTCTAAATAATAAAGACATTAACTTTGTTTTTAAAAAAATATTTTTCTGAATTTATTTAAAAAGGTGGAAATAAAAATGATTAGTCTTGAAGCACAATTAAAAGAAAGAACATCTTTAGTAAACTTTGATCCTATCTGTACTGTTAAGCAGTTGTGGGATGCAGCGATTGCTCACCATAAAGATGGAGATTTTGATACAAATGCAATGACGGATATCTACCAGCGTGTTGATCCGCGGTTAACTTATCAGGATATTGCAAATGTAATAAGTGCAGTATACGCAGATACATACTGGTCTGGTGTACAAATGGATCCAGGAGTATTGGTCAAACATATGGTACAGGCTTTGGGGGTTACTCGTGACGATGCTCAAGTATATGCAAATAAAGCCATGTCTCAATGGAGGGGTATGCTAACACGTAAGTATACATCAGATTCAGGTGTGATTCCAGTAGATAATTGTTGCTTGGGTATCGATTTATTATGCAACCGAGATGGCGCGTTTGATACCGATGAATTAATAATTAATTGGAATTCTACGTATTGGAACACACCCCAAAAAGGCAAAAATTATTTTGCTGTCCGCTGTCAAAATCTTAGTTTTAAAGGGCTTATTACACCTAAAGTACAAATGTTCTATACTCAAGCTGGGTTTAATACACCTCCTACCGAATGGCACCAGGTCTATACTCTTAAAGACCAAAAAACAAAAGGAGATATATTGATTAAAGGAAAAAAAATAGGCCAACTGGATGAAGGTGATCGTGGAGCTAGTGAATCATTCATATTGGATTTTGTACCTACAACAGACTCAAATCATTTCTGTGCTATAGCGGCGGTTAGTTCAGAATTTTTTGATAACAATCCTCTAACGAAACACGATAACTGGAGTACATCAACCTGGATTATGTACAACGGGGCGGCAGCATGGCACAATTTAGACGCACAAAAATCTGTTGAATCGTCCCTGAAGTTTTATAATCAAGATGGTCGACCTGAGAAGTTCTCCTTTGAAGCCCATTGCAAAAAAGTACCTGAAGGCACAGTGATAGCTCTTAATTTTAAGGATTCAAAGTTACATGACGCAAATAGTGGCAATGTTAAAATCACTCGTGGATATCAATTTGTCTCAACCGAAGCCACAGTGCCTGCAAATCATAAAGGTGAGCTTAAAGTCTTGATAAATACTCCTGATGGCGAACTCCTCCCAGAGGGTGCTTCAGTAGAAGTACGTATGTTGTGGCTTCTTGATCATACTCATGATCGATACTTAGATGCTGCCGATATGTTGTGTGCTCACGAAGATGCCAGGGCATTAAGGACTATCAAAATGCCTATGGGCAATTTCATTTTTACAGGAATTCAAAGTGATATCTTAAGTCCTTCTTCACTACAAAAAATATGATTCTTTGTTGAATAGGGGGGAAAGGTTATTCTTTCCTTTCCTTTTTTGATATTTTCTCATAAGTTTGAAACTATTATTGCGACTGAAGCTTCCATAAATAGAGGGTTAAAAACTTTCATTTAATACATGTGGCCGAATAGTGTGAGAGATTTCTAAGAGCGTGTCTTAAAATTAAATTTGATTATACAATTGGGACCGAACTTACGCATTTGAACTGAAAAACGGTAGAATTAAACCGTTAAATGTCTAAAGTGTACATTTTAACTATGATGTCTTATGTCTTTGATTTTATACCTCGAGCGAGTAAGTCCGATGTAATTAATTTACGATCTGAATTTTAATTCAACAATGCCTATTATCCAAATGCGGAAGTGATTTGTATTTTTAGACATCCTCTAAGATATTAACTTGAATTGGTAAAGTATTTCTCAGAAAAAAACGATAGCTTGGAACGTTGTTGAATTTTAGTGAACATCTGCGGCAAGTCTGATTTATATATAGGTTTGTTGTAAAACCTATATAATACTAAAAACTAAAACATTGCTCTTTTATCCTAAAAAGGAAAGTAGTGGGTTTGATTTATTGAAACTATAAGCATAAGAATCTCTCTGCATTTTCCTTAAATGCGGAGATTGTACTCGCTTTTTCAGAATTAATAAATAACTCACGGATACGACTGAAAATTAGATTCACAGAAAAAATACCGCAGTTTCTAAAATATAAGTTGAAGAAGCTCTGGCATTTTATTTTCGACTTCTTCGATATAGATTTTGTGGGTAGGATTCTCAATGTGTTTTTATGTACTCTATCATCCGCGGGGTCAGCAAAGGGATGATTTCGGGCAGCATGTTTGGCATCAGATTATCCATTGCCTTTGGCATGAGGTCCGGGAGCATCTTTCTCATGTAATCAGGCATAGGGACCCGCCTCTCAACAGCCTTGAGCATATCAGGCATGACCTTTGGCATGACAGAGGGCATGAGCATCGGCATCATTATGGGCATCATGGGCTTCATCATGGCATCCATTCCGGGCACATACTTGACCATCTTCATCATGGCCTGAAGGGGGGCTGGCATTGCGGCCATCATCTGGGGCAGGAGTTCTACCATCAGGTTGGTCATGTTTTCGGGCTGCAGGAGGTCGATCATCTTCTCAAAGGGCACCCATGACTGCAGGGCGTAGTTTGTCGTGTCCGGGATGTCATATCCAAGGCTTCTTGCCACAAGGGCGCCGAGGTCCTGGGACTCTATGTTCATGTTGGTTTTTTCGGCTGCGACACGGAACTGAACCGTACAGCAGGGACACAGAGCCGCAATGATGTCTGCGTTTACATCTACAGCTTCTTGAAGCCTCATACTTCCAAGTTTATATGCAACCGGAGGTTCGGCAATAAGGCTCACCACCGAACCACAGCAGTGGGCCTTTTCCCTGTTGTGTTCAAGTTCTTTGAACTGGATGCCAGGAATGGCTTTCAAAAGTTCCCTTGGGGGATCGTATACCTCGCCTCCGGCTCTTCCCAGGTGGCAGGAGTCATGCCAGGCAACCACTTTATTAAGGGGTACCTTGAATTTGGGTTTCAGCACGTCCAGGTGCTCCACCAGGACTTCGGAATAGTGCTTTGTCTCAAACCCGTATTCGATTCCCAGTTTTTCCGCCCACTGGGGATAGACCGTATGCCACATGAGCCAGCAGGCGGGACAGGAAGTTATCACGGTTTTTACGCCCCGCTTTTTCATGTTGGCTACGTTCATCCTCATTATCTTCTCAAAGACGTCCCATTTCCCGGCAACGAGCATCGGGATTCCGCAGCATGCCTCTTTATCTCCCAGGCCCGTAAACTCGATTCCTGCATCATCGAGCATGCGGACTGCCCCTATGGCCACATCTTTTTCTACATAGGAGGCGGTGCAGCCTGCAAAGTAGGCATACTCGGCTTTGTCTTTCATTTTTGCCCTGATTTCGTCAGGAATCCATTTATCCCTGTCTTTGCTAAGGTTTGCCCAGATGTTCCTCTCTTTCAGGAGGCTTGCAGCCATGATCTCGAAGGGTGGGAAAGTCATCTTTTTCTCTTCATCAACCAGCTTTCCGCGCATTGTCATCCAGGCATGTTCGATTGGCATGTCCAGCTCACAGCGAGCGTCGCACATCTGACAGGTGGTGCAGGCAAGGAAGGTGTTCGTCTGCCTCTGGTCAAGCTTTTCCCGGCCTGCCAGGTATTCCTTGATAAAGAACCATTTCCCCCGGGGAGACTGTGACTCCCAGCCCCTGCCGTAGTACTGGTCACATTCACTTACACAGTACCCACACTGGGAACAGGAGTAGGCAAGTTCGGCAATGTCTGCGGGGATATCCTTTTCGTCTTTGAAGGAAACTTCCCCAATTCCGGACATATTTCCAACGAGCCTGCCCATAGGTTCGAAAGAAGAGCCAAGGGAAACGGCTGTGTTCAGGAGCCCCTTCCCTTCCAGGGTCTCAGGATTCATGATCTCATCGGGGTCGAATTCTTTCCTGAAGGCTTCTATTTCCGAAAACCGGTCTCCAAAGACGCTTTTTTTCTTTGAGGCAAAGAAGAGGCCGGAAGAATAGGCTCTGCCTCCGTTTTCCTCTGCAATTTTCAGGACGCTCAGGGAAAGGGCAAAGGCCGTATTGAAGAGTAAGGAGCGCTCGGAGTGGCGCATGAAGCAGAGGAGTACAACGTTTCCGTCACTGATTACCATCCCTTCGGTGAGCACCGGGAGTTTTATCCTCTTTTCAATTTCTTCAAAAGCACTGTCCATCTTCTCAAGCGGTACCAGGATCTCGGCAGGGATGAAGGAGGGACCGAGCCTTTTAACTTTCATGGACTTGAACCATTCCTCAGTCTCATGCTTTGCAATCTCTTCGGGAAGGACTGTGCCTCCTGCACTCTCAATTGCTTCTTTGAGACCCGAAACGTCTTTTGAGGTAGGGTACATGAAGGTACAGACGTAAGCAACCGGCAGCACTGGCCTATGTTTGTCCACAATTTCCCCATAGTGGAGTTTCTGGGGTGATTTGTTTTTCATGTCCGCCCACTCGGGGTTAAGGAAGGAGATGGACCAGAGGGGGATGTTATTTTTCCTTATAGTTTTTACCGCTTCTTTCATGGCTGAAGCATCAGGGAAGCTGGCGGAAACAGCCTTTCTCTCTTCGAATTTCTGGACATTCAGGGTAATTTCAGTGATAATGCCCGTGGTTCCCATCGTCCCTATTAACTTATTGAGTTCGGGACCGGAAAAAACCCTTATTTTTCCGTTGGGAAGAACAACCTGGGCTTTTTCCATGCTCTCGTAGCCCCAGCCGAACTCATAACTCCCATACCCGGCTCCGCTCTGAGCCAGCCAGCCTCCGACTGTCGAGGAAGGAGCGCTTGAAGGGATCGCCCTGACAGAAAGCCCTTTCTCTTTCAGTTTCCTTTCTAACTTTTCCCAGATAATCCCGCTCTGCACCACAGCTTTCTGCCCTTCGGGGTCGATGCTTATAATCTTATTCAGTAATGTAACATCGGCAACTATGCCTCCTTTTGTAGGGATTACCCCGCCATACCCTGAAGAAGCTCCTGCACGTGGAACAACTGGAATACTGTGCCTTTTTGCAAATTCCAGAAGCTTTACTGCGTCTTCTTCCGTCCGGATTTTTACAACAGCTGCAGGGTCGGTGTTTCCTATCACCTTCTTGACAAGAGGGGGTAAGGCTCCTATATCGTGGTTGTAATAGTGGCGATCACGTTTGTCAAGATTGACGTATTCTCCGAAGAGTTCGGAAAGTTCTGTTTTCTGGGCTGCTGAAAGTTCCGGCACATTTTTTGTTGTCATGTTTTTTCTCCTGGGTTATGGCTGATTTGTGGACACTTTACAGTGTACAGATGGTTGTGATATGTCAGGTTCTTGAAATTTTTTAAGCTCCCCTTTATTTTATAATGGTCATAAAAATAAAAAAAATAAAAATTGATAATTAAAAGTGAAGGGCATCTTTGGGGCAGACACTCACACAACGCCCGCATTTGATACAGTCGGGTTTTGTCTCTGCCTGGCAGACCTTAAGCTGCATGGGACAGACTTTTTCGCATTTCTTGCAGCTGATGCATTTGTCTTTTTCAAGCTGTAGCTGGTACTTCTTTCCTCCGAGCAAGTTCTGGGCTGTTCCCATCGGACAGAAGGAACACCAGGTCCTCGGGCTCAGGTAGCTGCCGAGAAGGACCGCAATTACCGTTGTCACAATGCACATGGTGACAAAGACCATCCCTATCTTCTCAAAGATGTTCAGGGTTCCGACGATGCTTGAAATCCTGTAACCCATGAACCCCATCATCAGGAGAAAGATCGGAAGGCGCACCCACAGGCTCCTTAAGATTCCAGGGATCTTTCTTTTCTTTGAAATTTTGCTGATCCAGAAATCAGCAAGGCTTCCCCTGGGACAGAGGTTTCCGCAGAACCATCTGCCTCTGAAGGGGCTGATAAGGAAGATTGCTGCAAAAATAAGCAACACAAAGTATCCGAGGGCAGGGTACCAGAGTCCCCCGATAGAAACGATCAGTACAAGGATTCCCAGGTAGGGAGTGATTTTAAGCACTTAATTTAACCTCCGTTTTCCCATTGTTCGAGTTCCTGTCCGAGTCTGTCAGCCCAGGAATGAACTATTTTTAAAATAATATTTTTAATCTGATTTCTTGAATGGATTTTGTAAATGAAGACATAACCCCCTCCGTCAAGGTTCTGCTGTGACCTCTGGAGAACCCCTTTCTCGTGCAGCTTTTTCACGGAGCGCTGGACTGTAGAAATATCCAGATCCAGAGATTTCGAAAGGGCATCAGTATCAATCCATTTTTCGGGTTCGTTTAAAAAATGCTTCATTACGTTCAGGTCGGCTTTTGTAAGATTGAGAGCGCACTTGATTACGTCTTCTATTTTGAATTCCTTGCAGGCAAAGTCCATTATTCCAATCCCTCCTCTCTTTTACAGTACTGTTGTATTATATCAGGAGTTTATATATACTGGCAAGTACGGTGTATTACAAGCAAAAACACGAAGTACACTAATTTTTTTTGTCTGTTTCCTTTAATCTATTTGTTTTTTTCAGTGGTTTCCAGCCACTCAACCTCATGCCCCCAGCATAAATCTGATATCTTTACTAAAACAAATTTACCTGATTTAATATAACTCCATTTCTATTTTAATTTCTGGTTTATGTTTCGAGAGTTGTTTTTTCATATAATATTCAGCTTTCCTGAATCTATGTATTTTCTCCTTTTTGTAGAAATTTCTCTCTTTTTTCCGGATTTTTTCCCCAATTGTCTCCAAATGTGCCCTCCATCTACCAAATTGAGATAACTTTTTATACTCCCTCCCCAATCTGCAAATTGCGGTTTAATGAGCTTGCTTGATTTGAGGTTTCTTCTCCACAAAGAACTCCGGTCGTGAATATGCTTTCGGCTCATTAAAATCCACATATACTCCACAAAAAACCGGCAGGTTTCTCCTTTTCTCCTGCCGGATACAAACATCTTTTTTTCAAAATGAAATACACAGGATTCCCGTCATTTCAGTGGCGGGTAGTTGACTTAAAGTATACTTGATTTGGAAAAATCTGTCTTCTTCTTCTTCAGGCCTCTCCCATAGGCTCCCTATTTCCCCTTCTGAAGGCAGATCTTTTCCAGATCAGTTTTCCGGAGAAACCCTACAGTTTCCCCGGTGCCGGGACTTACATCCCGAAAGCCGTCTGTGCAATCGTATTTTCTATTTCGTTCTTTAGCTCTTCCGGGATTCCCTTTATCCCAACATCCAGGAAACCCCTTATGATCATTCCAATGGCTTCTTCTTCGGTAAGTCCTCTTGCCATCAGGTACTCTACCTGGTCTTTGGCAATTTTTCCCACAGCTGCCTCATGAGTAAGCTCGATATCGTCCACGTTGGCCTCTAGGATAGGGATTGCTAGCTGACTGCCTTTATCGGTTAGGACAAGCCCTTTGCATTCCAGGTGCCCTTTTGCACCCTTTGCATTTCCTATCATTTCTCCTCGTGCAACTAATCTCCCGCCGATTGTGATTGTCCTCGATATGAGTTCTGCTCTCGTATCCGGGGCGTTGAAAATCGCCCTGCTTCCAAGGTCGAGTACGGAGCCTGAGTGTGCAATTGCTATGGTATTGAGCCTTGTAATTGCTCCCTTCCCTTCGAGCCTGACAGTCGGATAGGTCTGTACGGAGCGCACTGGTTTCAGGCAAATGTAATTGCTCACGTAAGTCCCGCCTTCATCTACCTGCACAACTGTCCTCGGGCGGACTCCTATCTGTTCAGCCCAGTTGTGGATCATTGTGAAATTCAGGGTGGCTCCTTTTTTTACATATATTTCGGATATTCCAAGGTGCAGGCCTTCTTCAACTCCCTTTTTAGCGGTACAGCCTGTGATAATATCGAGACTTGCTCCTTCCTCGACGACTATGATATTATGCACTGTCTGGGATACCTTTTTGCTGTCCAGCATCAGGCAGGTCTGGACAGGCATGGAGGATTTCTTTCCCGCAGGCGCACGGATAAAGTAACCGTCCGCATTTTCAAGGTAGGTTTTTGCCGTGTATTTGTCAGTATCCACCTGCACGAGGTTCCAGGAGTAATCTTTGAGCCACTCATACTTTTCAAGGGCTTCATGCGTGGACATCAGTTCCACGTTATCATCTTTATGAGAAGAGTGTGAGACCGCATTATCCAGTACCAGAAAACTACCGGATCTGCCTTCTTCGTTTGGGATTATCCCTACCTGAAGCAGGGTTTTTTTGCTTTCCTCATCAAGAGTTTGAAGATCTTCAACAGGCTTGCTGACCTTAGAGCCCTCCTCATATTTTACCAGTTCAAAATCTTCCCCGTAAGCCGCTTTTTTTTCAGCTGCGTTCTCGGCTCTCTTTTTCAGGCTTACTTCATCAGTCTGCATGTTATACACTCCTGGTACCCTTTATTTTTTATTTCTTCCAGCATTTTAAGGGGATTTCCTGAACACATAACTGTTCCATTACACAGAATATACCCTCTATCTGCCTGCACATAATCCAGAACCTTGCCTGTATGGGTAATGATAAGGGCTGATTTTCCCTTTTTGCATCTCTCACCCGGGCATTTCAGACCTTCTTCAAGAAGCCCTTGTATTGTCTTTCCGACCTGTTCGATGCTTACAAGGTCCACTCCGGACTCAGGCTCGTCCAGAAGGTAGAGAGTCGGATTCTGGGCTGCAAGCTGCAGAAGTTCGGATCTTTTGATCTCTCCACCTGAAAAACCCACATTTACATCCCTGTCCAGAAAACGCTTCATATCAAGGTTTCCTGCAAGGGTTTCAGGGTCTTTTTTTCCTTTCGAGGCTATTTTTACAAGGTCCCTCAGTTTAATTCCGGACATATCCGGTGGGCGCTGCATCATAATACCCAGCCCGCGGCGGGCTCTTTCGTCTACTGGAAGATTGGTAATATCTTCTCCATTAAACAGTATTCTGCCCTTCACAATCTTGTACTCGCTAAAGCCCATGATTGTCCTCATAAGGGCTGACTTTCCAGCTCCGTTTGGGCCGAAAAGCACATTTGTATACCCTTTTTCAACCTCCAGGTTCACGTCATGAAGCAAAATTTTCCCGTTGACCTCTACAGTCAGGTCTTCTATTTTCAGCATCGATGTTTCTCCCTTTATCTTTAGATACGGTTTCCCCTATCTATTTACCCGTATCTCGAGAAGTAACCGTTAGAATTGAGTTTATTTAATTTATATTTTGGCAGAAATAAAGATGAAATCAGACTGTTCTGGCATCTTTGCCTGATTTCCAGTTATCTGCACTAATTCTTTTATTATTGTTGTAGGACATTGTATTTCTAACCATCCGTTTCTGCAGGGTCTCTCTATCTTTTTAAATTTACTGGAGTTCAAAGAGCATTCCAGCTCTAGTTTCCATATATTTTGAGGGGAAAGCGCTCTTTATTTTTTCCTTATGGACTGTGCAGTGTCCGGCTGCTATCAGTTCCATCTCTTTAAGCCTATCAAACCTATCCCCATCATGCAGCCCGCCAATAATTCCTTTAATATCTCCATAGCACAGAGCAGCATCCATAATCACATCAATCCCCGGATGAGCGCAGCCTGTAAGCACATAGGACCCGTTTTCTGTGCTCAGAACAAGAGACTGCTCTTTTATTTTATCTCCAAGTTCTCCTGTACTCCAGATCCCATTAGATATCTCCACGGCTTCCTTTATCTCTACAAGGTCAGCCTTCTTCTTAATTTCCCTTTTGAGATTCTCTGAAAAAGATGAAGGGACATACACAGTGAGTCCGGGGTTTACATGAAGGATTTCGGGCAGACCCCCTATATGGTCCCAGTGCTGATGGGAAAGGACTAGTTTGCTTATACTGGCTGGATCGACGCCAATTTTCTCCATATGCTTAAGAAGCAGAGTCCCATCCCATCCGGTATCGAAAAGAATGGTCTCTCTGTCTGTTTCAAGTAGAGCCGAAAATCCCCAGCTTCCTGAGAAACCAGGGTTTGCTTCATTATCATATAGAATTGTCAACCTGAGCATCTACCCGCCTCACATTTTCAGTATTGTGCATTTTATTGCGCATTTAATTATTCTAAGTTGTCCGTTCATATTTCTGACATTGTTTGGTAATCCAGTACAGTGGAAATCGGGTTTGTTTCAATTTCAATTCCTGTTTCCTCAAGGGCACAGATCCCGTTAATCCCTCCGACTACCGCAACCCCGAAATTTCCGGTTTCAACCGGAGCTCCAAGTAAAAACTCATCAATATCTCCTGTAGTGATACAGCCTGCAAGACCCACCTTTTCTGCATTTTTCAAAATTTCTTCTGCCATATTATGAGCAGAGGCGTTTATCTGCCGCATATTGGCTAGGATTTTTCCTTCCCCTTTTTCAAGTACCTCAAGAACTGAGGTAGGAGCCCTGTTCATGAAAATCTTTATTGGATCAATGGAAGTCCCACTGTAGGAGATCAGGTCAAGAAAACGTGCCGGTTTATGGTTTTCTATCTGGAGTAATCCTCCATAAGCGGGTTCTACGGGGATACCTGCTTTCAGGAGAAGCCCATCAAAAGTGACACTGCATACGGTAGCAATTCCTATTTTCCCAGGGGGAAGGGGTATTTCAGGTTCCGAGTCTTCTTCAAATATTCTTATCCTCGGGCTTATCATATACCCTGAATGAGCCGTATAAGATATTAGATTAATAACAGTCTCGAAGTCGTCTTTGTCAAAATAAGAAATATTTACCACGACGTCCCCTTTGTCTGTTTCGGGGGTATATGTGGTCCTGAATGCCATTTCTTCGATCCTGGATATTACAAAACCAAAACGGTCCCCTATAAGGGCATCATTCATTTCGCTTTCTCCAAGACTTGTAAGCGTACGCCCGGCATATCCGTGTTTGTGTGTAAACCCTCTCTCATCCAGGATCCTCAGGTGGTAGCGGACAGCCCTCTCTCCTATATCATAGCCCCGGTTGTTCAATTCGTCAGCTATTGCCCGGGCACCTATAGGTTTGTCACTTTCGTGAATCACCCTCATGATTTCAATGAGTTTTCGCTCTATTTGCGGATCCATCATGTTTATAACACCGTTATACCCTGTATTTATTCCGTGAACTTTACGAATAATCGTGATAAAACCACGAAACTCACACATTGAATTATTTTGTGTGTGGGCTCAATGAGTAAATTTAAGTGATTTCAGTAAGCAGTTTGCCGGGACGCCGCTATGAATTTTTCGGTAAATCCCGGATCAGTATAATTCTTTTTGAATCTAATTTGATTCTTTTTGAATGTAATTGGCTATTTCTCGATAGTTTAAAATGGATTTAATCCTGCTTTTAAATACTCATTTATAGTAAATCTTTTCGTACTTAATATAAGTTTGTCTTATTTGAGTTCACAATAACTGCCTGCTGAGTATTTAGGAAAAGAGAATTTTCCGGATAACAAAAAGTTCTTTTCCATTTTTGTATTAACTTTTTCTTTTCCATTTCTGTATTAACTTTTTCTTCTATTCATAAATTATACAAGCTTTACAATTCCAGGTTCGGGAGAGTAAAGCTCTCCTGATTCAAGAAGTTTCTTCAGAATTACTTCAAATTTCTCCTGACTTATTCCTTTTTCTATAGCTTTCTCACAAAACTCTTCAATTCTTATTTTCCCATTTGAAACCTTAAGGATTTCATTGAGGATTGATTTTTGGTCTTTTTTAGAGGCTGTGCTTCCAGGAGAAATTCCGGACCCCGGTTGAGCTGTTCTTTTCACAGCTTGAACTTCGGAAGTTGAGCTTTCAGCTTCTTTCGGAAAGGTTTTCAGGAAAAAAGTTTCTTTCCCTTTCCCGGAAAGTTCAGCCTGTAAGCGGGTCCTGAAGTCCACAGCTTCGGATAATTCTTCAAAAGAGCCGAATATTCTGAGTTTGCGCGCCTGCAGGAGGGCTCCGCAGTGCTGGCATCTAAGGTTTTTCTTCCCGCCCTTTGTTATCTGGGCATGCTGCCTGCATTTAGGGCATACTACCACAACATAAAGAGGGTATCCGGGTTTTTCTCTAAACTCCATTTCTTCTCACCTTCCGTACCTTCTCTGCCTCTTCTGGAAATCCCTTATCACTCTCAGAAGGTCTATTTTCCGTATCTCTTTCCAGTTGACATCCGTAAAATATAGTTCCGAATAGACGGATTGCCAGACAAGAAAATCCGAAAGTTTCTGCCCGCCCGAACGGATCATTATATCAGGTTCATGCTTGACAAGGAGGTGTGATTCAAGCATTTTTTCGTCCACTTCTTCCGGTCTGATACTTCCTGCCTTAACATCATCTAGAATAGAAAGTACAGCCCTGGTGATCTCCCCTCTTCCTCCAAAACCAAGTGATACGTATACAAAAAAATCCCTGCCCGGTCGGCTGCTCCTAACTTCCCCTTCAAGGCCATATATTTCATAACCTGTTCCGGAAGGAAGATCCATGAAACTTTCTTCCAATATGGTTCCAAGCGTTGACGCAAGCTCGATTTTCACCTGCTGGTCAGTCTTAAGAATATCCACATACATGCTCACAAGTTCTATCTTAAACCCTTTTAATGTGAGGAGCGCAGCCTGGAGTTTTTCCATCCCTTTAAGCTCAAAAAGATCGGTTTCCTTGAGTATGATAGCCACATGTGCCGGGGTTTTTGTAGTTGACCTCGTTATTTGCCAGGCCAGGTACTTTTCATAGAGAAGATAACCAAAAGAAAGCAGTTCCATCAAGTATTCCTTCTAAAAAAGCCTTAAATGGCCTGGTATTTGTTTTTCATTGTTCATTTCCTGTTTCAAGTTTTTCTCAGGTATGCAGGTTTTTTCGTCTAGTTTTACAGCAGATTATTTGTAACTATTCAGCCATACCTTTAGTAAAAGCAATTTTTCCTCTTTCCGAGGAAAAATTGCATATAAAATAACTCTCTTTTTCAACATCATGCTTACACGTGAAGAAATCCTTGTAACCTATGAAGCTGGTCCTGAAGCAGTTATTGTTGAAATCCAAGGATATGAAGCTATCATGGAGAAACAAGCTTCTCATATTTCTGAACTTGAAGAACGTGTAAGAGTTTTAGAGGCTCGTTTGAATCAAAACAGCCAAAATAGCAGTAAACCTCCTTCTACTGATGTTTTTTGTAATGAGAAACCTAAACCTAAGGGTCGCCACACAAGTAGTGGCAAAAAAGCTGGTGGCCAAAAAGGTCATCCTGGAAAGACTTTTGAAATGGTTGAAAACCCTGATTAGGTCATAGTCCATTCACCGGACTGCTGCGAAAATTGTGGTCATCATCTTGAAGATACTGAAGTTGATGACTATGAACGCAGACAAGAAGCTGAAATTCCTCCTGCAAAAATCATATTTACTGAACATCGTTGTGAAATCAAGAAGTGTCCTCACTGTGGGAAAGTTAACAAAGGCTCTTTTCCAGAGTCTATAAAATTCCCAATTCAATATGGTCCTCGTCTTTTAGCCTCAATTCTGTATTTTAGGAACTATCAATTGATTCCTTATGAAAGGACTTGTGATTTAGTAGAGGATGTATACGGTATACGTATCAGCCCAGCTACCATAAAAAGAGCAGAAAGAAATGTTTCCAGAACCTGAAACCTTTTGAAAAAGCTGTTATGGAACATCTATTAGCTTCCTATTCTGCACATTGTGATGAGACAGGAATGAGAATTTTAGGGACAAAATGGTGGCTTCATGTAGTATCAAATAGTCTATGGACCTACTATTTCGCACACCCAAAAAGAGGGACAGAAGCAATGGATGCTCTGGGATTTCTTCCGCAATACAAGGGAGTAGCAGTTCATGATGGGCTTGCTTCATACAACAAGTATGGATGTGAACATGCTCTGTGCAACGCTCATCTTAAAAGGGAACTTACTGGGATTGAAGAGAATTTTAAACAGCAATGGGCTAAAGAGATTAATGAACTCCTCAGTGAGATGAAAAAGTATACTGATGAATGCAGAGAGATGGAAATTCCAATAGATCCAGAAAAAGTTCGGGAATTCGAGGAAGTATACGATGCAATAATTCAAGACGGAATCGAGGAAAATCCACCACCTGAGCCCTCAAAAGATCAGGTGAAAAAGAGAGGAAGACCAGCACAAACAAAAGCAAAGAATCTCCTTGATAGGTTCATAATACACAAAGAACCGATTCTGAGATTCCTCAATAACCTGAGAGTTTCGTTTGATAACAATCAAGCAGAGCGAGACATCAGAATGATGAAGCTACAACAGAAAATTTCGGGAACTTTCCGAAGCATAGAAGGAGCGGTAGCTTTCTGCAGAATTAGGGCATACATATCCTCAATTAAAAAGAATGGCATGAATGTAATGGATGCTATTCTAGCGGCGCTCAATGGAGCGCCGCTATTATCCTGATAATTGCAGCACTTTGCTGAAAAAACGTCTTTTTATCAGTGGCTGAATAGTTACGATTATTTTGCAGTAGATACTATCTTGATTACATCCCCATTTTTCAGCTCGTGTTTTTCACCAAGCCTGAGTCTTGTCCTTGCGTCCACCGCATAAAGGAAACGATCTCCGATCTCGGTATGGATCTGGTATGCAAGGTCGTGGCAGGTAGAACCTCTTTTCATAAGGTAAGCATCTGGCAGCATATTCCCTACTTTGTCGGACCATTTTCCTTCGTCTTCTACGGGATATACTACTATAAGGTCAAGAAGTTCAAAGACAGTCCTGTTTATGCACTCCTGAACTCCGGTGGTACCAAGCCGTTCAATAACTTTGTGGATGGCTTCAAGCCCTTTCTTCTGGGCTTTTGTAAGATCTTCTGTAAGCAGCTCGAAGTCTCCATTTCCCGGCGTATACCTGATTATTCCACCTTTTGCCGCTGATTTCAAAGCAAGTTCGGCTGCTGCACTCGTAGGGACTACTAGTCTGTCAAGCTCTTTGAGTTTATTCAGGCTTTCTCCTGGGGCAATATCTGCCTTATTTGCAGCGATAAGCAGGGGTTTGCTGATCTCTCTCATAGTGTCACAGAGCTGGATTATATCTTCTTCAGTCCATTTAATATGATCCACCCTTGCAAGCCCAGTGTCAATTAAGGCAGCGTTTACGTGAGATTCCTTTATCCCTGCCCCTGCAAGCTGTTCTGAAATTACGATTTCAAGTTTTAACCCTTCTGCCTGGATTTTTCTGGAGAGCTTCACCCAGTTCCTTTCCAGAATTCCATAGAGCCACATGGTAATTTCCCTATTCAGGAAAACCACATCCTCAAGAGGGTCATGATCTCCTATTTCTACAGGGTTGCCCTCAGCGTCTGTCCCGCCTGAGGCATCTACAACATGAATTATTGCCTGAGCCTGCCGGAGCTCGTCCAGAAAAGTGTTTCCAAGTCCTCTTCCTTTGCATGCATCCGGCACAAGCCCCGCAACGTCAATGATATCAATCGGAACAAGCCTTATGCCGTTCACACACTTTCCACATGTTTTTTCCTTCTCTTTACAGGGGCACTCAGCCTGAACATATGTGACGCCGTGGTTGGCGTTGATAGTTGTGAAGGGATAATTTGCAATTTCAACATCTGCAAGGGTAGCAGCTTTGAAGAAGGTGGATTTGCCCGCATTGGGCTTCCCTGCAAGGCCTATGGTCATCGACATAAATTATAAAAAAGAGCTTGTTGCATTTAATCTTTATTGATATTGAAGTCGTGGAAATAGGTTTTTTCCTCCATTTTCAGGGAAAACAGAGAGATGAGCTGCAGAGACAGTCTTTTTTTGAGTAACAAAGTTTATATTCTAGAATGTGCTTATCAGTGGTGCTCGCTTGCGTCCCGATAGGGTAGTGGATATCCTTGAGGCCTGCGGAGCCTTAGACCTGAGTTCAAGTCTCAGTCGGGACGTCAATTTTTCATTATTTTCGATTTTCGTTATTTTTTCTTTATTTTCGATTTTCGTTATTTTTTCTTTATTTTCGATTTTCGTTATTTTTTCATTATTTTCGATTTTCGTTATTTTTTCTTTATTTTCGATTTTCGTTATTTTTTCTTTATTTTCGATTTTCGTTATTTTTTCTTTATTTTCGATTTTCGTTATTTTTTCTTTATTTTCGATTTTCGTTATTTTTTCTTTATTTTCGATTTTCGTTATTTTTTCTTTATTTTCGATTTTCGTTATTTTTTCATTATTTCTTTGCTTATTTCTTTTCCTTTTTTCCTCTCTGTTACCTTATTTCTCTTGTTATTTCTCCTTTTATCTCTGTTTTTTTGTTTTTTTGTAACTATTCAGTATGCCAAAATCAGTTGATTGATACCGATTTTGATGAAACCGATATGTCTGATTACTAACCAATGAAAATTGAAAAAACGCAATCAATAGCCAACAATCAAATAAAATCAATTCTCAGAAATTTGCTTATTGAATCTTAATACAGATGGCTATTGATGTTGTTTTTCCCAGGCTGAATAGTTACGTTTTTTTGTTTGTTTTAAATATCTTTACAATCTAATAACTAGAAGCGAACTTGTTTTATAAAGGTTGAAAGATAATGATATCTATGAAAGGAAAAATCTTGGTTTTACTTCTGGTGTTTGTGTTCTTATTTGCCTCCGGCTGTGCTGAGGAAGATGCGGGGACAGCGACTGAGGAATCCGATGCTTCAGAATCCGTAGCAACAGAATTGCAAGAAAACGTACCACAGGAAAATGTTGCTTCCGGGTC
Organism: Methanosarcina sp. WWM596; assembly: GCF_000969965.1. GTDB lineage: Archaea > Halobacteriota > Methanosarcinia > Methanosarcinales > Methanosarcinaceae > Methanosarcina. The sequence goes on from NZ_CP009503.1 coordinate 631,255, forward strand.
TGGAAATACTCATATTATTTACCTTGAGTATTATAATGCGACAATGCAATCAGTAACGCGTTCAGAACTGGATATTTCGGCAGGGGATACAGTTTCCTGGTGGAGCAAAAAAAGGCAGGGAACTTATGTCCTGGTAAGCGAAGAAGATCTTTTTCCAGATCAGAACCTGGCTTACAGAGTCCCTTATAGCTACACATTTAATACTCCAGGAACATACCTTTTCACTGTAAAAGATGTTCCGGAAATGAATGTTACGGTCAGGGTGAACTGAGAACCTTTGTTCTCAAATTTTTTAAAAACCACTGTTTTTTCTACTGATCTAAGATTTCTACGTGGTAGGGTAGAGTTTCAGTTAAAAAGCAATACGAATTAAAGATGAAAACCCGTCATACTATCGACCTTCCGCAGAAATCCACAAAAATGTTATCTATATTCTCAATATGATCACGGGTTAAAAATAAACTCGCCATAATATTGAGAATATCGGACAAATCGGCAATTAATTTCTTATTTGTGTACATCTGCGGTAAGTGAGATACTATCCGTTCACAGGCAGATATTTCAGGCTCTTTATGAACTCCCTACGAAAAGAAGTATTACAGTTGTTGCAATAAAGTTCTATTGAAGTTCTCTGCGGAAAAGGATCCATTAACTGCTTTCCGCGCAGTGCTTCTTAAGAGCTAATCTTTTCAAGGCTAATCTTTTTAAAGCTAATCTTTTTAAGGCTAATCTTTTTAAGGCTAATCTTTTTAAGAGCTATTTTTAACCTGGAATTTTTATGGAGGGGAGAATCTCTCTCAGACCTTTGTAATCGGCCTTGCCATACCTTTATAATGTTCAAAAAGTTCCTTTCCCCATTTAAGTGCGCTTTCGTCAAAACTTACCAGGTTATGGTTATAATAGATCCCGCTATTGCAAAAGAGGGATAGAGCCATAAATTTATCTGTAACTATGCTTGATGCGATTTTCATATTGTTGTTGTTGCAGACATAGAGTTTAGTGTATTTTAAGTTCAGGAAATGTTCAAGCTCTTTTTTGTAGTCATTAAGCATCCTGTCATAAACATACTCAGTGAATACAAGTGTAATATCCGTACCCTTTGCCGCAAGCTCTATACAGAGCGAAGGATAGATCGGAAGGAAAAATGAAGATGAGATCATCACCTTCTCAGATTCTGAAAGGTGCTTTACGACTTCCTTTGGATACTCGAACACGTGGTTCCTGTCAGGGTTTACTTCACTATAGTCTCCAAGCTTTCCGATATTATCCAGGAATTCAGGAGGAATTGATGTCATATCCTGGTTTATCCAGTAATCGTGGTTTTTATCGAAGACATTAAAAGTTTCAAGTATTGCTCTCATCTTGAGGACAAGAATCTCTCCTATACTGGAGAGTTTGTAGAGCCTGTTGTTTTCGATAATTAAATCCTGTTTCATCAGGATCTTTATCTGGGTCATTATCGGACTTGAACGTACCTCGAGTGTGTTTTTAATTTCCTCTATGGTCTTGGGTCCGTCCAGAAGCAGCAGAAGAAGGTTTTTCCTTTTTTCTGAAAGAAAGAGAACATCCAGTAATGATGATTCCATCTGATTCCCTCTCTTATGTTTCATTCCATTATATCTAACATTGTATATATCTCTATACCAGAAGTTTATACACTTCTCTTACCTTTCTCCCTTGCCATTATCACTTTTTATGGAAGAAGTACTTTTGTAGAAAAAGTACCTCAGATTAAGAACTGCAGGGTCATTCTGAAAATTGCCATTTTTATCTAACAAACTACTACTATAAGATATATAATAATATTTCATTATTTTTGTTTTTGATGTCCCAATATCTGAGTCTCATCCGGCAAAACTTTGATCTATCTTTTTTTCACACGCCTGAAGAGCAAGACAATAGTTATATTTTTAATAAATTGGGGTTTTTCATCAGTACCTCTCCTTTTATATGGTCCTTTTTAAGTTAGATTTTATTTACCTGTTTGGAAAGCCTCTTGAAATAGTCAAACAATTCCTGGCCCCAGCGCAGGGCAGCAGGTTCAAAGCTCAGAATAAACTGCTGGTCGAACTTTCCATTTTTATCAAAGAGCCCAAGGAGCATTATTTTATCAGTTACCGTAATTTCAGAAATTTTTATTCCCTCTTTAGAGATGTAAAGGCTCACATTATCCATGCTCATTAGCTCTTTTATCATACTTGAGTGCTCGTTTGAAAGATGGTCCCAGACAGACTGTGTAAAATTAAGAGAAAGTTCAGCATCTTTTCGGCCAAGCTCCACATATAAGGGCAGATAGGCAGGATTAAAATATGAAGCAAGGGTTGAAACTATCTTCGAATTGGCCATGCTATCAATAATCTTCTGGGAAGGTTCATAAAAGTGGTTCAGGTCCGGCTCTATGAGAGTGCAGTCTCCAAGCTCTGAAATTCTTTCCAGAAGGTGGCGGGGGATTGAATTCAGGTCATGGCCTGTCCAGTAACAGTTATTTTTTTCCACAACCTCAAGGGCACTGATCAGTGGCTTTACCTTTTTGATTATGAACTCTCCAAGTACCGTAAGCTTATACATCCGGTCTTCCTGGACGATGAGATCGTTATCTATCAGTTTCTTTATCTGGGGAAGAATCGATGTGGCAGTAACATCAAGTTCATCCTTGATTTCATCAATGCTTTTTGAGCCGCGATCCAGCAGTATAAGAAGGTTTTTTCTTTTATCGGAGCGAAAAACAAGATCAATAAGTGAAGATTCCATATCTCCCTACTTCCTGCAGTATAAAAAGCTGCGATATGCCGCCGGTCCTTCTTTCCGGCAGGCAGGTTCCTTGGCTATTCTTTTTCAAAGTCAAAAATTCTCCAGCACTTTTTCGAACTACCTGTTTCTAGGAGTATAATCGTAAAATTCAGTCAATTGGAAACCCGGGAGTACAAACTCCGACAAACATTATCTTTGTCTCCATCGGAGTGTGCTTCCATTCTGGAGGGACGAGATATTCTATGCTGGTATCTATCTTTACTGAACTTTTCGGAAGTCCAAAAGCTTTCATAGAATCCAGAATCATCTCTTCCCCGGTTTTTTGAGCGAATTCCACTGCAGCCCTGTATTGCTCAAACTTTTTTCTTCCTGCCGGGGTAAATACAAGGAAATTCTGATTTGGATTATCCATCGAGTAAGGCTTGATAGTTATCTCAATTCTTTTAATCCCTTTTCCTACGAGAGCTCCGACAGCATTACCTACGCTCGCCTGCTCGGGAACAATAATATCTGCATCTATGAGGGCTTTCAGTTCCCCATAGTAGGCTTTTACTGGTCCTCCTAGCAGAACGATGGGAATATTTACCTTGTACTGGACAGGAACCTCTTCTTCCAGCATCATTTTTATTCCATCTTTTCCCTTTCCTTCCATTATAAAGGACATCAGGCTGTAAGCCATATTTCTGGCAACTTGATGCTTTACTTTTTTACAGAAGACATGCACTCCCATTTGAGTAAAGCGAGAAAGTTTTTTTGCTCCGATCAGGGCAGTCTCTACATCCCATTCCGTATATTCCCCAAGGACGTGCAGGGCGTCAGTGGGCGTAAAGCCTATTGCCTGGATCATCCGCTGGTTGAGCAGGGAATCAAGGATTGCAGGAGAAGGAACACGCTTCATTTTATTTAATATTTCGTGGATAGAAATTGGTTCGTCTCCTATAACTTCCAGCAGCTTTTTCTCACTCTCTGTGGGGTTGACGGGTATTACTCCGGTTCTTACAAAAAACTTGGTGGGCTGGATATGCTCATTAAGCATTGTCCTTAAAGGGATGGGATTCTTTTCAAGTTTTTCTTTAAAGTTGGGGTATTTTATCGCGGCAAAACAGAGGGGAATGACTCTTTTTGGCCCTATCCTTATGCATTTCTTGAACCAAACATGGCTATCTCCTCCGTTTGCGGAGCTTTCCATTTTTATAGCTTTTACGTGGGTTTGCCAGCCTCCAACAATTGCCCCTTTCTCACAGAGTTCTGGCACGCCGTTTTTAATTATAGAAACATCTGTGCTCGTCCCTCCAACATCGATCACAGCACATGTGTCAAGCCCTGAAAGATGTGATGCCCCCATAATACTTGCAGCGGGGCCGGAAAAAATAGTCTCGATCGGGCGCAGTTTTGCTCCTTTGATATCTATAACTGAGCCGTCACATTTTAACATAAGAACCGTCGCATCAAGCTTTCTTTCCTTTACTTCAGACATGATGGAATGGATAAACTGGTATGTTATGGGAATTAGTTGAGCATTTAAAACTGCGGTTGTTGCCCTTTCGTAAGCTCCAAGTTCCTGGGAGAGTTCATACCCGCAAACTACAGGATGCCCTGTAAGTTTGAGGATTATGTTCTTTATCTTCAGTTCGTGTTCCGGGTTTCTGGTGCTAAAATAGGAAGAAACGGCAAATGCAGATACTTTATTTTTTAGACTTACCGCAAACTGTTCTACAGCTGTGATGTCAAGGGGGTGGAGTTCGTTTCCATTGCTGTCATGCCCCCCTTTCACTGTAATACAGTAGTCGGCTGGCAGCTCCTTTGGAATGGTGTAGTCCCCTACAAGGATCAGTCCAACAGGATACCCTGTCCTTTCCATTATAGTATTTGTTGAGAGAGTTGTGGAAACCGACACGAGTTTTACTTTCTTAAGATATTCCGGGTTCAACTTGTCAATTGCGTTCCGAATTCCGGTCATAAGATTTGGATAGGTGGTAACTGCTTTGCCTGTATCAAGGATACTGCTGTCTGAATCCCTCAAGATAACCACATCAGTATATGTTCCACCTGCGTCAATACCCAGACTATATTGCATTGTCAAAACAGCCCCATTTTTTACTCAATTTTAGGCGATCTATATCTTCTTTTAGTTTTATTCATTACCTTTTTTAGTCTGATTTGTGAAGTTATGTCACAATATATATATATTTCCTTTTATAATGTGTAATCGTAATTTCCATTACTTCTTGCCTTTTCTTTTAGACTGCATGGGTATTCTTCGGAACACCTACTCCTACATAGATAAGTTTTGTTTCCATAGGCACGTCTGTCCAGCCTGTGGGTGCCAGGTGCTTCCTGCTGACATCTATCTTTATGTCCTCTTTTTCAAGCCCTGCACTTACCATATAATCCATGACAAGCTGTCTTCCCAGCTTTTCTGCATATTCCAGGGCAGCGCTGTATATGTCAAATTTTTTCCTTTCTGAAGGGGAAAACACAATAAATTCTTTTTTCTTTTCCTGTTGA